>CAYVME010000019.1:0-19915 GCA_964452415.1 uncultured Bdellovibrionales bacterium
AGAGGATTTTGGATTGTCAATTTTGGACATGGGTGCAATTCCCATCAGCTCCACAAAAATGAAGCGCAATTAAAAAGACCACACTAATGTCTCTCTTATTTTCTTTATTAGAACTTAAAGAAGGACCATCAAAAAAATTAGAAAAAGATTTCGATTCAAACCAAAGCAACAAACTGGACCAGCGCAAATGCGCATAAATGATGGAATCCGAGCTATCACCGTTTTCGTGATCGATGATGAGGGAAAGCAACTAGGAGAAATGTCCACCATTGATGCGATGGCGCTAGCCAAAGAAAGAATGCTGGATTTGGTTGAAGTTTCACCCAAAGCTGTTCCTCCAGTGTGTCGAGTGATGGATTATGGCAAGCACCTTTACCAACAATCAAAGCAACTCAGACTTGCCAAGGCCAAACAAAAGAAAGTTGAAATAAAGGGAGTGCGGTTAGGCCTCAGAACTGACACTCACGACATTGAATTCAAAAGAGCACAGTCAGACAAATTCCTGAAGCAAGGAGACAAGGTCAAAATCGACATAGTCCTAAGAGGAAGAGAGAAAGCTCATCAAGACTTGGCCAGAAAGAATTTGCAGGATTTTATTTCTGGAATTACCACGCCATACAAAATTGAAGATCCGATCAAACGATTCCCTGGCGGATTCAATGTAATCATTGCGCCAACAACCACAGAGTAATACAACATTTACAAACTAAGAAATTAAATAAATCGTAATAAGCATTGTTATATTGCTATATTGCTAAATTGCTGAAGATTCTTCAACAATATGACAATATGACAATTTGACCATATAAAAGAGATGCCTAAGATGAAAACCAAGAAGTCAGTTATCAAAAAGGTTAAAATCACCAAGAATGGAAAAGTGATTCGCCGAGCAACAGGACAAAACCACTACAATTCAAAAGAAACTGGAGCGGAAGGAAGAGCAAAGAAAAAAGACCAAAGAATGTTTCGCGCAGATGAAAAAAATATTGTAGCAGCGCTTCCATATTCAATCGGAAAATAACTGAAATGAGTGTTCTCCTGAATTTCAAATTCCCAAAGCTACCGGTACTAGCCTAAGAATTTATTTTTCAAAAACACTCAAGGCTCAGATTTTAATATAGTATAAGAATTTAACAGATAATTGGTACGGGACGCTCAGAAGTTGGCTTCCCATCACCTCCCAGATAACAATGTCAAGAGTAAAACGCGGTGTAGCCGCATCAAAAAGAAGAAGGAATGTCCTTGAGATGGCCAAAGGATTCAGATGGCGTCGAAGCAAAAATTATGTTGCAGCCAAAGAAGCTATCCTGAAGGCTGGAAAATATGCTCATCGTGATCGTCGCGCAAAGAAGCGAACCAACAGAGCACTTTGGATCCTGCGCCTCAACAATGCAGTTCGCATGTTTGACATCTCTTACAGCAAATTCATTGCCCTTTTGAAAACAAAGCACATTGAAACTGACAGAAAAGTGCTTTCTCAAATGGCTGCTGAAAACCCAACAGTTTTCGCAAAATTCATGGAAAAAGTTAAGTAAACTGTTTCATAGTTACAAAATAAAAAACCACTGAAAGGTGGTTTTTTTATTATTTAGTGAAGCGAGAGAAATGAAATAGCAATTTCATTTACGAGCGAGCGACAGCATCAAAAGGTTTAGGACCTCGAGGCTTGTCTGCTTTGGCGAGAGCCAAACGAGACAAGCCTCGAGGTCCATTGGGTCCAGGTCTTGCCCTGGGGTTTTATACCTTTTATTACCCAAAAATGATAACCGTGGAATTATTTCAAATATTTTTCAGAAAATTCTTTTGAAAGTCTATTGAGTGCATGAAATGGAAGCCACAGCCAAAGGGTTTTCTTGACTATTTTCTCCAAAAAGTCGCTGAAGGTCAATGTTATCCAATTAAAGATAACATAAGCAATCAAGACGAAGATGACTCCAGCAACAATGATAACTGTATTATTCATATGAATTTACTGAAAAAATTAAGATTTTTTTAAAATTAAAAAGAGGTATTGCAATCTTTTACTATTTTCGATATTTCGTATATAACATCCTTTTTTTCAACCACAATCCGCCAACCCTTTTCTTGAGCAATTTTTTTCAAATTTTCATTAGGGTTGAAAGCAACTGGATTTTCCACGATTTCAAGGAAACTTGCGTCAGATTCAGTATCCCCAACCCCAAAAGAATCTTCCAATGTCAGGTTATTCTCATAAACATATTGCTTCAGCACCAAACCTTTATTATGGGTTGGCTCATAATCAGTTTTTCCAGTGTAAACACCCTTCTCATCCATATCATAGAGACTACCAAATACTTTCTCGAAATGCAAATGCTTTTCATTGTATTCTTTAACAATTTCAATTGGAGAACCTGATATTGCAATAATATGATAATTTTCCTTACGCAGTTTCTTGATTAGTTCCTCTGCAAAAACATAGGTTCTGTCTTGGTGAAAAGAAACCACCAACTTGCTGGCTTTCTCAACATCTGATTTTTTGCATCCTTTAATATGCTTTTCATACAATGCCACCAAAGCTTGACGATATTGTTCATAAGTTCCCTTGTGCTCAAGCCAGCTTGAATAATGATGTTTGAGATTGTCTCTCACGCTATGAGGAAAAATATTGAGCCATGCCAATTCATTGAGCAATTCAAAAGCCAAGTTTTTACGGAATATTGTTCCATCAATATCAAAGATGGCAATTTTTTGTTTTTTATTCATCTGTTGGTAAATTTTAACTTATTTAATTCTACTTTTTCAGCTCCAATACGAAGTGAGATCCGACCCCAACTATGCTTTCAACTTTAATATCTCCTCCCATTTTCTGTGCAATCTCCCGTGCAATCCAAAGCCCAAGACCTGTTCCGCTTATCTGGGATGTTTCAATTGTTTTTACTCGATAAAATTTGGAAAAAAGATTCTTCATATTTTCAGCTGAAATTCCAAGCCCAGTATCGGCAACCACAATATACACCTTTTTTTCATCTGTTCTAATTTGAACATCAACTTTTCCTTTTGGTGTATATTTTATAGCATTGCTAATTAGATTTACCAGAATTTGCTTCACTCTTTCTGGATCTGCCTTTATATTTGGAACCTCAGTGATATATTCATTCAACTCTATCCCCTTTTCATTGGCTAAGACTTTCATCTCACTTGCAATTCCATGAACAATTTCCGTTAAATTAATTTCCTTAAATTCAAAAGGTATTCTGTTTTGTTGAAGCCTTGAAACATCCAGCAAATCCTCCACCAAATTATTCAATCTATCCACTGAAATTTCAATATTGCTGAGATATTTTTTTTGAAGATTCTTTTCACTTCCCAAATGAACAGACTCCTTGATCATATCTGCAAGCAAGTCAATGTATCCGCGAATAGCAGTGAGTGGGCTCCTGAGTTCATGACTAGCCATGGAAATGAAATCATCTTTCATCTTATCAACTTCTTCAAGTTTTTTTGCCTTAACTTCAAATGAAAACAATCTCACATGATTAAAAACTAAAAGTAGCACCACCACCATTGCCAGTACGGAAAATAAATAGACTTGAAAAATAGTTTTGCCTACCAAGGCGTCATTCTCGGCTAGGGATAATTTCAACAATAAAACAGCTTCCATGGAACCATCTGCTGACCTGACCGCTTTGACAACACTCCAAGATCTGTTTCCCTCATTATTACTGAGATATGCGAAAGCATCATCCACAGACAAAGCAAAACCTATAGCATTTTCCAGGATTTTTTTATTCTCAACAAGGTCCTGTTGCTGATAAAAAACACTTTTTGATGAAACAATTGGCGAATATTCCTTTTTTTGAATATTGGTCTTGTAGATTGCCATCTCGACAATCTCTGGGTCATTTTCCTGAATTTTTGAAATCTTTTGCTGAAGAATTTCCCTATTTTGAGACAAATCAGCAAAATAATCTTCAGCAACGACACCTATAATATTCTCAGCCAAAACAGCTTTTGTCCTGAGAGTTTTATCTAGATTCTCCTGAAAGCGAGTCAGGATGAAATATGAGTTTGCAAAAAGTGCGCCCACAACAACGAATATCAAGGCCAAAGAATAGATTATCGTTGGATTATTCCGAACAAAAAGAAGCCCCTTTTTAATTAATTCCTTCATTCGTATTCTGCTTATGACTTAAAAAACCCATCAGCACCAAAGCCACAACGAGACATGCCGACATTATTATTATGGCAATCAAGATATACTGCTGGAAAGATCGTTCTACTGGAGATTCATTTCCTGTAAGCTGTGAAACCGGAATCATGTCCACGGCTTGGGCGGTTTTAACAAAAGCTATAGGCTCACTCTTTGAAAGTATCTTACCTTCTTCATCCCTGATGGCAATATATGTTTCATGTTGTCCATCTTCCAATTCATGATTTAATTCATAGTTCCAGTTTCCATTTGCATCAGCTTTAATAGTTATGACAATCGGATCACTACTAAATATAAAAATAGTTACAAAAGCATTTGGCTCTGCTTTTCCAGCCAAAACAATATTGTTTTTTCCGTCATTTTCACTTTCCAATTGAACCCTTTCAATCTTAAGTGTCTCATTTATAGATCCATACTTTTTGGGATTATCTTGCGCAGAAAGACTCTTGCCTAAAACTTTTATTGGATCAACCAAGACAACGCTGCGCTCCACACCACTTGAATCCAGAGAGACCAACTTGCTGTTTTCAACAATTGTGTCTTTGGGCATTAGGGTATTTTTAATTTCGGCAGTTGCAATATCATTTTCTACTATTATTTTTTCATCTTCATCTTTGTTACTATCATTACTATCACTTCCATCATCTCTGTTTACAGTTGAACCTTCTTGAATGCTTGTTGTGGTTGCAGTTGTTAAGGTAGAATTATTTACAGGCTGATTTGAAGCTGTAATCAAGGATGCTCTGCAATATTGAAACGAACTGCTATTAGCTTCCATGCACTTCCAGTTCCAACTGGAAGTATTTTTTTCAACACCTGACGCCGAACCTTTTGCACAAAGCAGATTATCAGCAGGCTGAGCTGAAAAACTCTGCCCATTGGCAGTTCCACAAAGCAAAGTTGATTCGCTTATTACCATGGATTCACTAGGAATAGAAATATTTGCATGACAAGAAATAATCGCGTCACTATTTCCTCTGCAACTCCAACTCCACCCAGAACTATTTTTTTCAACACTTGATGCCGAACCTGTCACGCAAAGAGTATTATTGAGTGGCTCCAATGAGAAAGTTTGACCATTGGCAGTTCCACAAACTGGTAAAATTGTTTTTATTGCATAACATGAAACAGTTCCGCTTGCATTACTGCATTTCCAATACCAATGCGGAGAACCTTCTGAGGTTATATATTCAATTGCACTACCAGAAGAACACGCCGAATCTCCCGTTGGTTTAGTGCTCAAAATTTGCTCTTGAGCGCTACCACATCTTGGAGCAGTTAGGACAGTGTTACTTGCTGGATAATAAACGCCACTAACTTGAGCGGATGGCCTACTCACCACAAATAAACTTGCGATAGCAAGAAGGCTTACCCCAAAAAAAATTGCCATGTAATTTTGATTTTTGTTCATTTTTTTTCTTTTTTAAATTATAACAATAAATCTATTGATGAACAACGACTGGCGTTCCAATTTCAGCCCAATCAAAGACTCTTTTCGCTGAAAATGGTCCAAGCCTAACGCACCCATGAGAAACTGGGATTCCCAAATGATTGGCGCCTTCCTGAAATCCTCCTGGCCAAACTGGAAGTTCATGAATTCCAATTAATCCTGATGGCAAAATCGCCATCCAGTTTGGCATGAAAAGACCATACTTCTTTGACCACGGACGAAGCGCCTTGTTTTCAATCTTGAATGATCCCACAGGAGTTTCCATGCCAACTTTTCCAGAAGAAACAAGGTAACCATCAAGCGCAATCCCATTTTCAAAAATAACCATAGTTTGTTTTGAGAGATTTATATCAATATATTTTCCATCTTGAATTATGGCTTTGGTAAATTTCTTTGCCTGCAATGAACGCGCGACTGGATCCTTGTCCCAATTTTCAGGGATTGGCAAAGTTCTGGTTTCAAAAAAAGTTTCTCCTATTTTTATATATTCATCAGAACCTTGTTTATTACTTTTAATAAAAACAGCTATCCCATATTTGGTTTCCCACTTAAAATTCTCAACGGCCAACAAATTTATTTGAGTTTTTTCATCAGTCATTTGCCATTCCAAAGACTCATTAGGAGTAATCACAAATTTAACATTATAACCTTCCAATGAGCGATCAAATTTTATTTTTACTGGATCTTCGATATCAACAGCAACATCAGTTTGTCCATTTTCTGGAGAAAAAGAAACTATCCTAGGGAAATCCTTTGTTTTAAAATTCAAGGATTTTTCAAAATCTCTGAAAAAAATATTTTTGGCATTTCTAATTTCAACATTATAAGATGTTTGAGGCTTCCAGTACTTTTCAGGAGAAATCAAAACTTTCTTATTTCCATTCTCCCATGAAAAAGAAACTTTTTGAGCTGGATTTATCGAAAAACTTTCCTCAAATGATGCTCTGGCCATTGGCGTGGAAAAATTTATCACAATTTTTTCATCTGGTTTTATTTCAGATAATTTTTCAAAGGTAGCCAATGTTTCAAAATTTTTAAAATAAACCTGGAACGGGAAAACAATCAACACGGCAAAAAGTAAAGCTGAGAAACCCAGCCACACCCGGTTAACATTCTTTTTTCTTTTTACTGTGTACCCCACCAACATGACAAGTCTTTCACTTAAAAGAAAACTAGATTATCTCAATTTCCAGAAAATATTTTTGCCGTTTCCCAGAGGGTTGGGTTGTTTTGCTTAATTTTCATATAATACCACCATTCAACACCCCAAACATAAATTTCTTTCATTCCAGTTTTCTTGGCAAACTCTATGTTGTCTTTCAAGATATCACTATTCATTGAGGCCAGCTGAACTTCAACCGGAGCATCAATAGTCCATCCGGCAACCCAGGGCTCACCTTGAAGTTCAATGACAATAGCATTTTCTTGATCCGCAAAAAGCTTGATCAACAATTGTTTTGCTTTGAAAAAATTTGGCCCTATTGGATAACGCCAATGACCCATTTCCTTGCTATAAACCTCCCTATACATTGTTGTTCCAAAAATATCAGCTCGACTAGCAGCTTTAAGCCATAAACTCAATTCTCCAGAATCAGTAACAATTATCGATCTTGCAGGGTCAAGCTCCCTGACTTTTGCGATTTCACTATCAACAAGATCAACATCAACCTTTGAGCAAATTCCAAAATTCAAAAATGGTTCATTTTCAACTTGCCAACTCACAACCTCTGGATGATTATCCCTATATCTATTCACAACAACCTGATCAAACGAAATGAGTTTTTCCTTTAATCTTTTTGCTGGCAAATTACTTGGGTCTTCGCCTACCCATTTTGGAACATAGCACTCAGGCCAACGAGGCACCTTTTGACCAATAACCAGAATTACTTCAACTCCTCTTTTTTGAGCTTCATTCAATTGCCAATCAATCTCAGAAAAATTATAAGCTCCTTCCTCTTTTTCAACTCTATCCCAATAGACTGGCAATCTCACATGTTTAATCTCAAGATCATCGAGCATGGCCAGATAGGCTTCTTTCCAGTCGAGACCAATCTGCTCTGCATATATATAAGAAAATGTTACCCCAACCTGTGCATTTTCATTTTCAGCCTTAACCTTGGTCGGCAAATTAATATAAATGAAAAATAAAACAACCACAATTAAAATTGCTAGGATTGTGTAACCGGAAAATTTCAAACCAATCATGAGGCCATTCTTGAATTTTGACCCTTTTTCCTTTGCAAGCTTTTTTGTTTTTTTTATTGTCATATTTTTATTTTTAGCAAAGTAAATTAAATTAGGATTATCAATCTTATTTTAAATATATCCAAACAGCACCAATGGCTATAATGAAAATTGCCCCAACTTTTTGAGCCCAATCCCAAAAGGAAAGTTTTTCCTGAAAAACTCCATGATATTTTTTAGACAAAATCCAAGCCAAGATCAAAACAAAAACATATTGCAACGAAACGAGTGAATTAATGAGTGTTACGCTTCCCAGTGTGATGGCAAAATTAAAAAGAAAGGTACTGACTCCACCCATTATTTTATTGGCAATAAATAGATATCCTGTCGTATAGGTATGCTTTTTGTTTTTTCTGGCTGAATGGAAACTTGCTAAAATATCCCTTCTCCAAACTGGCACTGCCAAAAGTAGCAAGGCACCTATTGAACTCCCAACCCTGGTCCATATGTACCAGGTTGCAAAATTTTCATCCAAAGAAATTTCCTTAAAAATAAGATAGGTCACCGCCAAAAAAATTCCCGCGCCAATAGCCCAATAAAATCCAGCAAAAAACTTTTTCTTTCCGAGCTTAAGTGGCAGGTCAAAAGAAATTAGAAGTCCCCCAAATATGAGCATGGCAATTCCAAAAATTTGACCACCATTAAATCTTTCTGCCTGCCAAAAAAATGCAATAAGAAATGTCACAATCGGAATAACTGCCCCAACCACAGGCACAACCCTTGAAGCTTCCGCTTTTTCGATCGCAAAATATAGCATCGTAATTCCCGCCAAAAAAAGAACCCCAGCAAAAAAACAAAACATGAGTGTTCCAAGAACTGGCAAAGAAAGACCCAACGGAGCAAACATAAAAGAAGTTAGCCCAAAAATTCCAATATAAAAAGCATACACGGGAGCAGATGAAAATCTCTTCGATCCTAACAAGAATTTGTCCAGAATGTTGGCACCTGCACCAAACAAATATGCAAAAATTGTAACAATAATCCAAGCCATTTATTTTTTGTTTTATGCCCTAATTATACAACAATTTTTACAATAAAAAAAGCATCTCAAACAATTGAGATGCTTTTTACTTTTTGAGTCTTATCCGACAATTTTATTGAAGTATAGTGCAACAGTTGAAACCCAACTTGGTGCTCCTGGATCTCCCTTGCAACTCGTCCCGCATTTCCAAGTGTCCACCATTCGCGCAGGCGTGTTTCTGTTCTTATTAACCAAAACCTCTATACGATCACCAACAACCTTGATTGCTTCTTCAGCACTAGCAAAACAAGCATATCCCATCCCAGTTCCTCTTTGCCCAGCGCCTTTATATCCCCAATAGTTGTAACAAGTTTTTCCATCCTTGAGTGGCGATGCGAGTCCGAAGCTGCTTTCCTTTTTAGCAATCCCAACCAAGAAGGCTGCGACTTTTTCATCTCGCTTGGAAATAAAAGGTACCATTTCTTTTATTGGAGCTTCACCGACAATTTCATATAGAATCTCCTCCAGGGCGATAACCTCCACATCCTTCAAGCCATTGTCCATTATTTGCTCAGCAAAAGTTGCATCGCCTGATTTGGCTTTGATCAGAAAGTCTTTCTGCTCAAAAAGTGGAGATTTTATTGAACCCGTAGCAACAGTTTTTTTTACTGAAGCATCCGCATAAAAAAATGGAGATGTATTCCAAATTCTTAAAGATGTTCCGATCACCAACAATGTGACTGCAAAAAACAACATTTTGTTATTTCTAATTGCAAATCTGAAACTTTTTCCCCTAAAAAACAAGGGTTTACGCATAATTTATTCTTAACAATTTAATGGTCCCTATCCCTAGATCCCCCTGGGACGCAGATCCAATAGTATCAAAAATAAAGGATTCGGTCAAACATGTTATCCACACTTTTCAAAAAGTAGCCATCAAAAAAATGCCTTACTAGAGCCTTTATTTCAAATTAACAACAAAAAAAGCCCGTCTTTTGGGGCTTTTTTTGATTGAAATTTGCAAAAAGCGCTTTATTATTGTATATTATGCACTATTTTTCCTCCACCAATTCATCAAAATACATCGTCACATCAGAAATCCATTTGTTTGCAGCAGTTTGTCCTCCCGTAACTGCACAATTTGAACCACATTTCCAAACAACCATTTCCTCCGGCGTGTCTCTTCCATAATCCTCAACCAGTGCCTCAATTCGCTTGGCCACAGTTGCAACAGCATCCTCAGGGCTGTCAAAACAAGTATGTCCACCTGTCCCCATCAGTTCCCTTTTTCCCCGATATCCCCAATAATTGTAACAATCCTTGCCATCAAGAACTGGGACTCTCTTGCCCCAGGCGCTCTCCTTTTTTCCAATAGCCACGATAAAGGCCGCTACTGTTCTGTCTTGCTCAGCAATGCTGGATGCCATTTTTTCCATGGGATATCCCTTAACCATTTTCTTGATCTCGGATTCAAGTGCTTGTTTGCTTTTTATTTGTTCAATTTCCATGACCTGCCTAGCAAAAGATTCCGCATCATCCGCAGTGCTGGAAACCCCAAGAACTTCACCTCTGCTTTCAACGATTTGCTGCTCGGCATTGTCCGAGCTTTTTATTTGCTTGGCCTCAGCTCCCTGACCCAAATACCGGTACACAAATGTCATCATAACCATCCCAAACAAAATTGAACCAACAATGGAAGCATTCCAGAGTCTGACCGTAGTAAACTGACCGAGAAAACTTCTTGAAGCCTCAAAAACTTCTTCATTCATCAATTCGTATCGTTCTTGAAGCTTTCTTGCAAGCAAGCTAGCCCGACTCGGGTTATATCTCACAAAATCACTGACAATCCTTGAACTCAAAGAATCCCATTTTCTAATATTTCTATCTATCTTAATTCCGGCTCTTATCTTTTTTTGCTCGCGTGGGGTTATGTACAATTTTGAATCTTCCGTAAAAAAAGAAGTTGTCTTTTTACCACGAGAAAAAAGGACTGTTTTATTTTTTTCGTCGCAACAAAAACCAACAACCCTGCGTTGTTTCATTGACCGGATATTATCTAGAAATTTTTTTTGTTTTTTCATTTATCTTGAATGCATCTTACCTCAAAGATTATAGCATCTTTTTCCTTTTTTCAAAACCGCCAAACAAAATAACCACTCCACCAAAAATCATCACTAACGACAAAAGCTGTCCGAGCGTGAAATGATCGAGCAATATTCCAATTTGAGGGTCTGGTTGCCTGAACTGCTCGGCAAAAATTCGCAGTGCTCCATAACCAATCAAATATATTGAAAACAAAAATCCTTTTGGCATTTTTTTTGACCAACTGGCAGATTGAAAAATCCAAAGTATTACAAAGAGAAACAATCCCTCCAAAAAAGCTTCGTACAGTTGCGAAGGATGACGCAAATTATTTCTATCTGAGCGAAAATACATCCCCCAAGAAGAATTTGTGATGCGTCCGTACAATTCTCCATTGAAAAAGTTCCCGAGCCGGCCAAAAAAATATCCCAAAGCCACAGCGGGCACGACAAAATCAGCCCAAGTCAAAAAGTTTATCTTTTTTCTTTTCAAAAATATCCAACTGCCAAGCAAAACCCCCAACAAGGCTCCATGATAGCTCATGCCAAAAATTCCAACGAATTCACCGCTGGAATCATAAGGAGAAATGATCGCCAAAGGACTGATCAGGAAATATTGAAAATCATAAAAAATAACATAACCAATTCTACCGCCAATGAGCGCGCTAAAAAAAGAAATCAACAGGTAGTCCAGGACTAACCCACAGTCATCAGTCATCGGCAATCTGTCATCCCCATTTTTGATTGCTGATGACTGATGACTGATGACTTTTGGGTTTTCACCATTTTTAATCCTATAAAGCAAGACCAGATAGACAATGAAAAATCCAATTATATACATAACACCGTACCACCTCACAGAAAAAGACCCGATTGAAAAAGCAATCGGGTCGATGTTTAATGGAAGATTTTGATAAAAGTCATGCATGACCTACTTATTATATCCCTTGAGCTGCTTTTTAAATTCAGCAGCATAAATATTCCAAAGAGTCAGAAAGAGCGCCACCACAATCGGTCCAATAATAAATCCAAGAAAACCAAGCAAGCTTATTCCTCCAAGCGTTGCAAAAAAGACAACTAGTGGATGCATTTGAGTATCCTTTCCAACAAGTTCTGGTCTCAGAAAATTATCAATAATAGAAATAATTCCAAAACCAACAGCCAAAATCACAATTCCTTGCCAAATGTTTCCAGTTAAAAGCATTATCACTCCGGCAGGAAACCACACCAAACTAGTTCCGAACATTGGTATCAGAGAAAGAAAGACCATCACAATCCCCCAGGTGATCGCAGAAGGCACTCCCACCAGCGCAAAAGTTATTCCTCCAATGCTTCCTTGAACTATTCCTACAATGAGCGTTCCCTTCATCGTTGCTCTGCTTATAGAAATAAACTTTTCAACTAGAAGTTTTTCATGCGAGTCGCGCATTGGGCTTATATACATTATTTTCTTGACCAACTCCTTCCCTTCTACTAGAAAATAATACAGTGTGAAAAACATCACTATCGCCAAAAACAAAAAGTGTGCCACTCCCTGATAAGTTTTCTGCAAAAGACCTATAGCGCCTTGACCCATCTGTTTGATAGCATTACCGATAGATTCTTTGCTAATCAGACTCTCGAAACCCAAGGAACTTATAAATTTATTTTCATTGACGCTTGTTATCACTGGATTAATATATTCAACATATACATTTTCAGACCCAGTCGAACTCTGGTACAGACTCGTTGCTTCTTTAGCTATCAAGCCAGCAATTCCAAGAAAAATACCCATGAAAATTAACATGCCCAGAAATGAAGTCAGCAGAGCACTGACCTTATTTCTACCCCCAGTTATTTTGACAAAAAATTCATACGGCCCATGAAAAACGACAGCCAAGACAGCTGCCAACAATATAGCCATCATGAAAGGCTGAAAGATAAAAAATGTCAAAACACTGACCAATGTCAAAATAATAAAGAAGAAATAGACATTGAAATTTTTTAATTCCATAAGATTGAATATTATTTACTATAATGAATTACTTTGCTAGAATTGTATCATGTAATAAAAATGCAGTAAACAATTGCCAAAACAATATGATTGAATTTCAAGAATCTCATCGCCAACGACTCATTGTGACCGCAGATGATTTCGGCATGAGCCAACGAGCAAACCAAAATATTCTCTATCTCATATCTCTGGGAAAAATAAACCGCGTCGGTGTGATGGCCAATGGAAAAATCACAAAAGCCGAGATTGATGACCTGGTCAGAAGCGGAGTCAAATTGGACATCCATCTGGACATCTTGCATGAACTTGGAGACCAGCGCAAGCAAAGAAAGAGCGTTTTCTTCAGAACATTTGATTTTATTGGAAAAATAATAACCCGAAAAATATCATCGAGGAAGGTCCGAAAAGATTGGGAGGGTCAAATCAACAAATTCAAAGAAATTTTCGGCAAAAATCCAGACGGTATCAACTCTCATGAGCATGTGCATTTTTTTCCACCTTTTTTCAAAATTGCCATGGAATTAAAAGACGAACACTCCATCCCCTATGTGCGATTTGGAGACAGTTTTGTCACGCGTCACAGCAACTTCATTTCACACATCTTGCATTATCTAAGAAAAATAAACATGCACTCATGCCAAGAGCATGGGTGTGTTTCATCAGGATCATTGGTGAGTCTCGATTGGATAAAAGACATTGATGATTTCCTGAACAATCCTCCAGAAGGAACAATTGAAATCATCTGTCATCCCGAAATTGCAGATGACTTCGTCAAAGTGAAAAAATTCTTCTAGGATTTTTTAGAAAAAATCCTGAGCAAAAAACCAACGATAACAACTGAAGAAAAAAGCAAAATATTTTTAATGATTTCAACCTCAACAATGGCTGGTCCTATTTTTCGATGAACAAAGTAGCCTAGCAAAATGAAAATGGTTCCGTGCACAATTGTTGAGGCACTATTATAAATGAAGAATTTCTTCCATCTGACTCCAAGCGTACCTGCAATCACTGGACCAAAAAATCTCACGCCTGCAACAAGTCGCAAGAAAAAAAGAGATTTTCCAATGTTGTCAGCCACCAAATTTTCATATTTGATCAATTTATTTGCTCGCATTTTCTTATTGAAACGCTCAACATATTTATTACCAAAAAAACTCAACCGATACAAAACATTATCCCCAATAACAGTTCCAACAATGCTTACCATTATGGTTGTCGGCAAATCAAAACCAGCAATTTTGGTTGCAAATCCAATAAGCATAAGGGCAACTGCCTCAGGTAAGGGAAAAATATAACTAGTTATAACTGAAAGCAAGAAAATTCCAAAATAGGAACTTCCCTTGATTGAATTCAAGATGTAACCAATTTCATTAAAATGATTTTGGAAATTTGGATCAAACATAATGCTTTAAAAAAAGTTTTTACTTTACTTGTTTTCTTTTGAGGCCATCCACAGCGACAGCGAGGACGAGCGAGCAGTCATAAGCAAGCTTGTTTTTGTCGCTCGTTCGGAAATGAAATTGCTATTTCATCTCTCTCACTTTGCTAAAAAATAGTTCCCGACTGCGAAGCGTGCCAAGAAAGAGAACAAGTAAGGTAACAATATTCAACTTACTTGCTCAAACTTATAACTGCATTATTTTCAGCAAGTGGCGCTGTCACATTGATTCTACCATTGGAAAGTTTTGAAATTTGATATCCGGCACCATTCAAAGACTTCTCCTTTGGATCCATTGGGACTTCGGAAAGCAGTTTCTTTTCAATTTCCACCACTGCGGAGAGATCCACCAAGCCATCGCAAGAAGAAGCTCCGGTCTGACAAATCATGGTCGGAACATTAGTGATTGACTGGGGCAACTTGCCTTCGTTATCAACTCCATATTGATACACCGCGTTCAAAATATTCACCACATCGCTTCTTCTTTGAGAATTTCTTCTCTCTAGAAGTTTCTTCTCCGGATTGAGCAAAAAAATTCCAATTCCAAGCAAAATAAGCAACAACACACCTGCAAAAATTCTCTGCTTAATCGTGCTTTCTTTTATTGCAGTTTTACCTTTTTCTAAATATTTTTCATATTCCATATTCTTTTTCTTTATTTAAAACTATACGCATTGTAGTCCACTTTAAAGCAAAAATCAAATTGAATTAAAATCTTTTTCCTTGCGTATCTACAGGGGTGCTCGATTCAAGGAAGGGTGATTCTTTGGCTCAAGCAAGCCTAAGCATTAAAAAACAACGACATGAAAAAAAATGTACGAAATGCACTCGCCATCTCAGGACTCGCAATCGCAATCGGAGCCTCTGGCCTCACTTTGAATGCCAATGCCGACATGCAGAAAAATGGTCGAGGCCCAAGATTTGAAAGTCAACAAAATCCTTCAAAAATTTTTCGAGCAAAGAAAAATGATCCGACCGAAAAAACAAAGTGGCATCGTCGCACAATTCCGGGAATTGTCACTACAATCTCAGCCAACTCATTCACAGTCACCAGTGGCAACAAATCATTTACAGTCAACATCGCACCTGAAACAAAAATTCTGAATCGGACTTGGAACGAAATTGCTCTTTCTGAAATCGAAGAAGGTCACAAAATTCGCATTGCCGGAACAATTTCAGGTTCAACAATCTCAGCCAAAACAATCAGGGACATATCTCTGCCGATTTTATAAGCCAACTGCCTTTAAATCACATACTTGTTACGCAGCATGCTGCGTAACAAGTATGTGTCGATACGCTATTCAATCCGGAATACGAGCATTTCCAATTCTTTTTTGAATTTGATATCCCTTGCAATGCTTTAGCATTCCAAGGTATGATTGCAAGCCTTGACTGAACGATTCTTTCGAAATCAGGTCTTTTTGCAAATCGTCATGTCTCTTGTTCAGTTTTCTGAGCATTCTTCTTTTTGTGCTGGTTCGCAAAACTCTGTGATCTGGAAAATTGACCATGCCAAGAAAATCAACGCCTGAAGAAAGAGTTTTGATGAAAACTTTGTCCGGATGCAATTGCAGTTTCAATTCCCTCTCCAAAAATTCTCCAACCAAAACAACAATCTCTTCGAGAACTTTTTTGTTTTCAGAAAGAAACACAAAGTCGTCAGCATAGCGGATATAATATTTTGATTTCAATTTGTGTTTTGCAAACTGATCGAATTTATTCATATAAATATTCACAAAAAGTTGCGAAGTGAGATTTCCCAAGGGCAATCCCACGCCCTTTTCTTTGGCTGAAAAACTTTCGATTACATTTTCCAAAAGTTCAACAATTTTCTTGTCAGGAATATATTCTCGCAAAATATCGCAAAGAATTTCATGGTCGATGTTGGCAAAAAATTTCCTGATGTCACATTTCAAAACCCAACAAGTTTTTGTGCCATTCTTGCTCACTTTGCTTGCGAACTCATGAAATCTCTTGATTGCTTTATGCGTGCCCTTGTTGTTCCTGCATGAATATGAATCAGCGACAAATGTTTTGTCAAAAAACGGATACAAAATTCTATAGATCGCCCGGTGCAAAAGCCTGTCACGCACTGTTGCCTTGTGAATGTCTCGCGGTTTCGGATCATTGATCTTGAACGCTTGATATCCTCCGTGCTTATAGGTATGATTGGAAAGATCTTCATGAAGTGAAAAGATGTTGTCCATCAGATGCATTGAAAAATCTTGCACATCTTTTCTGCTTTTCTTTCCTTTTTCAAATTCTTTCCAAGCTAAAAGCAAGTTTTCTAAACTAATAATATTTTCAAAACTATGACTCAATTGAATTTTACCCATAAAAATGCTTCCATTAAGACCCCCCCCCGGAGGAAATTTATCACTTGTTCAAAAGTTGATGTCAGCATACAAATTGTGGCATGAGTTTTTGCCCCATTTTTCAAAAACATCACGCTACACATTGGGAATAAAAATAGACACCTTACTCATTGAAATAACTGAATCTATATTAATAGCTAGTCGACTGAGCAAAGAGCAGAAAATGCCTTTCATTCAAAAAGCCAATGCAAAACTGGACTTACTCAAATTCTTTCTCCAATTGTCATGGGAGATAAAATCCCTGGACAACAAAAAATACCTGCTTCTTTCTGAACGCTTGGAGGAAATTGGCAAAATGCTCGGTGGCTGGCAAAAACAACTGCTAAAATAAATTTACTTGATTATTTATTTTCTTAGCTAGTTTTAAAAATAAAACCCGCCTGAGAGCGGGAAATAAAGAGCTTTGCGAACAGCAGCGAAGCGACAGCGGTCATTCCAGTCATTGTCGAAGTTGTTGAGGTTGAGCTTACGATTCGAATCGTTCCTGTTCAGATACGCAACATAGCGATTACCATTGAGGTTGCGCCACACTGAGCCTATTGTGCAAAATACCACCCAAGCCACCACCCCTTGAACACTCTCGGGATTGAATTTTATTCGGAATCTTTTAATTCCCTAGTATCTTACACCAAGTATCTTTATTTTTTAGAAATTAAAAAACAACTCCAGTGTCAAACTTATCCGACACCATTCCGTATTCAATAATTTCGGAATTCGACCGTTTTCAGCCTTGACCAAAAACTTATTTTGAGTCTAATATCTTTTTACATTTTATCATCTTTTGCAAAAATTAAAAATTTTTGCAAATAAAAAAAGAACCAAGGATTTCAAGAAACATTTTAGTTTCAAGAAACCCAAGGTTCCAAGTGCAATTACTTGCGAACAGCAGCGAAGCGACAGCGGCCGAGCCAGTCAATGCCGAAGTTGCGGAGGTGGAGCTTACGACGCGAATCGCGCCTGCGCAGATACGCAACATAGCGAGAACCATCGAGGTGGCGCCACACTGAGCCTAGAGCTATAATCGAAAATTCACGCTGAAGATCAGGATATTTTGCACCCAACGCCAACAGTTCATGAGTTTCAGCTGGACGATAACCAGTTTTATCCATCTCCATAATTGCATTTTCACTGGAGATATTACGATCAAAATGGAAAAGTTTAATCTCCACATCAGTTTTGCCCGAAAGCTTGGTTGGAAAATTTTTGGTAGTGACATCACTGTTACTCCAGTCGTAACTGCCAAGCTTCACAGCTTCTTCCACGCTCATGTTGTAATCAACTGAAACCGCATAAGCGTTTTCAGCACCAACAGTTTCCACAGGGACATCAACAACACCATTAATGTCGCCCGCAAGTGCATCAACTATTTTGGCAATCGATACTTTGCCACTACTAGTCACGAATTCGTGGATCTTTTCCGCTGAAATTCCTTTTTCCAGTAATGCCTCCAGCAGTGCGGAAACGAAACTGGTGACCCAGCCAACCGCTGACATCAACACATGAACATTCTTTTTGCTTCTCATGGCTTCCTCCTTTTTTTATGGCTTGTCCCTCACTTCGACCCCATGTCAAAGCCCCAGACTAGCCCTTAAAGTACTAACATATAAGTATACACCCAAAAACAACTTCTGTCAAATCCAGGAGTCTCTTTTTGCTTCAAATAAAGCATTTCAATCAAAAAATCCCGACTTTTGCCAGCCGGCAGTTCGGGATTTTTTAATGTAAATTTTGAATTTTCTAAAAAGCTTGAAAGCTGATGCCTGAGAAGCTGTTTATTGTTTCTTTCTTCCAGCCTTAGTCCTGTCTCCTTCTTTCAAGAATTGTTTTCGAAGACGAACAGATTGTGGGGTCACTTCAAGATATTCATCGTCATTGATGATTTCCAAACCTCTCTCAATTGAAAGAATGAATGGTGGCACCAAGTGAATCGCATCGTCAGTTCCTGATGAACGCATATTGGTAAGTTGTTTTCCCTTAAGCGGGTTCACAGTCATTTCTTCACCCTTGGTCACATTTCCAATAACTTGTCCTTCATAGACCTCAGTTGCAGCAGGGATGTACAAAACTCCACGATCTTGAAGGTTTGCCAAAGAAAATCCAAGCGCTTTTCCAGTTCCATTTGAAATCATTGATCCAACTTCCCTTCTTTTGATTTCTCCAACATGCTCTCTGAATCCGATCACGCGAGATGACATAATTCCTTCACCTTTAGTGTCAACCACAAATTGTCCTCGATATCCAAGCATTCCACGAGTTGGGGCTTCAAACAAGAGTCGAGTTTGTGAGCCATGAATTTGCATGTCGCTCATGATTCCTTTTCTTTTTCCAAGAGTTTCAATGATTGTTCCAGCAAGTTCGCTTGGCACATCAACAGTCACTTCTTCAAATGGTTCTGATTTCACTCCGTCGATATCCTTGATGATTACATGTGGTTGTGAAACTTGCATTTCAAATCCTTCACGTCTCATGTTTTCAAGCAAAACTGCAATGTGAAGTTCTCCTCGTCCAAACACGGTGTAATATTCTGAAGTTGAAAAATCAATCTTAAGACCAACATTAACTTCCAATTCTTTTTCAAGTCTTTCGCGAATCTGTTTTGAAGTTACGAATTTTCCTTCACGTCCGCAAAATGGTGAATCGTTAACCAAAAATCTTAGGGAGATTGTAGGCTCATCAATTGTAATAGCTGGAAGAGCTTCTTGATCTTCAGTTTCACAAATAGTTTCTCCAATATCAATCTTCGGAAATCCTGCTACCATCACGATGTCTCCAGCATATGCTTCTGCAACTTCCTGACGTTCAGTTCCCTTAAAGTTATAGAGTTTTGTCACGCGTCCCTTTTCGATAGTTCCGTCAGTTTTTTTCAAAACATAGGTTGCTCCCATTTTAATGGTTCCTTCATGAATGCGACCAACAGCCAAACGTCCCAAGAAATTGTCATATCCAAGATTAAAAGGCTGCATGCGAAGAGGCGCAGCGGCGTCAGCTTTGGCAGGTTTAACTTTCAAAAGAACCATATCAAGCAAAGGCTCTAAATTATCAGATGTGTCGCTCAAATGCTCTTTTGCAATTCCTTCTCGCCCAATAGCATAGATAGTGGTGAAATCAAGTTGCTCATCAGTTGCTCCCAAGTCCATGAAAAGCTCATAAACTTGTTCCTGTACCATATCTGGATCAGCAGCAGGCTTGTCGATTTTGTTGA
>CAYVME010000020.1:0-19041 GCA_964452415.1 uncultured Bdellovibrionales bacterium
CGACAGTGAATCGGAGCTTTTGGAAATTGAGTATTTTTCCAAAAGCGTGCCAAAACAGGAAAATAATTCAGCAGACAACTTTGCAAAACAACTAGATCTTCTCGGCCACTCTCATCTTCGCGCTTCTGGCGCGAGGATTTTCACTAATCTCTTTCGCGCTTGGCAAAATCGGCTTTCGCGTGATCAGCTTGATAATTTCTTTTTGATCACAGCGACAAACTGGAAACTCTGGCGGGCAAATACATCCCCTTGCATTTTCCCGCAAAACATTTTTCACGATCACATCTTCACCTGAATGAAAAGTTATCACTGACAATCTTCCACCAGGTTTCAAAACTTCAATTGCTTGGATTAGAAATGAATTCAGAGTTTCAATCTCTCTGTTCACTTCCATTCTTAGTGCTTGAAAAGAGCGTGTTGCGTGGTGTATTTTTTTTCTTTTATAAATTCCTGGAACAGCATAGCCGATCAAATCAACAAGTTCCAAGGTTCTGGTGATCGGACTTGTTTTCCGCGCTGAAACAATTGCTCGCGCGATTGAATTCGCATATTTTTCATCTCCCAATTCTTGCAAAACTTTCTCAATCTCTTCTTGAGAATAAGTGTTCACAACCTCGGCTGCGGTCAGGCCTTTTGTTTTGTCCATACGCATGTCCAGAGGTGCATCCACTTGAAAACTCATTCCTCTATCTTCATCGGCAAGCTGATCAGATGAAATGCCAAGGTCGGCAACGATCGCATCAACAGAGGTAATTCCAATCGAAGCAAGTCTATCTTTTATTGAAGAAAAATTATCCTGAAACAATTCAATAGATTTTTTTTCAGATAATTCTCCAATTCCTGCTTTGATTTTTTCCCTGAATCTTTCGATCGCATCAAGATCCTGATCAAATGCGATGAGTTTTCCATTTTTTCCAATTTTTCGAAGAACTTCCGAACTGTGCCCGCCTCCACCCAAAGTCGCATCGACAACAATCATCCCGGGTTTCAAATTCAACGCATCAACAGCCTCTTTCAATAAAACAGTTTTATGAATTGTCATATATCTTAATAAATTCCCAATTTTCCAAGTTGTTCCGCAATCTCGTCAGTATTCTCTTCAGCTTTTGCCTTATAAATTTCCCATTTCTTTTCGTCCCAGATTTCCAAACGATTGAAAAGTCCAGCCACGGTCACATTCTTGTCCAGGCCAGCATATTCTTTCAAATATTCAGGAAGCAAAACTCTTCCTTGGCTGTCCGTGTCAACATCAACTGCACCAGCCAACATCAAACGAACAAAACTTCGAGTTGTCGATTCCCCCATCGGCAATGTTCCAAGTTTTTCTGCCAACTCTTTCCAAACTTTTGCTGGATACACAAACAAACATTTATCCAGCCCACGAGTTACAACAACTTTCATCCCAAGTTCTTTGCGAAACTTTGAAGGAAGCGCCAGTCGCTTTTTTGGATCTATTGAATGTTGGTATTCTCCGATAAACATATAGGCAGGTTTCAGGTGTTAGATTTTTAGCTTCTTAGAAAAATGCTAAATTCACCACATCTCCCCACTTAGCTACACTACAATGTAATCTTACTCCACTGACCTTCACTCGTCAACACAATCAAGCCACAAAAAAAGAGGCTTTCTCAAGCCTCTTTTTTAAGTTATACACAGCTCCTTAGGACTATTCTTGCTTGTCCATGTCTTGTCCGCAACAAACAAGGGTTCCGCCACCGGCATTAGTTACTTCAACTTCGTTTCCGCAAACTGCGCAAATATATTTTTCTCCAACATTTTCCACTGCCATATTAATAAAGTTTAAAAAATTATTTTTACAAAAGACCGCCATATGTACCTGTTATTGTACTGATCGCATAGGGCAAAATAAAAGCCAAAGCAACCAAAGGCAAAACAACGGTCGCAACAGTTACCACGAGCGTCCAAAGAAAATATTTTCGCAATTTTTCCACACTCACAAACATGGCATCAATTTTAATTTGTTGCTCTTCGAGTTTTTTGAGAACTTCTTCCATATTTTTTTTAAAAAAATAAATTAAACCTTAGATTTTTTTTCAAGTTGTCTCTTCATCAGAACCAATCTTATTTGCTCATATGAAATATCCTCACCTACATTCTCTTTGATTGCGGTCAATCTTTTTTCACCCTTAATATTTTCAAGTGCTGACAAAATTTTCTTTTCTTCTGAGGGCGAAACAAAATCAAAAACATCCAGCGCGCCACCTTCGCCGTACCAGCGAGTAAGATGACTGAAAATTGTGCTAACACCAAGACTTCTGGCTTTGGCAATTTGAACAGCTGAATATTTTTGTTGATACAGCTTCACTGTTTCCATGACCGTATCACTTTGACTGGCTTTTGGCTGGCGATACTTTGTCAAAGTTTTTTTTGTCTTTCCTTCAGCTTCAATATCTGCAGATTTTTCCCATTTATAATTCAAACAAATGTCGCATCCTTTGCAATTACCAGAATGATCTTTGACTGCCGGGTCGCCAAAATAATCCAAAAGCAAAAGCCTCCTGCAAGAATCCTGCGAAACATATTCTTTCATCTTATTCAACTTGGCATATTTCACATCGATCACTTTTTTTGAATCCAGCCAATCTTTTCCTTGTGATTTCATTTCACCCTTGCTGGTCATGATGAAAAAATTGTGCAAACTGGCATCGCTTTTTGAGTGAAGCAAAATGCAAAAAGCATTCTCACCATCTCTTCCTGCTCTTCCAGCTTCTTGATAATATCCCTCAGGGCTTGATGGCATGCCAACATGAATCACAAAGCGAATATCAGCCTTGTCCACGCCCATACCAAAAGCAATGGTCGCCACAATAACCTTGTATTTATTTTCCATGAAATCATTTTGAATTCGACTTCTTTTATCGCCAGTCATTCCAGCATGATATGCCACTGCCTTGATTCCATTTTCTTTCAAAAATTTTGCCAGTGTTTCCGTTTCCTTTCGGGTGATTGCATAGATAATTCCAGAACCTTGAATTGATTTCACGATTCGAAGAGCTTCTTGAACTCTTTCTTTTTTCTTGAGATTTTCTCGCACAAAAAATTTCAAATTTGGTCTATCAAATCCACGCACGAAAACATGTGGGTCCCTCAATGCCAATCGTTCAATGATGTCATCTTTGACCTCTGGAGTTGCTGTTGCAGTAAAAGCTGCCACAATTGGACGATTCCTAAGAAGTTCGATATATTGACTCACTGCCAAATAATCCGGACGAAAATCATGTCCCCACTGCGAAACACAATGTGCTTCATCCACCGCCAAAAGATACACATCGAGCTCAGCAAAAAGATTTTGGAATTCTCGATTTCCGAATCTTTCGGGTGCGATATAGATTATTTTTGTTTTTCCATTTCTAATGTCAAACATTCTTTGATCAATTTCATCAAAAGAAAGCGCGCTATTTATATATGTTGCTGAAATTCCTCTAGCATTAAGCGAATCAACTTGATCTTGCATCAATGCAATCAGCGGTGAGATCACAATCGAAATTTTGTCACTCAAAATTGCGGGCAATTGAAAGCAGAGGGATTTTCCTCCCCCGGTTGGCATCAAAGCCACCACATCATTTCCATCAAGAATGCTCTGGACAACTTCTTTTTGTCCAGCACGAAATTTTGAAAATGAAAAATGTTTTTCCAGCTCTTTTTCAAGCATTTTTTTATGTAATCATTTTTGTTTAAATATTGAATAATACGCAATACATGACTTTAATAAGTAAGGGTTGCTTTTTGATTTGTCTGTTTTCTTTTGAGACTATAATGAACGACAGTGAATTCTTAGCGAGCAATCATAGTATTTCGATTGCGAAGCGTGTCAAGAAAGGAAACAAGCGAAGCAAAAATATAAACGAGAAGAACCAAGTATCGCGTAAGACCCTAAATATTCCCCAATTTGTATGATTTCATGATTATATCATCACTAAAAAATTAAAGCTACACGCAAAAAATCCATAAAGCATTTGATCTTTATGGATTTTGGAGTTTTGTAGTAGTGCAAGGTTTTCTATTTGCAAATAAATTCCCCCATCTCAACCAATCGATTTGAATATCCCCATTCATTGTCATACCAGCCAACAATTTTAACTTGATTTCCCATGCTCATCGTCAGCGGAAGATCAACAATGGCACTGTGCGGATTCATCTTATAATCCATAGACACCAATTCCTTGGTGGTGGCATCCAAAATTCCCATCAAATTTCCCATGGCTGATTTTTCAAAAGCCGCATTAATTTCCTCAACAGTTTTTGGATTTTTCACGGTGCAAATAAAATCCACAATTGAAACCACTGGCGTTGGCACTCGAAACGCAATTCCATCGAGCTTTCCTTTTAAGTGAGGAATAACCTTGCCCACAGTCTTGGCTGCTCCAGTCGTGGTTGGAATTATTGAAAGTCCGGCTGCGCGAGCGCGACGCATGTCACGGTGTGGCAAATCCAAAAGGTTTTGATCATTGGTATATGAATGCGTGGTGGTCATGAATCCTTGTTCAACATCGCAAAGATCGTCCAAAACCTTGATCATTGGTGCCAAGCAGTTTGTGGTGCAAGATCCATTGGAAACAATGTTTTCACCCTTGTATTCTTTTTCATTCACTCCCAGAAGGTATACTGGCACATCATCTTTCGGTGGCGCTGATAAAACAACCTTTTTAGCGCCAGCTGTGATGTGCTTTCCAGCCCCTTCTTGATCCAAAAAGATTCCAGTGCAATCAAGAACAAGATCAATCCCAAGCTTTGCCCATGGCAAATTCAAGGGATCCTTTTCAGAAAAATATTTGATTGGTTTTCCGTCGATGATTAGTTCGCTATTTTCCTTGTCCACATCAACATTTCGACCCCAAATTCCATATGATGAATCATATTTCAAAAGATGAGCGCTTGTTTCAATATCAGTGAGGTCATTGATCGCAACAACTTCCATGTCCTTTTTTTCAAATGCTATTTTAAGTGACGGTCTTCCAATTCTCCCAAAACCATTGATTGCGACTTTCAACATATTTTCTTGCCCTGTGAAATTGCGGTAATCCGCACCATTTAACTGGGTATTTTAAAAATTAATTTAATTATTAACAAGCACTTCGCACTTATTCCCCCCAGAAGAATTAAAATTAAATGAAGTGAATCCAAATCCTGTCCAATTACTGAAAACAACATTTTCTCCACACATAATTACAGTTCTACCGCCTGGATATGAATCAGAATACATTGAAATTGCATAGCCATTAGAGGTCTTATACCAAATGCCACAAGTAGTCCCGCAATAAATAAAATCAGTATCGGAAATATTTGGAAGAACTTCAGTCCCAGTACTACAGATAAGTGTCCCACCTGTTCCGTTATCATTTGGAGCCACCAAGTTTCCACCATTTATTATGCACATATTTACAGCATTTGAAATTGATTTCATTGTAGACAAGGCTTTGGCTAATTGTGCCTTTTTTCTTGAACTTCCAGTACTAACCAAAACAATCCCTGCCAAAATGCCAATAATGGCAATCACAATCAAAAGTTCAATAAGCGTAAAACCTTTTTTGCTTTTTATAGTCCTAATCATGACAATTTATTAAAAATTTAATTTTCTGATTTTAATTTTATCAGCTTTTCTCGCCATTAGGATCAGAATAACAACCAGAACACTGATACGCATGAACACCGCCACCACCACAATCAGAATCAGAACCATCCAGATTAGTTGCTTTTGATGAACCGCCATTAGATCCTACGCAATAAATTTTTTTAGCCCCCGGCAAAACAGGCATAATGGTCAGTTTTGGATATTTACCACCAGCAATAGGACCACCACCAGCAACAATAAGAATCCTATAATCATACTGCCAATCAAAGGATGTATTATCACCAATATTTTTAATCATACTTTTACAGGCAACAACTATGGCTTGGCCATTGGTAACTCCACTAAAATAAGTATCGCAATCGTCCACGCCCTTAACCCAACCTTTACTGTAGGGAGCATAATTGCCGGTTGAAACAGCTTCCATTTGAATAGCCTGCATCAGAGATTTTGCTGAAGAAATAATTGCAGCATCTTTTGCCTTTTCCCTGCTAGAACTCGTGCTAACCAAAACAATTCCTGCCAAAATGCCAATGATGGCAATCACAATCAAAAGCTCAATCAAAGTGAAACCTTTTTTGTTTTTTTTGATTTTAGTCATGGTGGCTTATTAAAAATTTAATATTCCAATTTTGAATATTATTTATTCCCCATCAATACTAACCAAATGCCAATGTTCTCCTTGAACTTTTTTAATGTCAAATCTTGTTCGCTCTAAAATTGTTCCTTTGGCAATATTTTTGATTCCAAATTTCAAATTATCAACACTAATATCTTCGACATGCTCATCATGTCCATCATGGGCCAAGGCGATTTGCCCAATTTCCAATTTCACACTTTCAATTTGCGAAAGCTTTTCACTTTTAACTATTTTCATTATATCATTAACAATCTCCTTGGCCAACATAAAATCATGCATAATGGTAAAATTTAATTCTTAAAAATCAATGCACTGCGCAGGATATGCATGGATCATAAGCCCGAATGAAAGCGCGCATTTTTCGCTCCATGGCTTTTTCATCTTTATCCAAAATTCCAGGAATAAAAGCTAAAATATCATCTTCCAAATGTGTTAGAAATTGAGCAGTTGGAGTGATTATGTTCACATTTTTAATATAGCCTTTTTCATCGATATCAACCCAATAATACAGAGTTCCGCGTGGAGCTTCAATTGCGGCAGCTGCTGATCCAGCTCGCACCACATACTCCTTGGTAACAGCGTTTGAAAGATCGGCGTGAGCCAGATCGCGAAGAAGCTGAGTTGAATTTTCAATGCAATGAATCACCTCAACCATTTGATACAGAACATTATGAAATGGGTTATAGTCTGGCATATTGAAATCAAGTTCTCTCAAATATCTTCTAGCATTCACGCTCAATTTTTCATGATTATTATTCACTCTGGCGATTGCACCAACCATGTAGCTGGTTTTTCCGTCATGCATCACGCGCTTGATGATTTCTTTTGGACGCTGAAACTCATGAAAATTATCTTCAAATTTTTGCGCTGAAATATTAAGTCCCTTGTTTGAGACCACGCTTCCATCATAAATCGCATATTCGCCTTCAGTTTTAAGGGAGATATATTCCGTTGGCCTGGAAAAATTTGGTGTTTTTATTGTTTTGAAAAATTCAGCCAATTCCATTGCGATTGGTAGTGTCTCCTCAGCCTTGACTATTAAGAGTTTTATTTCATCTGGAGTTGGAACTTTTTTAAATCCGCCAATCTCATTTGCCATAGGGTGCACAACACGTCCGCCAATAACTTTGATCAATTCCATTCCATATTCGCGAATTTTAACCGCTTTTTTGGTTTCTTCTGGATATTCTTTAACTAATTCCAGATCATTTTCAATATCCAAAAAATCAGCCAGCGACAAGAAAAAAAGATGGAGCGCATGAGAATGAATGAACTGGGCATGCTCCATGATCTTTCTCAATTTCTCAGTTTCCTGACTCACTTCAACTTTCATCGCATTCTCGATAGCCTTGATTGAGGTTAAATTGTGAACCACTGGACAGATCCCGCAGATTCTCTGCGCGATAATCGGCATATCTTTGTAGTGCCTGCCGATCAAAATTCCCTCGATCAAGCGAATCCCCTCTTGCACTTCAAATTTGGCACTTTTAACATCTCCCTTGATCACGCTAGCCATGAAGCCAGTGTGTCCCTCGATTTTCGCAATATGATTTATTTTTATTTGCATATTATTGTTTTGTTGAATTCTTAGCCTCCCACTCCGCAATATCATCCTTGAGACCATAAATTTCCGTGGTATTTTCGAATTCTTCGTCTGAAATCATCGTCTTCAATGTCATTTTCATGGCTTTCACATTTCCAGTTGGACGAAGCCCTCTGCAACCCTGGCATCCCATTCTTGCAGTGGGACAAACTGCATCGCATCCGCCAATAATCATTGGACCAAAGCATGGCTTTTTGTCCAAGAGCAAGCAACGATTTCCTTTTTTCTTGCATTCCACGCAAACTGGAGAATCTGGAATTTTTGGCAGTTCGGTTCCAATTTTCACATTTTCCAAAAGTATCGGAAAATATTTCAAAAATTCCTCTCCCGTTATTGGACAACCAGGAAAAGTAAAATCAACTTTCACGAATTTATCCACTTCCTGAATTTCTTCATTTTCAATACCTTGAATATATTTGTAGACATGCTTTATGGTTTGTTTTTCTTCGTGGTAATTTTTGATTTCTGGAATTCCTCCCATGGCTGCACAGTTCCCAATTACCACCAAAAGCTTGCTTCTTTTTCGAAGTTCTTGCAAAGTTTTCTTGTTAGCCTCAGTCATTGGATTTCCTTCCACAAAACCAATATCAATTGGCTCGCCAGCATCTTCTTCATCTTCAAGAAGCCTGAAATCAATCATTTCAACTTGCCCCATGGCTTCCAAGAATTTTTCTCCCAAATCAAGCAAGGCAAATTGGCATCCCTCGCAAGATGTCAAAGACACAATCGCAATTTTTGGTTTTTTTGTTTCTTCCATATCTGTTTTGTTTTTGTATTCAATAAAAGATCATCATACTTCATATCTTAGCACATTTTTTCTGATAATGGTACACTTTAGACATGGAAGAATTCAAACTAAAAATAGCAAACGAGAAGAGTATATTGTCCCTGGGTGCAGAATCAGCTGGGAATTTCTCTGTTTATAAGGATGGGGTTCTTTATTTTTCCCATAATTTCGGAGACTTGCTAGAAGAGGAAAATTTTTATAAATTTCGAACAGAAGTTTTCAAGTTTCTGAAAGACAACAAAATAAAACCGGAGATTATCATCAGTGACCTTCACCCAAATTTCCACACCACACTTCTCGCTCAAGATTTGACAAGAAAATATAAAGCAACATATGTTCCCATTCAGCACCACATTGCCCACATTTTTTCAGCCATAGGCGACAAAATCATTGTATCTGAAACCCATAACCTGAAGTCTATCCTAGGTATTGCTTGCGACGGGACAGGGTTTGGACTCAATGGTAAGATCTGGGGTGGAGAGGTTTTCAGCTTTCAACTTTCAACATCCAGCTTTCAGGCAAAAAGAGTGGCTCATCTTGAAAATCAAGTATTAATTGGAGGCGAAAAGGCAATTCAAGAACCTGCAAGAATATTAATATCCATACTGTCCAAAATTTATCCATCTTCCCATGTCGTTCCGGGCTTGACCCGGAATCCAGACCTGCATTTAAACCTGGATTCCCGTTTTCACGGGAATGACAAAGCTAAAAAAGATTTCGTTTTCAGTTTTGTGAAAAAATATTATCCAGAAAATGAATTCGAGGTACTTTGGAATCAACTTGAGCAAAATTTCAACTGCCTTGAAACATCAAGCACGGCCCGCATTCTGGATGCAGTTTCAGTTCTGCTTGGATTTTCCAAAAATGAAAGACTCTCCAAACATGGATCCATTGCGCTTCTTGAAAAAAATTCAACCAACCCATATACACTCAAGCCAAAGCTTGTAATTTCCAATTCACAATTTCCAATTTCCAAGCAAATTCCAAATCAAAAAATCCAAATTTCAAATAAAATGCTTATTTTAAATACGACTTATTTATTTAAATATTTAATTAAAAATCTACATAAAGACAAGAGCCGCCTTGCCGCTACCGCTCAAAAATACATAGCCGACGGACTCGTTGAAATTGTAAAGCTAAAAACTAAAAGCCTAAAGCTAGAAGCTGTGTATTTCTCCGGTGGCATGGCCAATAATAAAATCATGTCCGAAATCCTGGAATCACACGGAATTTATACAAGCAAAAAAATCCCGCATGGTGACGCAGGAATTTCCTTTGGGCAATTATTCTTTTATTTACTAACAAATCCTCGGGACTAATTTACCGCGAGGCATTTCAATTCGACGAAGGGATCCGAGTTCAGTTTTTAGGTGTAATCCACTACCTCTTTCAGCCCAACCAATTATTTTCGCTTCCTTGTTGAATTTTTTGAGAATTTTCAAAACTTTTTGTGCATCTTTTTCAGCCACCGCTCCAACAAATCTTCCCTCTGAAGCAAAAGAAAAAACATCCAGCCCCAGCAAGTTTGCCAACGCAAAAGTTTCTTTTTTATATGGAAGCAATTCTTCTTCAAGCACAATTTTAACTTTTGATTTCTCTGCCATTTCAATCAAGTTTGCCGAAAGCCCACCTCGAGTTGGATCCTTTGCAGAATGTAAAAAATTTCCAACCTCCTTGATTTCGCGGTGCAAAGTTTTCGAATCACTTTTCAAATTTGTCTTGTAATTAAATCTTGAAGACAAAAGTGCCACCGTGTGTTCGCCCAAATCTCCGGATGAAATGATCACATCACCAATCTTGATTCCTCCATTTGAGATGATTTTTTTGGCCAGACCCACCCCAGCTGTGGTGATTTCAATCTTATCTATCTTACCCTTTGGCATCACCTTGGTGTCACCTGTCACAATAGGCACGCCAGCCTCATGTGACATTTTCTGAATCGAACTAGAAATTTGAAGTAAATCCTTTTTTGGGAAACCTTCTTCAATAACCATAGACAAAGATAATCCCTGCGGGACAGCGCCCATCATGGCAAGATCATTGATCGTTCCGCAAACCGCAATTTTCCCAATGTCCCCGCCTGGAAAAAAAAGTGGATCGACAATGTATGCATCTGTCGTGAAAACCAAATGTTGATTTCCAACTTTCAAAGTCGCGCCATCATCCATTTGATTTTTCCATTTTCCCTTGTCGGAAATAATTCCACGAATAGCTCCGATAAGCTCAGCGGATTTTTGTCCGCCTCCACCTTGTTCAAGCTCAACAACTTCGTTTTTTTCGTCTTTTTTCATAAAAATGTGAGCGACCGTAGAATAAATTTTTTAAAAATACTTTCCTTGCTTGAGCAAGCCCTTCTTTTCTTTAAAATTTTCCATTGATTGTGTCGAGTGAGGGAAAATTTTAACTAGAAAAGAAGGAGCGGCGAGGAGGATTTTTCAAAAAATTTCATTCTGCGGAAGCGAACTAACCCCTTCCATTATATCTAAACGCAACATTGCAAGCACCTTCTTGAGAAACCATACATGGTCCATAGGGTTTTTCGGGTGTGCAGGATTTGCCAAAAAGTGGACACTTCTGAGAATTCATCAATCCACGAATGACTTCCCCGCACTTGCAACCAGTAAACTTGCGAGAATTTTTCAAATCCATTTTCAAAATAATGTCAGTATATTTTTTCTTGGCATCAAATTTTTCATATTTCTTTTTTATTTCCAAGCCTGATTTGGCAATTATGCCAAATCCGCGCCAATTTCCATCTCCAATCTCAAAGACATCTTCGATCATTTTCTGCGCCTTCTTATTACCATCCAATTTTACCAGCCTTCGATATTCATTTTCAACATCCTTTCTTTTCTCCACAATCTGACGAAGAAGCATATAAACTCCAACCAAAATATCAAGTGCTTCGAATCCAGTGATCACCTGAGAAACTTTCAAGCTTGCATATGGCTTGCTTCCAACAATTGTGGAAACATGACCAGGACTCAAGAATCCATCAATCCTGACCTCTTGACGATCAATAAGCGCGTGCATGGCCGGTAAAAATAATTTATGCGTTGAATATACAGTCAAACCTTTCTTGATAGCATAAGCTGTCATTGGCGTGGTAGTCTCGAAGCCCATACCAAAGAAAACCAAATTGGGATAATCCTTTTGAAGTTCAAGCGCATCCTCTGTTGAATAAACATCGAAAACTTTGGCGCCTTTCTCTCGCGCCTCATCAAGACTTCCATAATATCCAGGCACCCTGAGAACGTCGCCATAAGTTGCCACTGGAATTCCAGCTTTGGCGATGTTCACAATAGCATCAATATCCTCTTGCGCTGTCACACAAACAGGACAACCAGGACCAGTTGCCAGAATCACATTTTTTGGCATCAACTGACGAATACCGAAATGACTGATCGCCTGAGTATGCGTTCCGCAAACTTCCATGATATGCACCTTGCCTTTTATTTCTTTAGCAATATCATGAATTTTTTGAATAATTTCATTTGTTGATTTCATCAGCTTTTTCAAATTCCTTGATAATCTCCCAAGCATCGTCAGCAGAAAGTGCCTGAATTGCAAACCCGGCATGCACTGTCACAAAATCTCCCACCTCAACATCCACCAATGAAATATTTATTTTCTTTTGGATACCTTTAAAATCAGCAATTGCTTGCTGATTTTCAATAGAGACGATTTTACCTGGAAAGGCTAGGCACATATATTTTACTCCTCGTTAGCATCAGAAGATTCAACTTTCACCTTATGTTCAATTTTTGATTCCTTTGGCATTACACATTTTCCAGCACTGCAAAAGTCGTTCATTTTTTGAGCCACGGTTTTCTTCACCTCTTCTTGAGCGTCACCAAGAATTTTTCGAATATCAAAAGCAATCTCTTCTTTTTTGTGAACAGTTCTAATAATACTATTAACGAAGGCTACACGCGTTGCAGTGTCAACATTGAAACAGCTAACTCCATTAGCCACAGCTTCCTTTACTCGCCCATTTTCCCAATCAGAAGCTCCATGCAAAACAATCGGCACTGAAACTTTTTCCCTGATTTTTGAAAGTCTTTCATAATCTGGCTGACTTCTTTCTTTGACGAAACCATGAGCATTTCCAATGGCAACTGCCAGAGCATCAATTCCAGTCTGCTGGACAAACTCAGCTGCCTCATCCGGATCGGTCATATACTTATCCCAATCAACTTCACCAGCCTCCATCTCTCCAATATATGGAACACTACCCAATTCCCCCTGAACATCAACTCCTTTCGAGTGAGCAAATTCCACCACGTTTTTCGTAACAGAAACATTATCAGAAAAATTTTTCCTAGATCCATCAATCATTACAGATGTAAAACCAAGCTCCACGCATCTCTTGCAGATATCGAAACTTTTTCCATGATCAAGATGAATTCCAATTGGAATTTCAGGCGCATACATTTCAGCCATATTTTTCACAATATTGAAAATCTGACGGCCTCCAGCATAATCCATGGTTTTTTCTGTAATTTGGATAATGACCGGACTTTTCATTTCCTTAGCAGCTTCAACAATAGCCCTGGTTGTTTCCATGTTTGTCGTGTTGAATGCGCCAACCGCATATCCACCTTCCTGTGCTTTTTTGAGAATTTCTTTTACTGAAGTTATCATAATTATTAGTCCATAAAGTCAAAAGTCACAAGCCCATAAAGCTTTTTGAACTTCCTACTTTTAGCTTTTATATTTTTTGTTTATCTATTATTTCTGCAATTTTCACAAATTCCAATGGGATTAAACTTTCTCTTCCAATCAAGGCCCCATCCATCCCAGGATCAATGCACACCTGCTTAACCGTCAAAGCCTTGACACTTCCTCCATACAAAATTCTCATTTTTTCGGAAACCGGCACACCAAAAGTATCTGCAAAAATCTTCTTGAGTAAAATTTTGACTGCCATGATTTCATCGCTTGTTGGCACAGTGTCACTTCCAACTGCCCAAACAGGCTCATAGGCAATCACAACTGTTGCAATCTTGGAGACGGGCACAGCTGCAAGTCCTTCGTGAATTTGATTGATGATCACATCAGTCGTTTTTCCATTTTGGCGTTCCTCCAAAGTTTCTCCCACACAAAAAATTGGGATTAAATTTGAATTCAAAACAGCATTAACCTTCGCCTTCAAAATCTCATTTGTCTCTCCGAAATATTTCCTTCGCTCACTGTGACCAACAATCACAAATCCTGCTCCCACATTCTTCACCATTGGAGCTGAAATTTCACCCGTAAAAGATCCTCTGTCTTCCCAGAAAATATTTTGTGCGCCAACAAAGAAATTCTTGTTTTCAATTTTCTGAGCAAATGCTTCCAGATGAACAGCTGGGGGGCAAACAACAAGTTCGCAATTTGGAAATTCTTTTCCTTTTAACTCCTTTTTTAAAGATTCCAAATATCGATCTCGCTCAGCAGTAGTAAGAAGATTCATTTTCAAATTTCCAACGATCAGTTTCATATCCGTATCTATAAATTATTAAGTCTATTCTCAATATCCCCCATGGTTTGTGTGAATGATTTTTCCAAATCAATCCCATATTTTTCAGAAAGAACCAGCACGCTCCACAAACAATCTGCAATTTCATGTTCCAATTTCTCATCAATATTTTCTCCACCACGAATGCCTTCCTTCGCCATAACAAGCTTCGCCAGATCACCCACATCTCCCACGAAACCTTGCATGATATCACAATTATTCCAGGCTCTACCATATCTTTCTTTTTCAAAAATGGCATACTTCCCCCTAACCTCTAAGGCTCGCTTGCTTAGCTCTTTTATATCCATATGAGTATTTAATTAAAAATATAAAGTCACCATCAAAACAATCGCGCCAGCCACCATGGTTCCAAAAAGCAAAAGTGGCAAGGATTTTTTAAGTGGCACATCAAAAACAAAAGCAGCCAATGCACCAGTCAATCCTCCCAAAAGCGGAATCGGTGTGGCGGCCAAAATAAAAATTGCCCATTCTCCATATTTTTCCATTTTTCCATTTGCCCGTTTTCTGGTGTGCTCAAAAAGCCAATTGAAAAACTTTTCAAAAAGAGGAATGTACCGCGAAAGCAATTTAGCAATTGGATCTAAAAGCAAAACAATCACCACCATCACAAAATATGTCCCAGCCACGGAATAGAACCACGAAGCAAAAGGACTCAGACCATAGACTTTGAGTGCCAAAGGAATCGAAGCCCTAAGCTCTGTTACTGGAATAAAGGCAATCAAAAATGTTGCCAATTCTTTAGGGAAATTCGAAAAGAAATTTATAATCAAATCATGCATAACAATAAAAATTCAATATTTCAAGGTTAACATATTAAAGAATTAACGAATTCAATGCTTTAATTCGTGAATTCGTTAACGGATAATTTTATAATTGTTTTCTGAGGTATTCAGCTGCCACTTCTGGTTGCAAGGTTGAAATTTCAATTCCGGTATCCAATTCAAATCCTGCCCAAGTTGCAGTGTGTGGCAAAATTTCAATGTGCCAATGAAAATGAGGATAATCCGTTCCGTCGCATGGCGCGCTGTGAATATAAAAATTATATGGCGGGTCTTGAAGCGCTCCATAGACTGCTTTCATCGCCTTGCCAAAAACTTCAGCCAATTTCACCTTTTGATCATCCGTGATTCTTTCAAAATATGGACTGTGAAATTTCGGCATCACATGAACCTCAAATGCCACGCGCGACGCAAAGGGACAAAATGCAATGAACTGATCATTTTCAAAAACCAATCTTTTCTTGTCTTCTCTCTCGTACTCAACTATTGTGCAATATACGCACTCCTTGTTGCTTTTGTAATATTTTTGAGCCCCATCCAATTCCAATTTTACATATGGCGCCACCACCGGAATTGCCATCAATTGCGAATGAGGATGAGGGATTGAAGCGCCAACTTCTTTTCCATGATTATGAAAAATTGCAATATAGTTTACACTTTTTTTCTTCATGTGCTCAAGAAATCGATCTTGATATGCATCAAAAACCTCAGCAATTTCCATGTTTTCCATCAAGGCCAACTGACGATAATGATCACGCGTCACTACAATTTCATGATATCCAATTCCGCTCATTGCAGTGTATGGTCCCTCAGACAAAGAGTGCTTTGATTTTCCAAGCGAAAAGGCTGGATATTTGTTTGGGAAAACTCGAAGTGTCCAATCGCCATCAGCTTTGTGATAGATCAAAACATCTTTTTCTTGACCGCTAGCCACTGGATCTTCAAACAAGCAACCTTCGATGCCCTTGTCATCTTGCGTGCGCTGAAAATTTGCAAATTCATCCGGACGCTTAGCGCGACCAGTCGCGATAACAACCCAATCGCCCGAAACAATGTCTTGTCTCAATTCTGAAGCTGGAAGAACATCTGCTTTTTTGATTGGACCATCATTTTCTTTTGAATTGTCAATGTTGATGTTCACAATATTTTTGTATTTAATTTTTTGGTTTTTTATTTTTACCCTAAAAATGCCGCAGCAAAATTATTTTATTTTCTTGATGTTATATTTTCCGGCAATCAAACGACCCTTTGTTTTGAACAGATCAATCAAGACCTGAATAAATCCATTTGGTCCAGTCAAGCTAACAGTGCTACCTTCTTCATTGAGCCATCTTACTGGCATTTGCTTGACCTTGAATCCAAGTTCGTGCGCAAGAATGATGAGTTCGAAATCAAATCCGAATCGATCAACAACCATGCGACTCGCAACCTCGTGCGCAGCTTGGCCTGTCAACATTTTGAATCCGCATTGTGTGTCAGGATAGCTCCAAAGTCCAAGCACGATTCGAATAAGCCAATTTCCACCTTCTCCCATGAACTCACGATATTTCGGCTGATGAATTTGCACGAAAGCTCCCTTGATCTTTCTTGAACCAACAATCAGATCATATCCGGCTTCAAGTTCTGGCAAAAATTTCTCCACATGAGTGATCGAAGTTGAACCATCGGCATCCAAAAAGACAACATACTTTCCTTTTGCCTCCAAAAGTCCTTGTCGAACAACGAAACCCTTTCCGTGATTTTCTTTATTATCAATAACTCTCAAATTTTTAACCTGGCTTGAATAATTTCTTGCAATTTCAGCAGTGTTATCGGGAGAACCATCAACAACGATAATAACTTCGTATTCAAAACTTTTGTCTGACAAAAATTTCTCAATCTCCAAAAGATTGCTTCCGATTCTTTCCTTTTCTTTATATGCCGGAATAACCACCGACAAATATGGTTGCTGATCCATTTCTTTAATATTGTTATATTGATTAAATTATCTTCTTTAAGTATATCATATTAGCCAAAAATGCATAGCCTTCAGGCTAGCTTCTTAGGCATTAGCTTTTTAGTTTTGTTTTTTTGTTTTCCTGAGAAGCTAGGGCGCTACAGCCTAGAAAGCTGTCTTGTCGAGCCAAGATTGTAAGATTATCCGAGCCGACTCTTGATCGTCCGTCTTGGCAATATCCCTGCCACCTCGCATCTTGATGTTGGCCTGAGCCATCTTGGTGGTGAACATTTCCTCTTGAAATACAATTTGCACTCCAGTTTCTTTTTCGATCATTTTTGCAAAGGCCATTTTCTCCTCGGCGCTTTTTTCGTCTTTTTGGTGCTCAGTCATTCCAATCACAATCACTTGCACGCACTTGTCTTGAATGATTTCCTTCAATTTTCCAAGAAAGGATTTATCATTGGCCAGCGTATCATAAGCAAAGGCCATCTTGGTCTCATTGTCAGCAATTGCCAAACCAATTTTTGAGGTCCCAAAATCCACCCCCAAAATGTGGCTCAATAGTGCGGTATTTGACTGGTCTATTGACTTTGTCATCATATTGTGCTATTATTATATATCGGTATGCTTTAAGTATACCACAAACCAAAAACTAAGCAGTTATTTCACATTACAAAGGAGAAGGAAATGAAATATGTATATTTTGTAATTATTGTTTCCGTGCTGGGCTACATCTACTATGAAGCTGTAAAATTCCACACCCCCAAAAAACATCTACTCGCATGTATCGTAGCAACAATACTTCATCTCAGCACTGGAGGGTTACTCACATTGAGATACGCAGCATTTGATTGGATGCAAATACACCTAGCCATAACAATTTTTTCCTTGGTCATCTTTCTTGCTTCTGGCTTATTCTTAGCTAAAATGATTATGCTCAAGGTAAACGAGGAAACAGAGGAAAACAAGGAGAAAACAGTAATGGATAAAAACTATTACAACAACCTTGTCTAGCCTTCTCACTTCCTGACTTTGTTTCATAAATAGAAACCATTAGGAAGCAAAAAATTCCGTTTTAACAAAGCGGTACGGGACCCCAGACACAGAATCTGAACTTATGTTGATAAGTTCGATAATGTGCTCCAGGGGTCTTTTTTTATTTCAAAAATTAATTTTTTACTTTTTGATTTGCTTGTTTTCTTTCGAGGCAATAATGAACGACAGTGGATTCTTAGCGAGCAGTCATAGTTCCTGACTGCGAAGCGTGCCGAGAAAGGAAACAAGCAAAGCAAGCTACCCTCCAAGAGAAGTATGCATTGCGCATGATCTCTATGGGATAGTAAGGACCTCGACCCCATTTTCAGTAATCAAGATTGTATTTTCATAGTGCGCGGAAAGTTTGCGATCGGCGGTTTCAAAGACCCAACCGTCTTTCCCAATTGAAGTTAGATGCGTTCCAACATTAACCATTGGCTCAATCGCCAAGGTCATCCCCCCTTCCAATTTCACATCTGCGAAATTCTTTTCAAAATAATTTGGAATCTGCGGATCCTCATGCAGTTTTTTTCCAATCCCATGACCAACCAAATTTCTCACCACTGAAAATCCAGCATCTTCGACAATCTTTTGAGAAGTTTTGCAATACTCACTCAGCATCGCGCCAGCTTTCAAATTCCTGATCCCCTTCCAAAAAGATTTCTCAGTCACTTCAATCAATTTTTGAGCTTCATCCGAAATTTTTCCAACTGCAAAAGTTCTAGCCATATCTGAAAAAAATCCATCAATTTCAATTCCAATATCAACTTTCAGCAGGTCGCCTTCTTTCAGGATTTTTTCCTCACTTGGAATTCCATGCACGATTTCATCATTAATTGAAGCGCAAATTGTGGCTGGAAATGGATTATTTTTGTCTCCATAACCCTTAAACGCCGGTTTTCCTCCATATTCAAAAACAAGCCTCTCAGCGAGCTTGTCAATCTCCATCGTGCTCACGCCTTCGCAAACAGTCTCGGAAATTTTCTGCATTATTTCAGTCAAGGCTTTTCCAGCCTTGCGCATGATTGCTATTTCAGCTTCATTTTTGATATGAATAGACATGATTTAAATGTTTTATAGCTTACTCGTTTAAATTAGCAATGTGAGACCATTTTTCTTTTTGGCCCATATGCAACGAGAGTGAATC
>CAYVME010000021.1:0-18901 GCA_964452415.1 uncultured Bdellovibrionales bacterium
CTCCAGATTGTTTGACATATTTTCCTTCAGCTTGAGCTTCACCTTTGATTGTTTCTCTGTATGCCACTTGTGGCTGACCAATGTTTGCTTCAACATTGAATTCTCTTTTCATTCGGTCAACGATGATGTCAAGATGAAGTTCACCCATTCCTGAAATGATGGTTTGTCCTGATTCTTCATCAGTTCGAAGTCGAAGAGTTGGATCTTCACCAGCAAGTTTTCGGAGAGCAACACCCATTTTTTCTTGATCAGCTTTTGTCTTTGGCTCAACCGCAATATCAATAACAGGTTCAGGGAAGACAATGTTTTCAAGTTGAATTTGATTTGCTTCGTCGCAAAGAGTGTCACCGGTTGTGGTGTTTTTCATTCCCACCAACGCTCCAATTCCACCAGCCCTGATCTCATCAATTTCTTCACGATGATTTGCATGCATTTGCAAAATTCGTCCAATTCTTTCTCTCTCTCCATTGGTTGAATTGATCACATATGATCCAGCTTTCAATGTTCCAGAATACACGCGGAAGAAAGTCAATTGTCCCACGAAAGGATCAGTCGCGACTTTGAAAGCCAAAGCTGAAAATGGTTCATTGTCATCAGCATGTCTTTCAATTTCCAATCCAGTTTTTGGATCAGTTCCTTTAATGGAAGTAACATCAAGTGGAGATGGAAGATAGTCAACAACAGCATCGAGCACCAACTGAACACCCTTGTTTCGAAGAGCAGTTCCAGTGAACACTGGCACGATTTTTGCATCAATAACACCTTGTCGAAGCGCAGCTTTCAATTCATCAATTGAAATTTCTTCTCCGCTGAGATATTTTTCAGTCAATGCATCATTGGTTTCAGAAACTTTTTCAATCATTTTTTCTCTCCATGATTGCGCTTTTTCCAAGAGTTCAGCAGGAATTTCAGCTTCAACCACGATTTCTCCCATTGGTCCGTCAAAAGAATATGCTTTCATTTTCATCAAATCAACCACGCCAGAGAATTCATTTCTTTCTCCGATTGGCATTTGAAGAGCAATCGCATTTGGAGTCAAACGATTCCAAATTGAATTGATCACATAGTCAAAGTCAGCTCCTTCTTTGTCGATTTTGTTCACGAAACAAATTCGAGGAACTTTGTATTTGTCAGCCTGACGCCAAACTGTTTCTGATTGTGGTTCAACACCTTCTTTTCCATCGAAAATAACCACGGCTCCATCAAGAACGCGAAGTGATCGTTCAACTTCCACCGTGAAGTCAACATGTCCTGGGGTGTCGATGATGTTGATTGGGTGACCTTTCCAAAAACATTTGGTGGCAGCAGAGGTGATTGTGATTCCTCGCTCCTGTTCTTGAGCCATCCAGTCCATGGTTGCAGATCCATCATGAACCTCACCAATTTTGTGAGTGATTCCAGTGTAAAACAAGATTCGTTCAGTTGTGGTTGTTTTTCCACCATCAATATGAGCAATGATTCCAATATTTCTTAATTTTGCGATTTCGCTTGTCTGGTCTGACATACAAATTTTATTTAAATTATTTTTTTAAAAAGTAAAGCGCTATCCAAAAAGGGTTTGCGCTTTACAGTTATATCCAAAGTGTTCCTTATGCAAAGTGAGCAAATGCTTTGTTTGCTTCAGCCATTCGGTGAGTGTCTTCTCGTTTTTTCATTGCTGAGCCAATTTTGTTTGAAGCATCGATGAGTTCGTCAGCCAATTTTTCTGCCATTCTCTTGCCTTTCTTTGCGCGAACTGCAACCAAAAGCCATCTAACTGCAAGTGTTTGTCTTCTTTCTCCAGAAACTTGAATCGGAACTTGGTAATTTGCTCCACCAACTCGTTTTGACTTCAATTCCAAAAGAGGAGAAACATTTTTGATCGCTTGTTCGAAAACATTCAATCCACCTTTTTTGGTTCGTTCATGAATAACATCAAAGCAATCATAGATAACTTTTTCCGCAACACTTCTTTTTCCGTGTTGCATCACATTCCCAATAAATCGTCCCACCAAAATATTTCCATATCTTGAGTCAGCTTTCCATTGTTTTGTATATACTCGTTTTCTTCGTGCCATATTAACTAAAGTTTATTCTAATTATTCAAAGTTTAATGTTATTCAGTCTTCGCTTTCGGTCTCTTTGCTCCATATTTTGAGCGAGATCGATTTCGGCCATCAACACCGGCTGAGTCAAGAACTCCACGCACAATGTGATATCGAACACCCGGAAGATCTTTTACACGTCCTCCACGAATCATAACGATTGAATGCTCCTGCAAGTTGTGACCAACTCCAGGGATATATGCGGTAACTTCCATTCCGTTTGTAAGGCGAACACGAGCGATTTTTCGAAGCGCAGAGTTAGGCTTCTTTGGAGTTGTTGTTGAAACTTTAATACAAACTCCTCGCTTGAAAGGGTTAACGGTTTTTTTAGGCTTATTCTGCAAAGTGTTGAAAGTCATTGTCATTGCTGGTGACTTCGTTTTCTTTACTGAGGATTTTCGGCTTCTTTTCACTAACTGATTTATTGTTGGCATACACTTTCGGTTTGTTTATATAATTTATACAATACTAAAAAATCAGATGTTGCATCAAAACTCAACCAGAACGAAGTGAGCTTCAAATAACATCTTTTCTAAGCTAAAAGAGCCAAGAAAATGGCTATTTCACTAGCAAAACAATTCTACACAATATTCAAGAAGGCGTCAAGCCCGCTATACAGCCAATCCAAAGAAAATATTCAACATTGAATTAAGAAAAAAACCAAGAGGAGTGGAGAAAATCAAAATAAACATGAGCAGGAGCATGAAACCATATTGTTCAAACATCATTGTCACCCATGGTTTGACGGGAAAAAGCGTAAGAAGCAATTTTGAACCATCCAATGGCGGGAAAGGAATAAGGTTAAAAAAAGCCAAAATCACATTCCAAAAGATCACCAACATTGAAATTTCAAAGAAAATCGAACCAACAGAACCAGAAATTATTGATGAAACAGTTCCCCAATCATTGAAATTTTGGATAATAGCAATCTTGACCGAAGCTGGAATCGTGATCATACGAGCAATAAAAGCAACAATAAGCGCAATTGCAATGTTTGAACCAGGTCCGCCAAGCGCCACCAAAACTGGTCCCCATTTTTGATCTTTCAGATTATAAGGATTATACGGCACGGGTTTTGCCCAACCAAAAGCAAATCCAGTTGAGAAAATCATAAACAAAGGCACGATGATTGAACCCCAAATGTCGATGTGCTTGACTGGGTTGAAATTGAGCCGATCCGCATATTTGGCAGTTGAATCTCCAAGCCAAAGAGCCACAAAACCATGAGCGACCTCATGAATGATGATGGTGTATATAAGAATAAAGATATAGAAACCAATGAGCACAATCGAATTTAAATCCATGGTGTTATGTAAATATGTTTATACTGGCTAGCTATTGCCAAAACTCAATATATATGATACACTGAATCTTGTAATAAATCAATCGCTTATAAAGAACAATAAATATGAGTAAGACATGCAGCGTATGTGGCCGAGGAACAACTGCTGGAAATTCCCGAAGTCATTCAAACATCGCATCAAAAAGAACTTTTTCAATCAATATTCAAACCAAAAAAGTTGATGGGAAGAAAGTGAAAGTTTGCACTAAATGCATCAAAACTGAAAACAAAGAAGCCTAGTTTCCAATTTTCTTTTTAAAAAACTCCTCACCGAAAGGTTGAGGAGTTTTTTTGTTACGTAGCATGCTACGTAACAAAAACTATTTCTTTTTTTCAGTTTTTCTCACTGTCATTCCTGCGTAGGCAGGAATCCAGTATTTATATCACTTAGCTATAATATTCAGCAGACAAATCTTTCCACTGAGGATTCCGTTTTTCAATAAGATTGATTTTCCATTCTCTTTTCCACTTTTTCATCTGCTTCTCCCTAAGTAAAGCTGAATTAACATCACTAGTTGTTTCATAATACACAAGGCAGTGTACTGAATACTCTTTCGTGAAACCATCAGTTACATTATTTCTGTGTTCATAAACTCTTTTTATAAGGTTACTTGTAACTCCAATATATAAAGTTCCGTTTCTTTTGCTTGCCATTATATACACATAGTATATTTTCTGGTTGTGCATAGTCCTGGATTCCTGCCTTCGCAGGAATGACAAAAAGATTATTTCTTTTTTTCCTTAACATTATCTTCGTCTTTCTTTTTCCCTGGCCGGGCAAGCTTTTCAACTTTGAAAAGTCGAGAAACATACAAAGAAACAAGCACAACAATAACAGTCAACAAAGATGCGTACAAGAACTTGGCTTTCAGACCATTTCCAGGATCAGAAAAGAATCGATCAATAAAAGCCTTGATTGCATCATTCCACGCCAAACCAGCCACAAGTCCAAAACTTGTGATTATATATCCAAGAGTCTTTTCGCGAACCTCCCTTTCGAGTTCCACGCCTTTTCCCTTAATGGTGACGATTTTTTCAGTGATGTGTTTCATTTTCAGCATGATTACTAGTTACGAGTTTCTCGCAGGTTTCTTTCAAAACAATCTACTGGCAGGTTTTTCAAAAACCATTTTGCGATACACGTCTCGAGTTGTTTGGACATCCCGTTTGCAATATTCCAAAATGTCATCCACTTTCCCATCAGCAAAAAATTGCGCCACTTGCGATCCATCGATTCCATCTTTTGGCGAAGGAATGTCCAGGGCCAGCGCCAAAAATTCAAGCCCCACGGAATTGTTTGACCACTTCACCCATTCTTTCATGGTGTCAAAAATTGGATAGTTTCGATAACGCGCAAAAGAAATGTCCATTGTTGGTTTCACGCCAAGCACGATTGATCGTTGATAGATGAAACGCAAATCAAAATCCATCACATTGTGACCAATAAACTGAACTCCATAGTCTGGATATTGAGGATTGCGAGGTATCATTGAAATTGCATCAACCAAATTCCAAAATTGTTGCAATGTTTCCTTTTCATTATTTTCATTATAGAAATTCTGTGGAGCTTCATCGTCCACTGCATATCCGATGCAAAGAATTCTTCCAAATGCTCCATCAAAATTTGTCTTTTGCACAAACTCGTCAAACTTTTCCTGATCAAACTCAGGATTTTTCTTGTCAAAAAGCATTCGCAATGTTTGCATCTTCGACTCCTCGGCTGGCAAAGTTTCAATATCCAAAAATAGTTTTCTCATGATATTTCAAATTTAATTTCTTATATTTAAATTATAGCACAAAAAAATCGCCCCACTAATAGTAGAGCGATTGGTATTGAAAACATTTCAATCAAGAATGAGCTCATCACCCACGACCCTTGCAAATCCCAATTTGTTCACTGGGTCATAGCCAGTACAATTTACCAGACCAGGATGATCATTGGCCAACTTCTCGAAATCATTATCATACTCGGAAGCTAAACCACCAAAATGATCGACCTGCTGATAACCACATTTACAAAGAACACCATTTGCCATAATAAACACCCCCTCATTTTTTATAAAACTTTGAGTTGTTTCACGATTCTTTCATATTCCGGAATTGTCTGAGCGACAAGATTCCAAAAGCGTTTGCCATGATTGAATTCTTTCAGGTGGCAAAGTTCATGCACAATAATATAATCCGCATGGCGTTGAGGCAAAAGCAAGATCTTGTAATTGAAATTCAAATTTCCTTTTGAGGAGCATGATCCCCAGCGAGTTTTTTGATTCCTGATTGCCACTGCATTGTATTGAAAACCATAGAATTCAGCATATTTTTCCAGGCGACTCTTCACCATTTCTCTAGCAGTTTCTTTGAGTTTCAGATATTCATCCTGATCATGTCGCGCAAAAAGGCTGTTTCGACCAATTTTCTTCATTGCTTTCATTTTTTCCAAAACCCATTCCGCATTTTTGCGAATAAACTCATCCGCACTCAAAAAACCCATTCGCCATGGAAGGGTCACGGAAACATTTCCATCGCAAGAAATGGCCAATTTGAGCCTTTTTGCTTTGCGATGCTTTCGCACGGTATATTCAATTCTCTCATTTCTGAGAGTCATTTTCTTCTTAATGCCCATTCTGGTGTATATTTGCTCATTATTAAAATCCTCATTGTTTTCATCTCTATCAAGCCAATCCTGAAGTGAAATCCCTTCATTCAAAGAAAAAATCTCTGTTTTTGGATAGAACATTGACAACATCATTCTACTGTGTTTTAATATGTATTTTTGCATTATTGCTTGATCAATTCGTTATACCTCGCGACTGATTTGTTGTAAAGTGCCACACTATTATTGTACTTTTTTACATCTTTTTTGTATTTTTCCAAATAATCATTAAAATCTTTCACAAGTTCATTATATTTTTCAATATCCCCATCTTTATATTGAGAATCCAACTCTTTTTTCATGTCCGCCAATTTTTTTTCTTCTTTTGTGATGACTTTTTTCTGAGCTTGAATCTGAGGAAGCAAAGTTTCAATGCTTTTTTTCAAAGAATCAATCTCTGCAATGATTTTTTGAGTCTGAATAATTCCTGAATATTGCTTGCCTGAAGTTTTTTGAAACATTGTTACCTGCCCCAACTGACCCAATCTTGAATTCTCAGCTTCGACAGAATTCAAGTCAGGCAAAGCGGACGGGTCAACAGTCTTGTTGCTCTCAGCATCAAAAGATGGAATGATTCCAATCTTATTTCCCACGCTTGTTGTTTCGGCGTAGCAATACCCACTTCCATAAGTTGAATAATCCTTTGGACACTCAATTCCAATTGCCATATGGTTGTCATCATTATATGCAAAAATGGCAGTGCCATATCCCAACTCTTTCAAAATTGCGATTGCCAACAAACTCTTGTCCGAGCAAACACCAAGTCCAGCGAAAAGTGTTTCGTATGGATAAAGCATGGTTTGACTCCCATCCTTAGCTAAAATATTTTTAGCCTTAGCATCATCATATTGGATTGATTGCACAAAGGCCAAAACCAAATCCACGATTTGATCTTCGCCAAGTTTGTGTTTTTTTCCAAGAGCCTGAAGATCGCTTGCCAGTTGTAAAATGGAACCATCTTCGACTGGACGATTCAAAAACATTCCATAATATTCTTCTTCCCAATTTGGTTTCAATTCCCCACTGTATGAAAAAATTTTTGGTTGAGCTTGATAAAAAGCATACACAGACTGATGCATCGTTTGAGTTAAGGAATATTTTTGACCCTTAAACTCCCAATTGAATGTTTTTTGGACAGGATTTTCCAATGAGGGAAAGTCAGGGATTTCATTTTTCAGTTCGCTGACAGAATTCTGGGCCAATTCCTGAAGTGCCGGCACAATTTGCGAAGGAGTTTCAATTCCTTTTCTGTTTGCAATAAACAAAAGCAACCCCGCAACAATTGCCAGCTCAACAAAAATTATTCCGATTTTTTTCAACCAAGACATGTGATCAGGTGTTAGGAATTAGATTTCAGGTGGGTATTTAAATGGGTATTTAAATACCTATTTGTTTCATACGCACTCCAAGCATAACAAAATTCGAGAAAAGAAAAAAGGACTCCGTTTTTTGTAAAAACGTGAGCCCCTTATTTATGCCAATTAGCTTGATAAGCTTTTTGACATTTTCTCAATCAGTTCTTCTTACTGATGAAATTGTCGCATTGGATTTATCAATTTTCCACTGCGCAATAAATTCCCATAATCCTCCAGCTGAGGCACTTCAAGAAGCGATTGCTTAGTGTAAATTGAAAAATGATCATCGCCAACTGGTGCAAAATGACGCTCATTGCCACTGAGCAGAGAAAAATGCTCTATCGGCAAAGAAAGCTTGACCAAGATTTCATTGTTGGGAAATCTTACCCAGCCACCATTTTGAATATTTGCCACAGCATTTGGCTCAAGAATGATTTTCACAGCCTCAGCTCCATTAACAACTGCAATACTGGAAATCCACCCTAGAACCTCAGCCCTTCTGACTCCACCTCTAAAGCGCACATACAGAGCACCCTCGGTCATCTGCAGAAAGTTTTTGTCGGACAACACGGAAATACCATTCAATATTCTTGTCATTCCTCTCTCCTCTTTTTCTGTATTATGCCGCTATTTTCTCGGCTAAGTTATTTAATTTTACTGTAAAATCAATAACCGTCGAACCAGTTTCAAATTTTCCTACACAGATGTTCTGCCCGACCAATAAGGCTGGACACTTCGTGCCTTCAGGAGTGATGCCCAGTTTTTTCCTGCAACCATCTGTTCCATAATAACGGCTGCAACTCGCTTCGGACAATTTAACCACCTCCCTTTTTTACTTGAGATTTTGAAACTTGCCATTTTGCCTCCAGGCCGGAAATTTTGATCACCATGGCTCTTCTGGCAAGCCAACCATCGTAATACCCGTCCTTGTCGCAATAATCATTTCTCCTGAGAAACAGGTTAAACCTTCCGATTTTAGCACTCACAGATCTTACTGACCCACTCATATTCATTGTCTCATCTCCTCCTTTCATTTTGACAAAATACTTCACGATATGGATTTTTATTCTCTCCTAAGCAAGCTTCTCTAGAAAAAGCACTTATCCATTCTGACTTCTCGCATTTCCTTTTGCATATTTTTCATACAGATTTTCATATTGAAGCAGTGTGTACACACCATGATCTGAATTCAAAAGCGGCTTCTCGATGTAAATCGAAAAATGATTTTGATTCTTTGTTGGCACGAAATGCTTCTCGCCCCCGTCCATATAGGAAAGATTCTTGATCCCGCAGGAAATATCCACCACGACTTCTGCATGTTCAGATTCGACCCAGTCAGCACCCCTTTTTACGATTGGGAATTGTTGAAGAATTATCTTAACGCTTTTTAAGTCGTCGCTTATATCAAATCCCTCTATCAATCCCAAGCTTCTTGCATCACGAATGCTATCAGTACCAAAGCCAACATACCAACCGCCCTGTGCCTTGGTCAAAAAAGCTGGATCCATTAACAATGACAATGCATCAATTTTATTCATCATTCATACCCCCCTTTTTTCTACTATTTCAGGATCTGACCATTGGGATTTTTTAGCCTGTTTTCAATGAACCTTTTTAATACGTATTTTTCTTCATAAGTTCCTGTTGAACAAGTGACCATGGTGAGTAATTTTTCAAGATCATCCTTCTCAGTTGTTTGCTCAGCCCTGCGCTGAATATCCAAAACATTAGCCGAATCGAAATTTTCCATGCCGCCCTCCGAATAATAAAATATATTAAAATCCTACTTTAACTGTTAAAAAACTATCCAAAAAAACAAAACCCAGCCTTTTCGCTGAGTCATTTTTACATAAATTCTGTCAATTCCTATCTATGCAATATTACCCAACGAAAATTTGCCTCCAATGAGGAGAATGAGGAGTCCAAAGAGGACAATCGCAAATTTTGTTGAGAAATTATTCATATATGGCTATTATAAGAGTTTTCTTGATTTTGTCAAATTAAACAAGAAAACTGGCCTTGCGACCAGTTTTAGTATTTTTAATTTTCCTATAACCTAATTCCTACAACCCAAGACCTATTCTAAGATTCCATCGAGATTCACATCATACAGCATTGCCTCCTGAATTGAACGATATTTGATAATTTCTTCTTCGGCAAACCAAATTTTAATTTCTCTCTCTGCTTCTTCTGGCTTGTCTGAACAATGAATCAGATTTCGGACCGCTCTTTCATCCAGACCAGCAAGATCATATGAATCCAAAGTCAAATCTCCACGAATTGTTCCAATGTCAGATGTTAAAGGCTCAGTTCCACCCACAAGTTTTGTCACGATTCCAACAGCTTGATTTCCCTCAATTACCATTGCAAGAACTGGGCCCGCTGTCATATATTTAACAAGTTGCCCGATAATATCCCTACCATATTCAATAGCTTCTTTGTCCACTGACATATTATTTTCCTGACGATTTTTCAATATTCTTTCTCCCTTGGATTGAAACCAGGCATCATCCTTGTTATAATGTGTCCAGCACTGCTCTTCCTTAGGCACAAGAAATTTCACAGCTGTAATCTTAAGTCCAACTCTTTCAATCCGAGAAATAATTTCCCCCATGAGTGATCGCTGGACACCATCTGGCTTGATAATTAAAAATGTTCTTTCTTTTTTTGGATGTTGCATATTTATACATCTTAAATTAATTACTTCTGGTAGATTACATTATAAATGAAGATTAATCAAGACTTAATGTTTTCAATAAACATTTCTCGCCGGATTTGCATTCGTAAATAACATCTCCCATTTCATCTATTCTTAAGATATTAATTTTGTGCTGAAGCAGTCTTTGCAGAACCTCTTGATTTGGATGACTATAGGAATTGTTTTTGCCAACTGAAATTATTGCTTCTTTGGGTTTTACTGTCCCAAGAAAAGCATCACTAGTTGCATATTTACTGCCATGATGGGCAACTTTCAAAAAATCAGCCCTGACATCAACATTGCTTTCCAGGAGCATGTTTTCTTGCTCGGTTGGCAAATCTCCAGTCAGCAAAAATTTATTTTCACCAACCGTAAGTTTAACCACAACGCTATACATATTTGTATCTTTTCCATTAACATCCGTGACAGATTCAAGAGGATATAAAATTTCAGCTATTGCACCACTGGCAAACTTTATTTTTACATTTTTCTTGGCTTCTATTTTTTCAGTTTTATGCTGATCTGCCAATTGAGTGATTTCATTTTCCAATTTCTTGAAAGTCTGCGACTCACTTTGCATTCTTGTTTGCAGAACTGAGCCAACTTCATATGTCTCAACAACATCGATGAGTCCTCCAATATGATCTTGATCGGGATGAGTTTCAAGTATTGCCTCAATATTTCTATCCCAAAATGGAACATATTTTCCCATTTTTTCCAACAATAATCTTCCGTCTTTTCCGCCATCAATCAAAAGTTGTTGTGATCCCTCGGAAATCAAAATCGCATCTCCCTGACCCACATCCAAAAACGCAACATTCAGTGGTGCATTTTTTCCATGCCAAATAATCACACTCAAAATTAGCACCAGAGTCACGAGTGAAATTAATATTGTGTAAATTATTTTTCGATTATTTTTCATTTTCCTTTTTTGAGCCTATTATCCAAATCACCTCTCTGAAACATTTCCTCTTCAAGTTCCAATCTTGCGCGCGCTTTCTTTTTTAATACATACATCCCTAAAATCAGAATACAATAATAAAGAAGAATCCACCATGCGCTGACTTTTTCTATCTGCACACTTGCCCAAGAAAAATTAGCCAAAACATGAATCAATCTTATTTCATAAAGCAAGAGCAGAAATGCCAACCAAGAAAAAACAACTGACAAAGGGGGAAAAACGAAACCAAAAATTGAAACCAGAAAAACCAACAACATTGAAAGTGGAATGATTGGCAAAATGAAAACATTGGCCAAGAGCGACACCAGCGAAACAATTCCAAAATTATACGCAATGATCGGGAGCACAAAAATTTGAGCGCTGAGAGAAAGTGCAATAGCCTCAGAAATTCCAAGAGCTTTGTGTTTTTTGATGAAACTTTTTTCCCAAAAAGATGAACTGGCAACAATTCCGAGCGTAGCCAAGAATGAAAGCTGGAAGCCCACATCCCATCTGAGCAAGAGCGGGTTTATGGCCAACATAATTGCGCCTGCAAAAATGATGGCATTTTCACTACTTGCCAAGCGACCATTTTTCATTGCCCAAAGCAAAATTCCACTCATGACCCCAGCTCTGACTGCGGAAGCTGGAAGCCCTGCCATGATCACAAACAAAACAATCCCCACAAGTGCAAACCAAATTGCCTGCTTGCGCCAAAGCCCCAAGAAAATTCCCAGTATTATCAAATATTCAGCGATGATTGTAACATTATATCCAGAAACCGCCACAATATGAGTCATGCCAGTTCGCGAAAAATCATTCTGAATTTCCTTTGAGAGTCCCGAACTGCCACCAAACAAAAGTCCACTGGCCAATGCCGAATATGGAGCAGGCATAACCTTAGTTATTTTATTTTCAAACAAAGTTCTTGCATTTATTATTTTTGCGTACAGCCAGCTTCCTTCATTTTCTCCAATCTTTTCTGCCTTACCTTTGCATTGATACAAAACTCCCTCCTTGGCCATATACATTTGATAATCAAAACTGGCATCTCTGTTTTCAATTGGCCCAGCCTTACAAGAAATTTCAAGCATGTCTCCATAAACATTTTCTGGGTATTCAGGAACTTGCATTAGCATTAAAATTTCCTTGTTTGTCGACTTTTCTGCCAATGATAAGGAAGAGGCGGATTCTCCCAACTCAATAATAATATTTTGTCCAAAACTTGAAGTTGAGACTTTTTGGACAACCGCCTTTTGCTGAAAAGTTTTCCCTAAATATTTCAAATCTTTTGTTTTTTCAATTTCTCTCCCTGTCATCCATCCACCAATTGCAAAAACAAGCACAAAAAAAGCGACCGTAGTCGCAAGCTTATTTTTATAAAAAATAAATAGAAATATTAAAGAAAAAATTACAAGCAGCAAAAAATAACTTTGATCTATTTCTAAAAATGACCGCAAAAAAATTCCAAAAATAAAAATAATGAGTAACCAAAAAAGAATTTTAGACTTATCCATCATCCAATATCCACAATTTTTATTTTTGCAGTTTTTCCACCAACAATCAAAACTTCACTTTTTGAAACTTTGAAATGCTGTGCCAACAATTTTATCAGTGCCTCATTCGCCTGTCCGTCAACAGGCGGAGCTGTAAGCTTCACTTTGTATTCTCCTTCTGAAACTTTCACAACTTCATTTTTTGAAGATCGAGGGGAGACTCTTATATAAATACGCATAAAAATATCGTTGTTCTAGTTGTTTCGAGCGTTAAATTTGAGTCACTTAATCTGAATGCTGTTCTAGTAATTTCCTTTATTTTCTGATTTTGATAGCGTCGGAAATTCGAAGCTCGATATTATACAAAATTACAAGAACCAAGAAAGCATTGGCCCAGAGAAAAATATCAAAAACCAATGGATTCTTCAGATCTGTTCCAAGCTTAACAGCATGAACAAGCACAATCACATACAAAACAATATTAGTAAAATGAGTTGCTCGCCACAATTTTTGGGATATTAATTTTCTCCCATAAGAAGTTGCAACCAAAATAACCATCAAATAAAAGCCGAGGATTCCAAGAGCTATCAAATTTGTTTCAAATTTTGAGACAAAAGGAATAATCACATCATACAATTTAAATCCAATCATCTTGTCAAAAATCAAAACCGTGCCATGTAGCAAGGCAAACAATGTTGCATACAGCGAAATCAAACAATGCAAACCAACGGAATATATTGGTGAAAATATCTTTCGAAGAAGTGGAATTCTAATCGTCAGTCCTAGGAAAATTGAAATATACAAAAGAAGAAAAGCAACGAGCCCACCAACTCTGGAAAGATACCAGACCCAAGGAATTTCTGATTGGGAATTTTCTTGCTCGGGAATTGGAATGATTTCACCTGGAAAATTTGTAGAATCATTTGGATCGTATCCACCAATGACTTCCACACCGTCCTGATAGCCATCTTTGTCTGTATCAATATTTCCTGAGTCAGTTCCGAAAAGTTGTCGCTCCCCTTTATCAGTGAGTCCATCCATGTCACTGTCCAAAATAAGTTCACTGCCATAATCAATAACTGCAGCGATTTGCGCTTTAGCGTTACCAATCAAGAAAAAAAACATTAGCACCAGCACGGCCAGCAAGATTGCACTACTATGAAAAAAATTTCTACAATTATTCAGATTGATTTTCATATAGATACTGTAGCATCAAGTTAGAAATAAAAACACCCCCGCTATAATACAACATAAGAAATGGAATTTTCTTTTTCTCTGACAAAATCAATGCTTTTTCTCTGCCCATCAAAAAAATTGCCTTGGCCCAAATATCCGCTTTTTCAACAGAATCAGCCACAACAGTAACAGACTTCAAATCAAAAGATGGCTTGTTGGGATTTTTCGGATTAATAAGATGATGAAATCTTTGACCATTTTTTTCCCATTTTCTTTTGCCAATGCCGGAAGTTGCAATCGCCACACCAGAGACATCAAGTATCAGCTTATCCTTACTGATACCTTCAACATCAACCAACCAGGGATTCATATTCTCATCTTCTCCTGCAAAAAACATGTCCCCGCCTGAATCAACATAATAATTTTCCCAGCCTTGCGCGGAAAAAAAATCAGACACCTTGTCGGTAACATATCCCTTTACAAGTCCGGACAAATCAATTCGCTTGATCAACTTAATACTTTCATTTTTTAAATCTATTTCAATATCATCTTCCAATTTTGACTGGAAATAACTTTCGTTAAAATCAGAATGTTTGCCAGCAAAATCATTCTTGCCAAAGTCGTCAGTATAACCAAAATTTTCTAGTGCTGAAATTATTCTTGGATCAAAATAGCCATCTGTTTGCTTGTGATAAAAAACAGCCTTGGAAACAACCTCCATCATTCCACTTGAAACCCGCACAAATTTGCCAAGATTTTTGTTCAAAATGCAAAGCTCACTTTGCTGATCAAATCTGCTGAATTTTTTTTCAGCTTGAGCATACAAATCAAAGGCTTCAGCCAATGCTTTTTCAGCCTTTGCTTTCTGACCAGGATTACTGAAGATTATCTTCAGATCAATATCAGTTCCGAGCATTTCGAATTTCTTGCTTGCAAAAAATCCTTCGTCGCTTAAATCATCCATAAGCTAAAGTTCGTACGAATCAACTATGCCATTTTTATTTTCATCTTTAACAATGAGCATTTCTGGCACATCAGGATGCGGATCATTTTCATCCAACAATCCATCCTTGTCTGAATCCCTCACCACAAAATCTTTCATAATTGTTTCAGTCACGATTTGCGCAGGTTTAACTATAACAGTTTCTGTCACATATTCAATCTTGGGTCTGTCATCTTCATCGTCTTCATCTTCGTCGTCTTCATCATCTTCTGCTCGCACAAAGCCAACAACAGCAACAGACATAACCGTAAACAAAAACAGCAATAAATAAGTTTTCCAATATTTCATATGTTTTTCATTAAGATTGTTTTGTTGTTTTTTGAACAGTTTGTTTTTTTGTCACGGCAGGAATAGTTTTTGTCACAGTTACAGGTTTTTGCACGGTGATCTCGGAGGGATTATTTGCAATCTCGGCCGTTTTTTGATTCCTGGTATTGTCTATTATTTGTTGCAATTCGGTAGCCTTGGTTGCAATTTCCTGTTCTTGTTGATTTGCATCAATATTGTCAGTCAAGACTTGGGCATTTTTCTTTTCTTGCTGATTGTTTTTCATCAAAAAAGCGCCACCCACCACAAGCGCCAAATTCACACCTAACACAAAAATATGCAACAAGAATCGCTTTATTTTTTCCATCATAAAAATTTTACACTACCAGAATAAATTTTAATTAAAAAACGACACAAAAATTAATACGCAAATACCACATCTTTTTTTCACATTCCCATTATAACAAAAGAAATGCTTTCGGAAAAGCATTTCTTTAGCTATTTTTTCTAATCCCAACTTTCAAAATATATGGATCCATTATCTTTTTCAGTCTCTTCAAGTCCAAGGTTTTGTCTCCTGAGGTTATCTTTAATTTCGGATCAAGAATTCTACCATCTCGATATTCCTGCAAATAATAAGATTTTGCACCTTTGATCCACTTGGCAATTTTGAGAAAATCCTTTTCTTCATGAATACCAGGAACAACAGTTGTGCGAAATTCATATGGCACACCACTATTGGCGATCATTTTCACGCTCAATTTTATTCTTTCAATGTCGGCATTCAGACCAGTTGCTTTGGAATAATTTTCCGGACTGCTTTTAATGTCCATTGCTATAAAATCAATCAGGTTTTCTTTGAATACTTTTCTAAGAACATCAGGCCTTGTTCCATTGGAATCAAGTTTCACTTTGAAGCCCATCTCTTTCACTTTTTTGATAAATTCAATGATATCGCTTTGAATTGTTGGCTCCCCACCAGTAATACAAACTCCTTCCAATTTCCCTTTTCTTTTTGCAAGAAATTCAAAAAATTCTTCCTCCATATTGTTTGGCGCAGGAAAATGACCTCTAAGGACCAGTTCTGGATTGTGACAAAATGGACAACGAAAACTGCAACCAACAGTGAAAACAGTTGTCGCAATGACACCAGGAAAATCTATTAGAGTTAATTTTTGATATCCACCAATTCGCATAAGAGGGAAATTCAGGCGACACCCCACAACATGCAGAATATCGCCCCCAAGTTTTTTAATACTTCAAGTTTTAATTAGCAAGAAGCGCAGGCATTCTGATCAACAATGTATTCACTGCGATCTCCAAACTCAGCTTGCTTTCCCTTGTTCCACTGAGCAACTGGGCGAATATAACCAACCACGCGAGAATAAACCTCTGTTGGTTGAAAATTTCGAAGAACACTGTCTTTTTGGTGGCAAGCTTTGCATTTATTATAAACTTCAGATCCAACTTTGTACGGCATATATTCTTCATTGCTCTCGATTGATTTGCCACAATCATGGCAGATATATTTTTCCATTTTTGTTTTTATTTTTACATCAAGTTATTAGCTTGAAGCAAAAACTTTTTAATTATAAACCTTATTGAAAGTTGGTTATTTTTTCTTGGTTTTTTTTGCAACCTTCTTCACAGTAGGAACCTCGCAATTTCCGTTGGTGTATTCCTTACGATCTCCAAATTCTGCTTGCTTGCCCTTGTTCCACTGCTCAACTGGACGAATATATCCAACCACTCGAGAATAGACCTCTGTCTTTTGCTCAATCACACACTTAGGACAAACTGGCTGTTCTCCTGGAATGTATCCGTGGACGGGACAAATGCTGAAAGTTGGAGAAAGCGTGAAATATGGCAAGGAATAATTTTCAGCAATTTTTCTGACCAAATTTTTCACCATTTCAATATCCCAAATTCGTTCTCCCAAGAAACCATGCAAAACTGTTCCTCCGGTGTATTTTGTTTGCAAATTTTCTTGCAAATCGAGAGCTTCGAAAAGATCGTCTGTGAAATGAACCGGCAGTTGAGATGAATTGGTGTAATATGGTTCAGCCCCGGCTTCTCGAACCGCAGTATTGTTGGCAAAAATGATTTCTGGATATTTATCTCGATCCTTTCTGGCAAGCCTATACGATGTTCCCTCGGCCGGAGTGGCTTCAAGATTATACATGCTTCCAGTTTCCTCTTGATACTTGAGCATCTTTTCTCGCATGTGTGTCAAAATTTCTTCGCCGAGAGCTTGCCCTTCTTTGCTTGTGATGTCTTTTCCGATCAGATTTATCAAAGCTTCATTCAAACCAACCAAACCAATTGTTGAGAAATGATTAGACCAATATGATCCTTGACGCATCTTGATCGCATCCAAATAAAATTTGGTATATGGATACAATCCTTTTTCAGTTAGGCTCTCCACTAATTTTCTTTTTGTTTCCAAACTTTCCTTGGCAATATCCATCAAGAAATCAAGTTGCTTGAAAAATTCCGTTTTGTTTTTTGAAGCATAGCCTATGCGAGGCATGTTGATTGTTACCACTCCAACAGATCCAGTGAGTGGATTTGCTCCAAAGAGTCCTCCTCCTCGTTTTCGAAGTTCCCGATTGTCCAATCGGAGTCGGCAACACATTGAGCGAGCATCATCAGGATCCATGTCAGAGTTAACAAAGTTTGCGAAATATGGGATACCATATTTGGCTGTCATTTCCCAAACTGCATCGAAACGCTTATCACTCCAGTCAAAATCCTTGGCAATATTATAAGTTGGAATTGGAAAAGTGAAAATTCGGCCACTTGCATCTCCTTCAGTCATAACCTCTGCAAAAGCTCGATTAATCATGTTCATCTCATCTTGGAATTCACCATAAGTTTCTTTCTGAGGAACTCCTCCCAAAATCACAGCTTCTTTTGCCAATGCACTAGGTGCAACCATATCCATGGTTATGTTTGAAAACGGAGTTTGAAAACCCACTCGCGTTGAAACATTCATATTGAAAACAAAAGATTGAATTTCTTGTTTCACTTGCGCATAGGTTAATTTGTCATAGCGCACAAAAGGTGCTAGCAGTGTGTCAAAGTTTGAGAAAGCTTGAGCTCCAGCAACTTCACCTTGCAAAGTGTAAATGAAATTGACCATTTGTCCCAAGATTGAACCAAGATGTTTGGCTGGTTTGCAGGCAACTTTTCCAGGCACACCAGTGAATCCTCTTCGAAGCAAATCTTGCAAATCCCAACCGCAACAATATGCAGCCACCAATTGCAAATCATGAATATGAAAATCACCACTTTCATTTGCCTCTCTAATTTCCTTGGAATAAACTCGATTCATCCAATATTTTGAACTTACAATTGAAGCAATGTAATTATTAAGACCCTGCAAAGAATATGCCATGTTTGCATTCTCTTTCACTTGCCAATCAAGCTCTTGGATATATTTGTCCACCAAGCTCACCGCTTCATCCAATGAATGTTCAGTTTCGCGAATTTTCCTGTGTTGCTCTCGATACAAGATGTACGCTTTTGCAGTCTCATCAAAATCCAAGATCATCAACACGCGCTCAACCAAATCTTGAAGTTGCTCAATCGCAGGAATTTCACCTTTTTTGAAATTCTTATTCAAAAGTTGAACAACCTTATCCGCAACTCTTTTTGAATCTTTCTTGCTTCCCTCTCCTGTAATCGCAAACGCTCTCCCCACAGCAATCGCAATCTTCTTTGGATCAAATGGAACAACTCTTCCACTTCGCTTGGCAATCTTTTTCACCTGATTCTTGAATGCAGGTTTTGTTGCAACTTTTTTCTCAACCTTCTTTTTCACCACAGCTTTCTTTTGTTTTTTCATATTGTTTTCTCCCCCGAGAGTTATATAAAATATTTTTTAATTA
>CAYVME010000022.1:0-18883 GCA_964452415.1 uncultured Bdellovibrionales bacterium
CTGAAACTGTCTGTGTCCCATCTGACTGACATGCTTGTGTTGGTGTGTATGTCCATGAGTCACATGTTACTGATGAAGTGACTACCACTGCAGCCGTTTCATCTACAAGACCATTTCCAAAAACAGAAATGGTCTTGCTCTTGGTAACACCACTTACTGTTTTTTGTAAAACAAAGTCAACTTGTTCCCTTGTTTGCCCTGGGCCAATCTCATCTGAACCCGAATAAACCTTAGCAAAAGGAGACTTAAAAGAAACAGTCTCTATTGCAGTAAAAGTTATTCCTGATTTCAAGGTTTGAGTTCCAGGATTGCAAGTTCCCATCGAATATCCACTCCGGTCAGCATCTACTGTTATGGCATAGTCACACCCGCTAACTGCACCCTCGACCCTCTTCCCAGAGAGGGCATCATTTTTTTGAGCATTGATAATGGCAGAAAGTTTCAAGCCTTCAATTTCAAGTTCTGTTTCAACTTTTTGATTTGAATCGAAACCTTTCAACACAATTCCTGATGATATTCCAATGATAGCAATAACAACCAAGAGTTCCACCAAGGAAAATCCTAGCTTCTTTGTTTTGAAGAATTTTATTTTGTTCATTTTTATTTTTTAAGTTTAATTTTCAACAAATTAATTATACATCTTTTTTAAGCAACTTGCAAAATGTTTATATTTCAGGTATAGTGTTCTTACAGTTGAATGAGATTGTGGTCCACCAAGCCATGATAAAATCTCCGTTTGATCAGCTTACGAATAAGCGAAAAAGTGCCCAAACAATACGGGAAATCGAGTGGAACCGTCTGACATCATCGTTGGACCTCGATATAAAAACATTAATTTGTTTTTCTTGTATTATTTAGGGTTTTTATTTATCAAAAAATTTCAATTAACCATTTTAAAAAAAATATTATGAAACAAGAGCAAAACAATCTTGAACTTCTCCGTCACTCAACTGCCCACATCTTAGCGGCGGCAGTTTTGGAAATGTTTCCAGAAGCAAAGTTTGGAATTGGACCAGCAATTGAAAATGGATTCTATTACGATTTCGAACTCCCAAGAACCTTGATTCCCGAAGACCTTCCTCTACTTGAAGAAAAAATGAAGGAAATAATTAAAGCAAATCACACTTTTGAAAAAGCCGAAGTTTCAGTTGATGAGGCGATGAGTAAATTCAAAGAATTAAATCAAACACTAAAGCAAGAATTGATTGATGATCTCCACAAGACTGGAAATGAAACTGTCACAATTTACAAATCAGGAAACTTTATCGACCTTTGCTCTGGACCACACATCGAATCTGCTGGAAAAATTGATCAACGAGCTTTTGCGCTGACAAAAATTTCTGGAGCATATTGGAAAGGCGACGCGCAAAACCAACAACTTCAAAGAATCTATGGGGTGGTTTTTGAAAACAAAGATGGTCTCAAAAACTATTTTAACCTTGTCGAAGAAGCCGCCAAGAGAGATCACCGAAAACTCGGCAAAGAATTGGATTTGTTTTGCTTTTCAGATTTGATTGGACCGGGACTTCCTCTTTTCACTCCGAAAGGAACGATCATCAAGGATGAACTTCAAAAACATATTGAAAAAGTTTGCCGAACATACGGTTTCCAAAAAGTTTCCACACCGCATCTTGCCAAAATTGATCTCTATGAAAAATCAGGACATGCTCAAAAATTCGGAGAGGAACTTTTCCAAGTAACTTCACATTACAAGCAAAACTATGTGATGAAACCTGTGCAATGCCCACATCAAACTCAAATCTTTGCTTCACTTCCAAGATCCTACAAGGATCTTCCAATTCGATACATGGAATCAGAGAAGCAATATCGCGATGAAAAACCAGGAGAAATTGGAGGACTTCAACGCGTGATTGCAATCACAGTTGAAGACGGACATTCTTTCTGCACGGTTGATCAGGTCAAACAAGAAGTGAAAAACATGGTGGAAATTATTCAAAATTTCTACACTTCACTTGGAATGTGGGACAATCACAGTGTCTCACTTTCAGTCAGGGACTATGCGCATCCTGAAAAATATATTGGAGAGCCTTCGGATTGGGATCTTTGTGAAAAAATGCTTCAAGATATTTCAGATGAAATGGGACTCAAGGCCGTTAAGCACGAGGGAGAAGCAGCACTATATGGTCCAAAACTTGATTTTATGTTTCATGACTCATTAGGAAAAGAAATTCAAATCCCAACAGTGCAACTGGATTTTGCAACTCCAAAAAGATTCGATTTGGAATACACCAACAACGAAGGCAACAAGGTTTCACCTGTAATGGTCCACCGTGCAATTCTTGGTTCATATGAAAGATTTATGATGCTTCTTATTGAACATTTCGCTGGCGCTTTCCCTCTTTGGCTCTCCCCTGTTCAAGTTTCAGTTTTGCCAATCTCAGAAAAATTCATCGACTGGGCCAAAGAAGTTGAAGCCAAACTTTTGGAAAATGACATTCGAGTTGAAATGCATGATGAAGCTGAATCACTTGGAAAAAGAATTTCCCTTCAAGAAAAACAAAAAACTCCATACATTCTCATTATTGGAGAAAAAGAAGCCAATGAAAAAACCGTCACTGTTCGCGTGCGGGGCATCAAAGAACAGTCCGCAATAAATCTTGACGAATTCACCGAAAAAATGTTAAAAGAAATAGTGGCGAAAAAAGCCTTTTAGAAAAAACCTATACATTTCCAAGGAGGAAAGCATGATTTTCAAGAACGATACACCAGTCACTGATAAACAACCAACTGTTGAGCTATTGGTTTTGGTTGAGCTGGGGATTCACTGCCCGCATTGTCGAAGAAGACAAGTCCGAGAGGACTCCATTCAGCCCATAACATTAACGAGTCCCAAGGAAGAACATCCCAATTGGACTCCTGATGCCAAAGGAATATTGTCATGCGAATACTGTGATAGGAAATTCCTCATCACAATTCCATTGGCAATAGAAGGATTGTTTTCTCAAAAAAACGACCGGGAAGGGATTTAAAAAGTGCTTGGCCACAGACAGTAAAGAGGGGTTGCCACGCAACCCCTCTTTAAAAAATTAGACGAATACACTGAAATATTTTCAAAAATATTCGATTGCGCCCCAGCACTGGAGCACAGCTCAGTTTAGGGTAAAAAATAAACACACTTAGTATGAATAAAAAATATTACATCAAAACATTTGGTTGCCAAATGAATACCAGTGACAGCGAGAGAATTGCTTCTTTTTTGGAAAGCAAGGGTTTTTCCTTAGCAAAAGAAATCCAAGAGGCTGATTTGGCAATTTTCAACACTTGCGGAATCAAGCAAACAGCTGAGAACAGGGCGTACAGCATGATCAACAACCTAAGAAAATCACAGTCAAAAGTTAAAAGCAGAAAGTCGAAAGCTATCGTGATGACAGGCTGTCTTGCAAATCGCAGTGATGTTCAAAAAAGAATGAAGCTCAAGGTTGATCTTTTTACTGAAATAAAAAACTTTCAAGAATCAATTTTCGAAATTAACCTACTCAAAAAAAATAAGGATATTTTCAGCAAGGAAAATCTGGCATATCTTTCAATTCAGCCAAAACATGAAAGTTCTTTTCAGGCATATGTCCCAATTATGACAGGTTGCAACAATTTTTGTTCATATTGCGTGGTTCCCCATGCTCGCGGACGCGAAGTTTCGCGCCCTGCCAATGAAATAATTTCCGAGGTTAAGGATTTGATTTCGAAAAATTACAAACACATCATTCTGCTTGGACAAAATGTTAATTCATACAAAAGTCCTCAATCATTATCTTCTTCTCCCTCTGGGAGAGGATGTCGTGTACTCACGACAGGTGAGGGTACCAACTTTTCGCAACTGCTAAAAAAAATAAATTCAATTGGTGGAAAATTTTGGATTAGCTTTGTTTCGTCGCACCCCAAGGACATGAGCGATGAGCTCATAGAAACAGTTGCGAAGTGCAAGAAGGTTTGTGAGTGGATTCACCTTCCCGTTCAAGCTGGAGACGATGCGATTCTTGCAAAAATGAATCGAAAATACACCAAAAAACATTATTTGGGAAGAATTAAAAAAATAAAGTTGGCCTTTAAGAAATACAAACCAGATTCAATGCTCTCAATTTCATCTGACATCATTGTTGGGTTCCCTGGAGAAACCAACAAACAATTTCTCCAGTCGGCAGATGTGATGGAAAAGTCCAAATTCGACATGGTCTTTTTTGGACAGTTCTCTCCCCGACCAGGCACAGTCGCTTGGAAAATGAAAGATAATGTTTCTCAAGAAGAGAAATTCAGAAGGGAAAATTTCCTCAATGACATTCTCAAAAAAGCCACACTGGCAAATAACAAAAAATATGTTGGCAAAACATTGGAAGTCTTGATTGAAAAAGAAAAAGATGGATTTTACTTTGGCAAAACCAGGACTCAAAAGAATGTTAAGATTATCTCAAAAAAGAAACTGCCAATTGGTGAATTCGTTAAAGTCAAAATAGCCAAAGCAAACATTTGGAATCTAGAAGGAAACATAAGATAAAAAAAATCAAGGCACACGCAATTACGCAAGCCTTGATTCATATCAACTACAACTACACATAAGTAAAAACTTCAGGTGGTGACAATGGGTGACCGCACAACAAGCCAAGCGTCTCTTTAACGACTACAATTAAATTTTGTGGTTTAATCGGCTTACCAAGAATTATTCTTCCCGCACCTTGAATTGATGTTGCTATCGCTGGATCACAATATCCGCTGATGAATATGATAGGTATTTCAATGCTGAGCCTTTCAATTGCCAGCATTAATTCCATTCCGTTCATCTTCGGCATCACAATGTCAGAAATAATCAAGTTAAATTCATGTTCGCGAATTAGTTCCAGCGCCGCTTCTCCATCCTCAGCTTCGAAAATAATTGCACCCAAATTAAGGCCGTGCAATACCGAAACAAACATCGGTCGTACTTGACTGTCATCATCCACAACAAGAATTTTTATTGCCATACAGATAACCTCCCTTTTTGCCAGATATGTGAATATAAATTTTCAAGAACTATTGCATATTCCAATGGCCTTAGTATACTATTACAATATGAACAATGTAAAGCCCTTAAAAATAATCATCATCTACGGTCCGACTGCATCTGGAAAATCAGATGTGGCGATTAGGCTTGCCAAAAAATTTGATGGGGAGATCATTTCAGCTGATAGCAGGCAAATCTTCAAGGGTCTCGACATTGGAGCAGGCAAAGTTGAAAAGGACGAGCCAGGTTTCATCTCAAGATTTTTCCATAAATCGAAAGAAAATGAGTTTTTTTCTGAAGGCATCAGGCATCATTTGATTGATGTGGCTGAGCCGATGGAAGATTATAATGTTTCTCATTTCAAAAAAGACGCGGAAAGAATCATTGAAGAAATTTCAAATCGCGGAAAAATCCCAATCATTTGCGGTGGCACCAATTTTTGGATCGATTCGATCGTGCATGACTCGCAGATTCCAGAAGTTGCCCCAAATCCCCAGCTACGCAAAGAACTTGAAGAAAAAACCACGGAAGAACTTTTTGCTCAACTTGAGAAAATGGATTCTCAGCGTGCCGAAAATATTGATGCAAAAAACAAAGTTCGTCTCGTTCGCGCAATTGAGATTACAACAAAGCTCGGCTCAGTTCCAGAGCTAGAGTTCACAACCCTGAACCCAAACTATGACTTTTTGCAAATAGGAATAAAAACGGAAAGAGAAAAAATTAATGCGAAAATAAAAAAACGTCTCGATCAGCGCTTTGAAGATGGAATGATTATTGAAGTTGAAGAATTGCACGAAAACGAAGTTTCCTTTGAATGGATGGAGAGAATCGGACTTGAATATCGCTGGATCTCAAGATATCTGCAAAAAAAAGTTGAATTTGAAGAAATGAAAGAAAAACTATATTTTGATATCATCCACTTTGCCAAACGCCAAATGACTTGGCTAAAAAGAAACAAAGAAATAATCTGGCTTCAGGATTATTCTCAAATAAAAAAAGAAGTCAAAAAATTCCTCAAGAAAAAATAATTGAGGCTGATGCAGTTTCCGCATCAGCCCCTTGTTTATGTGGCTAGTTCCTGAATAGTTGTCTTTTTGACAGCTAATTTGTAATCCCTAGTGCCAAAGCCTACTTGGACAATTGCCCTTTCTTCGCAAACGACAAACCACTCTTCTGTGCATTTAATATCATCAGCGAACTGACACCCATCATCCCTCAATGGACACATCTTGCGTATCTTACTTTTTTTCGCACACTTCTCGCATTTTTCATATGCAAGTCCATTGAGGCCAGCAGCATAAATCATTTCTCCGGAACTTTTCTCCCAAGTCCAGTCCTCTTTTTTTACTGCCCCACATGTTAAACACCTAGATATTATTTCTCTGCAGGTCATGATTCACACTCCTTTCCAAAGTCTCATGCTTTGGGCTTAAAGAACTGTTTTTGTGATAAAAAAAATCACCACACGGGCGATTTTCAAATCACATTATTTCCAGATTTTTCAGTTTTTGAACATCTTTTATTCATAAGCTTACCCATATTATACTCCTTGCAAGAAAAAGGTAAACTCCAAGTTATGCACACACTTAATTCATCTTGTACAAAATATTGACAAATAACAACTTATCTGCTATAAAAGTAAGTCCCCGTGACGCAGTTAATTTAACAAAAAAGGAGTCTTCTGATGACAAGACGCGGCGAAAAGCAGGACAGCCTTGAGAAAGATATAGAAAAAGGACTCAAGAAATTTATAAGTGCCGACGGCCTTGAAAGCATTGCCGCGACCATAGTAGCAGCACTTATTGATGTGCAGTCTCAAGTGCTAACCATAATATTCTCAGATATGACCGGGACGCAAACCATCAAGGAATTCGTAACCAATCTTGTTATTTGCTCCATACTTGATTCTGAAGGAAAAAAGAAAAAAGGACAGCCGCTGAAAACAATCATCCAGGGGAAAATCTCAAGTGGAAGAATAATAATAAAATTCAACACAGACTTCACCAGAGATGATTTCAGGCTTGCGCCAGATAAAACCAGGATATCAGACATAAAAACAGATGATAGTGTTGCCTTCTCAACCGCAGAATCTGGATGCATTCGCACAATTCCAATAATGGAAAACTTCCTAAAACATAAAAAAACATAACTGAGGAGGAAAACTAACCATGTCCAATCTCAATAGAGGAAAAACACTGGGCAAATGCACGGAGGCGTATATAGAAAATTCAAAGGGAAGAAAATTTCTACATGTAAAAATTCTTCCAGGAGCTGACACTCGAGGAATTATTCAAGGGGTTTGCATCAGAATATTAAACGCAAGAGAAATAACCATTTTAGCAGAGGGAATAGCCATACTGATGGAAAAGGCAAAGATCCCAATTTCGACAGCCATACTAAACACCGAAAAAGAAGGACTACTGACCTTACAGTTGCCAAAAAACATACCTCCGGGGAAAAATTCCCTGGAAATGTTTTTTCGCCAAGATGGAAGGATCCCTGGTGCAATTATACAAATAGAAGAAAGATAAAAAGAGGCGGATCAACACAACTGTTGAACCGCCTCTTTTACTTTTTTGATACTATCCCAGATTTTCTCTTAGTTTTTCCGTGTTAATAATTGCCAATTCTTCAAATCTGGATTTAACTTGTTCAAGCTCCTTATTCAGATCATCGAATCCATCATCTTTATATATTTGATCTAAACTTTCTATCTGCTCAGCTATATCCTTACTTTTAGCATCATACAAACTAATCTGCAAAGAATCAGGATTGCTCAATATTTCCGTCGCAAGCATTTCCAGCGCTGAAATCTCAACGCCCAATGACCTTATATTTGATTCATAATTTCTCATTATCACAACCCTGTCCTCACTTGTTTGAGGCCTGATCAAATCTGTGCGCTGCATTGTTTTATCTGCCTGTTCTTCTTCAATTTCAGCTTCGGGGTAAAAAGTATCAGCTGATTCACGCTGAAAATTTCTTATCTCATTTAATTTTTCTTGCAATTCATTTTTCTCTTTTTCCACCCCAATATCACCCCCATGAATTTTTTTAATACTCTCAGAAATAATAAATGCATGCTTATCACGCGCATTAATAAAGTCATCCAGGCATTTTTGCTGCTCCTCAATATTTTCAAATTGAGCTTCATGATGAATGTAACTGTCCCATTTTTCCTCTATGTCCCTTTTAGCTTCAGCTACCAAAACAAAAGCCTCCCTTGTTTCCGCTGAACGATCCTCCAATGAAATATCTTCCACCCTGAAAGGTGGCGCCACTTCTTCTCGTTTTGGTATATTTATAAGCTTTCTTTTTTCTATATATTCTTTCATGAGTTTTTTCTTTTATTGATTAGGCTAATTTCCTACCCCAACTATATATTATACTCCTTTTTTTGTGTTTTGTCAAATAGTTTTAACTAAGCTTCTTTTTGAGGAGTTCCATCACCATCTGAGGATTTGCCTTTCCGCCTGACTGCTTCATCACCTGCCCCATCAAAAATTTGAGAGCATTTTCTTTCCCCGCCTTAAAATCTTCAACTGATTTTTCATTGGCAGACAAAACTTGCTCAATCACTCCTTCCAATTCCCCAGAGTCGCTCACTTGTCCAAGATTTTTTTCTTCCACAATGTGAGATGGATCCCCGCCAGTGTGATACATTTCCTTGAGCACAACTTGAGCCGCGCTTGAGTTTATTTTTCCGTCAGCCACAAGCCCAATAAGCTCAGCATAATTTTCTGGAGTGATTTTCAAATCTCTGACATCATGATTATTTTCAGCCAAATGTTTTCGAAGTTCCGAGATAATATAATTCACAGCCAATTTGATAACCTTTTCAAGAGGAGCTTCAATTTCATGCGACTTGACCTTCTCCATGATTTCACTAATGATATTTTCGAAATATTCAGCCAAATCACTTCCAGCTGTGATCACTGCAATATCAGCAGAATTCAAAGCATATTCCTCGGCAAATCTTTTTTCTTTCTGAGCAGGAAGTTCAGGCAATTTTCTTCTGAGATTTTCAACATATTCGACTGAAAATTCCATTGGCGGAATGTCTGGCTCTGGGAAATATCTGTAGTCATGCGCTGACTCCTTTTTTCGTTGAGACACAGTCACATTTTTCACGCTGTCCCAACCCCGAGTTTCTTGGACAAGAACTTCGCCATTTTCAAGTGCCTCGGTTTGTCTTTCAATTTCATAGTTGATTGCTTTTTCAACAAAACGAAAAGAGTTGATGTTTTTCACTTCAACTTTTGTTCCAGAAAGTTTTGGTTCGCCAACTTTATGAAGTGAAAGATTCACCTCGCATCGCATGTTCCCTTTTTCCATGTCAGCATCCGAAATTCCAAGATAGCGACAAATTTGTTGCAAGCGCGTGCAAAAAATTCTAGCCTGCTCGCCATTCTCAATGTCGGGTTCAGTCACCAACTCCATCAGAGGCACTCCAGCGCGATTGTAGTCAACCAAGGTGTAATCAGCCCCATCTGGGTGAATAAGCTTGCCTGTGTCCTCTTCAAGATGAATCCTGGTAATCCCAATGCGCTTTGTTGTAAGCTGTGAGCTGTCAGTTGTAAGCTGTATATCCATGTGCCCCAATCCGCAAAGCGGTTGGTCATATTGTGAAATTTGATAACCCTTCGGAAGATCAGGATAGAAATAGTTTTTGCGATCAAATTTTGATTTCAAGTTTAATTTGCAATTCAAAGCCAAACCTGCCAATTGCACAAATTCAATGGCTTGCTGATTTGGGACAGGAAGTGTCCCAGGCTGAGCTGTGCAAACTGGACAGATGTGAATGTTGGGCTCACTTTCTTGCCCAAGTCCATTCTTGGAATTGCAAAACATTTTTGATTTTGTTTTCAGTTCCACATGAACTTCCATGCCGATAACCGGAATGTATTTTATCATAAAACTAGCTTCTCAGCTTTCAGCTTATAGCTTTCAGCTTATTGAATATCATTAAATATTACCCTTTTAAAAAATACACATCTCAACTCATAAAAACCAATAATTTATTATGCCACCAAGAGTCACCAAAGAAAAAACCACCGTGTTCACAAAAATTCCAATCTGCCCAGCTTCTTTGTATGATTTCCAACTCGAATACAACCAAAATGGTTGAGCCAACAAATTTACAATCAGTCCATATTGTGGATATTTCAGTGCTGTTATGATTTGAGCTCCGACTGTCAATATCGGTATCGCAAATTGCGAAAACTTATTTATCCAATTATCCTTTTCCATTATAATAATTTATTATCTAGTGAAACGAGCGAAATGATTCGTCAGCAGACGAGCATTTCCGAGTGAACGACTCTTGCCAAAAGGTTTAATTACCTTTTATTTTATTCCCGTACTTCCAAATGCGCCTGCTCCCCTATTTGTTTCTTCAAGTTCATCCGCTTCTTCAATTTCAGGAATTTCAACTTTTTGAAACAAAACCTGTGCAATTTTTTGACCCTTTTCAATTTTAAATTCTTCTTTTCCCAGGTTTATCAACCCTATCAAATACTCTCCAACATAATTACTATCAAAAACTCCCCCGAGTGTTTTAATTGCAAACTTGTGTGACAACCCGCTCTTATCCCAAATAAGTCCAGCATAGCCTTCTTCAATCTTGATTGCAATTCCAGTTGGGCAAGAAATTTTCTCTCCTGGTTTCATGGCAACATCCACAACTGAAAATAAATCCATGCCAACATCGCCAGCAAGGGCGAACTGTGGAATTTTCGCATCAGGATGAATTTTTTTTATTTTAATCTTCATTATTCTTTTTCCAATTCTAAAAATGTATACTCGAATTTTTCGTCGCTACTTTTCCTTTCTGAAATTACTTTTGTAAATTTTTCATATTCAGGAAAAAACACATCCGCCTCGAAATTTCCCTTCACGACTGTCAGATACAATTTATCAGCCAAATCAATTGTTTGCGCATACACACTTCCACCTCCGCAAATGAAAATTTCTTCTTTTTCAATTTCTCGAGCTTTTGCAAAAACTTCATCAAATGTCCTGGCCATAATCACACCTTCGATGTTCACAGTCTGATCATTGGACAAAACAATTGTCGTGCGATTTGGAAGAGGTTTTCCAATTGAATCATAAGTTTTTTGCCCCATCACAATAACATGCCCCATTGTTTTCTCCTTGAAGTGCTTGAAATCTTCCGGGATATGCCAAAGCAGGTCATTGTTTTTTCCAATGGCCCTGTTTTCAGCTATGGCACAAATAATGCTAATTTTTGGATTGTTCATTTAATTTTATTTTAACTTTATTAATTTAATAATAGCACAGCAAAAATGCCTCTGCAATGTATTTTGCCACAGAAAGAGACTTGACAAAAAGCTATTTCTGATTTAAAATAATATTTCCAGTTATTTGAGAAGTTAATAACCCAAAAAGTGCAAAAGCACTACAAAAAGGAGCGTCTCATGCCAAGTATTATCGATTCTTTTGATGTCAGTAATCCTGAAGTATTTGCAGCACTCGCAAACACACGCACCTATCAACAATACCTGAGCACACTCAGAGATCTCAAGGCAGGAATATGCATTTTCTGCGACCTTAAGAAATGCAAACATCAGCCCTTCCTTGAAAAGGGCAACTGGGCAGCAAAGTTGAGCGACATGCCCTACATCAACACGGAGCACCACATTATCGTGGTGTACACCGGCGGACACCTCGAAGACTGGGGGAAGCTCACGCGAAAGGAAAATGCGGACTTTATGGAGATTAAAAACGAAATCCACCGCATGTTCAATATTGAGGGCAGCTCTGCAGTTGAAAGACGCGGAGCAATCAGAAGGCATGCGGGAACAATCAAGCACTTACACAGCCACATCATGGTTGTGGCTCTTGATGAGCAAGGGTTTGCCGTTGGCGAACTCAGGGCCTACTTTGCAAAATCTCGTAAGGAACTGGCTCAGTGCAGGAAGATGCTTGAACTTTTCGAGCGAGTCAGAACTGGCAACACCGCCGGCGTTCGCAACGGCTTCGTCGTCTTTGACGGATGTAACTACCTGACAAAAGATGGCACGCTGAAGGAATGCAACACTCCCAGCGAAGCTGATCTCCTCAATTTTACATTGGACGAAATCAGGGTGATGTGCAAGGGCAAAACTGGCCTCAAATATTATGAGGTCATGGAAACAGACGAAACTGGAATAATAATAAAGGATGGATATTTTAACTTATAACAAAATATTCCCACAAAAGAAAAACCCCCGACGAACAGCGTTCGCCGGGGGTTTTGATTTGCAATCACAATATCTAAGTGATACTATAATTATACGAAAAATAATAATATTAAACCTTATGAATATTGAAATATCAAGCCTTCTGGGAAGTGGAAAACTCATACCAGCAGAAGAAATAGGAAAAATATCAGTTCTTCTCAAAAAAAACGGTCACAAAGTTGTTTTAACGCAGGGAGTTTGGGACCTTATTCATGAAGGACATGCTAAGTATTTGCATAAAGCCAAGCAACTTGGCGATGTTTTGATTGTTGGAGTTGACACTGATGAAGTGGTGCAACATCGCAAAGGTCCCACTCGACCAATAGTTCCACAAGAAGAAAGAGTCAAAATGATTTCACACCTTAGATCTGTCGATCTTATTGTCATGAAAGAATCAAAAACGGATAATGGGATACTCATACGAGATATAAGGCCAGATGTTTTCGTAATCTCCGAATCCACAAAATCAAATTACGAGGGTAAAAAATTTATAGACGGGATTAAAGAAGAACATGGTCCATACTGCAAAGAAATCGTCAACATGGAACCCCAATCGACAACTTCAACAACTGCAAGAATACGACTATTAACTATCAAGGGAGCTGAAGATCTTGCCAAGGAATTGCACACAGTGATTGAGAAATTCCTATACAACAAAAAAGTCTAACGAAAAACAAGAATGTCTGAAAAAAAAATCTTAATCGCCTTGGTTCCGGTTATTCATACTAAGTATTTGGAATTATTCAAGAAATATCCAGATCACCTTTATATTTTGGACAACACTATTCTTGAAAAATGGGATCGATTTGAAAATCTGAAAAGAGATTTGCGAACCATAAATCAAGAGATTGTTTACAGATTCATCAAAAAATCTGACATCGTAAATAAGATTGACTTATTGACCTTGGATAATTTAGAAAATCTGGAAGTGGGAAATGTTTCAATTGTCATGCCTGATGAAGATGTGTCACACTGGTTTGCAGAAAAATTTCTTCCAAGTAAAAAAATTGAATTTGAAAATGTTTTTCTGAGATGGAACAAACCAGTCTCAACACAGGAACTGGAAGTTTCCAGTGACAGAAAAGTCACACGAGAGGAAGCCCACAAAGAGATGATCGAAAAAGCAAACACACTAGCTGAAAAAAGTGCGAACTGGTGGAGACAGATTGGAGCACTGATCACAAACACAAAAGGAGAAATGATTCTTTCAGCATTTAATCGTCATGTGCCCACCCAAGAAAACATTGCGGTTTATGGAGATTTGAGAACATGTTTTGATGCTGGCGAGAATCATCACCTATCCAATTCAATACACGCAGAAGCCTCCCTAATTGGCAAAGCCGCCAAAGATGGAATCAGCCTGGATAACACCAATTTATATGTCACCACTTTTCCATGTCCAACTTGTGCCAAATTGGTGGCAGAAGCTGGAATCAAAAAAGTTTATCATCAAAGCGGTTATTCACTTTCAGATGCTGAAGATATTCTCAAGAATGCTGGAGTGGAAATTGTCCTAGTTAAATAAAATAATAAAAAAGACCACCAGCAATGGTGGTCTTTTGTAATTCACTTAAATCTGACATTAGCCAACTCTCGTAATAACCGGTTCTTTGCCAGCAGAAACAATCAGTTGAGCATGCAGATGCTGAACAGTTGCCCCAGTCATGCCAGTGCTGTCGCTGCGCATGAGCAATGTGCTGTGAGTTATTTCGAGTTGCTGCTTAACCTTTCTTATAATATCCCATAAATCCAAAACTTCATCATTGGTCATTTCCTCGGGAGTCATAATGTGGCGCTTGATCACAAGAATCAAATGTTCTTTTGTGTGATCATACGGCCAAGCATTTCTCGTTACCACCCAAAAATCAGTTTCCAGCAAGACAGGATTGGAGTGATAAGCTGGTTTTATTTTGTCCAAAAAATCATGACAAAATGGGCAAACTCCATCGGCAATAATTTTTTTCATCACTTCAATTTGCTCTTCCTTGCGAGCATTTTTCAAATCCAGACCGCTTTTATTCATATCGCTAAAATATTTATAAGTTTTTTATCTTATACCGGCGTTGGGATTTTAAACCAAGGTTTTGGATTATAATCTTCAATCACAAAATCTTCTTTGCGAAAATCTTGAATCCTTGTCACTTTCCTGTTTGGCTTCAGTGTTACAGTTGGAAATGCCACTGGTTCAATGGCCAAAATTTTATCCACAGATTCAGATTGAACATCATAATAGTGCGGGTTGGATAGAAAGTGTGTATACTTGGTAAATTTATATCCCAATAGATGTGCCACCATCAAGCCCAAGGCAGACCATTCAATCAGGTTAAACTGCAGTCCCACCGGCACATCAGCTGATCGCTGAGTGTGGGTCATCTCCACTTCTTTTTGCTCATCGAAAATCACGAAATGAATGAAATTACCATGGCATGGTGCCACAACAACTTCGCGCTTGAAACCCTGCTGTTCATCACCCATTGATAGAGGTGGGTTCCAGGTGGTCAAAACATGAGTTCTGAGAAATGGCATCTTTTCCATTTGTCTTTGCAACGCAGTAACCTGATCAAATTCTCCCTTGGTTGATTGGAAACGCCCCAAGGAAGCCCCATAAGACCCATTGCCCAGGTCGCCCTCTGGCAAACCAAAATTCGCACATTTTTCCTTTGTAACCCAATCTCGCCAAAAAACCTCAGGGCAACCATATTCCTTCAGACCACTCAAGGTGCTTTGTCCATTTAAAAATGCCACCAATTCTCCTATTGCACCATAAAATGATTTGCTCAGATCGCGCTCTGTCAAAACAGGAAAACCATTGCTCATTTCAAATTGAAGCATTGCGCCTGTTATTTCTTTTGAATTCTGATGGCCAGAATTTGCATTTTCAGCAAGTCTGGCATGAATAGGAACTTTGTCTTTTCCTGTTGTTTTGATCTTTTTAAGCAATTCTTGGTATTGAAAATCAGGAGTCCTCTCGGCAAATGGCAAATAATCAATGCCACCTTCCGCCTTATTTTCAGTTTTTTTATCTTCCATATTTTCTTGCCCCGTTAAATTCTGCCACAAGCAGACTATTTAACCGGGGTTTTTTAATTTTTTAAAAAGTTACATGCTTTGTTTCACAATCTCATCCACCTGTTTATATAAATCTGGATACCCACCATTATTATCAATCACTATATCTGCATAATTTTTCAAGTCAACAATGCGCGCATCGGCATCAACTTGGTGATCAAGTTTGAATTGTTCAAATGTTTTTTGTTCATCTCCAGTATTTTCTCCTCGCTTGACCAATCTTTCATACCGCGTCTCCATGTCTGCATTCACATACACAAGTTTAAACTCCGGAAGCTGACGGAGATACACAATATCTTCAAGTCGTCTGACGCCATCAATAACAACAATGTCGTGAGCATCATTTTGAACATCTCGGTACATGCTTTTTGCCAGAACATCTTCACCAAAATTTTTCCTCAAACTCAAAGAAAGTGCTGAGATGCTTTCCCTGCTTTGCTCAACATGCACGCGATCGAGAATATCCCGCAAAATTTGAGAAAATTTATGAGAACCAGCATTATAATTTTGCACCACATGCTTGGCAATTGAACCTTTGCCACTGCCCATTTCACCCACAATTCCAAAAATTAGTTTAGCCATACAAATTATTGTAATGAAAGATTATTCCTTGTCTTTCTATTATATACATTTAATCAAATCCAGCAAATACCACATTACAACACAAAAAAGCACCTTTAGAAGGTGCTTTTTTAAATCTTATCTGAAAGTTGAAAACTTATAAGATAACTCTCACTCCTGGTCCCATGGTTGAGCAAATAGAAATTCCAGTCACATATTTTCCTTTGATTCCAGCAGGTTTTGCCTTTTGGACCGCATCAAGGAAAGATGCGTAGTTTTCTTCAAGCTTCTTGACATCAAAAGAAAGTTTTCCAATCACCTGGTGAACGTTTCCGGTGTTATCATTTTTAAAACTAAGTTTTCCTTTTTTAAGCATTTCAACAGCTTCTTTGATTTTATCAGTAACTGTTTCAGTTTTTGGTGAAGGCATAAGGCCTCGGGGTCCAAGGATTTTGGCAACAGTGGCAAGTTTCGGCATCATTTCAGGACTTGCAACGATCACATCAACATCTTCCATTTTTCCAAGTTTGATTTTTTCAATCAACTCCTCAGCTCCCACAAAGTCAGCACCAGCCTCCTTGGCTTCAGTGGCCTTGGTTGAGGTGATTACTGCAATTCTGGCAGCCTTTCCAACTCCATGTGGCAAAACCACGGCAGCTCGAACTTGTTGGTCACCTTTCTTTGCATCGATAGCCATTTTGATATGAACTTCAACAGACTCATCAAACTTGGCAACCTTTCCGAGTTTGACAAGAGCGAAAGCTTCTTCGATTGAATACAATTTGTTCTTTTCAACTTTTTCTGCAATTGCCTTGTACTTTTTTCCTCTGCTCATAACATTGTTTTGTGGTAATAACAGACGCGTGAAATTTTCACTCATCCTCCCACACAAATTAAATTATAACCCACGAATCTACGAATTTTTTACAAATCTACAAATGGACTCAATACTTTTTGTGTTTTATTTGTATATTTGTAGCTTATTTGTATATTTGTGGGGTCTATTGTTCGATTTTGATTCCCATTGATCGAGCTGTTCCAGCCACAATCTTCATTGCCCCATCAACATCGTTTGCATTAAGATCAACCATCTTGGTCTTTGCAATTTCTTCCAATTGAGCCTTGGTCACGACTTTTCCAACTTTGTCTTTGAGTGGATTTGCAGCACCTTTTTCTGCGCCTGCAGCTTTCTTCAAAAGTTCGGCAGCTGGAGCAGTCTTCATGATGAAATCAAAAGATCTGTCTTCATATACTGTAATTTCAACTGGCACAACTTCTCCCATCTTGTCTCTGGTCTGATCATTGAATCGAACACAGAATTCCTGAATGGCCACACCATGCTGACCCAAAACTGGTCCCACTGGAGGAGCTGGATTAGCCTTTCCACCAACTATTTGCAACTTGATAACTGTCTTGATTTTCTTTGCCATATAATTTCTTTAAACCTTATTAACGCTTATTATATCTTATTAATCTGCAGGAAGTCCAATTCTACTGGGGTTTCTCGTCCAAAAATTGTCACGAGCACTTTAACTTTTCCTTTTTCCTCATCGAATTCTTGAACTTTTCCATCAAAATCTTTGAATGGTCCCTCATTGATCTTGACTGCATCATTGATTTTGAGATCAATCTTGTATTTCGGTTCTGACACACCCATTCTTTTCTTGAGCATTTCAATTTCTTTCGGATCAACGGGAGTTGGAGTTGTACCCAGACCAATGAATCCAGTCACGTTTGGCGTGTTTCGAACCACATACCAAGATGCATCCGTCACAACCATATTAACCAAAACATACCCAGGATAGATTCTTTCTTCAATCACAGTTCTCTTTCCGTTCTTGATTTTGATCTTGTTTTCTTTTGGAACAATAACATCGAAAATCAAGTCTTGCATGTCCATTGATTCAATTCGTTGCTTGAGATTTCGTGTAACATTGTCCTCATAACCAGAATATGTGTGAATCACATACCAGGCACGCCCATGATGTTGTGTCTGCTTCGCCATTTTTGTCTGCGAGGTACGAGCAGCTACAAAAATGAGCGTCCCGTCTCGATTCTTTAATTAATCCTTAAACTACATGTGACTAAGCCGGAGGCGATTCCGTGAGCATAACTGAAAATTTCAGAAAACTTTTTTTGGAATCGAGACTGGGATGCCACTCAATATTTTACTTTATGATAAATGTTTTTAAAACATAACTGAAAATCCAGTCCAATCCCCCAAGAAACAATGCGACTGCGACACTGACTGCAACCACCAATGCAGTGTAATTTGCGGTCTGTTTTCTGGTTGGCCAATTCACCTTAAGCATTTCGGCCTTGGCTTCAATGAAAAACTGTATAATTTTGTTAACCATAATTTCGTGGAACGTGGAACGTGGAACGTGGAACTCACGTTATGCGTTTCACGCTATGCGTTATGCGAATTTGAGGTTTTTTAAAAAGCCTTTGGGGCTTTCTTTATAGATTAAATGTACACTATTGAAGCTTTTTTGTCAAATAGAGAAAGAACTGCCACATGTGACAGTTCTTTTATATGCATCTCTAGCTAAAGCATCTGCTTGACTGAGTATGAAAGTGTATTAATTGGTCATACTCTTCCTTACTCTCAAGAGTCTTTCCCTCAAGCAATATCGCGATTTTTTGAATTACGACATTAATACCATCCAGAACCTGCTGAACTTTGGTTGCATTTGAAGGCATGTAGCCGAATTGAAATAGTGGATCAGCAAAGATTGCTACCGCCGAATAATCAATTTGATCCTTGGGACTTTCACGAAAAACAGCCTTCAGTAACCAATCAACTTTCCGCAATTTCTGAAAATCGAGATGCTCTCTTTGCAGTCGAAAGTTATCAATTTCCAAGGCCGCTTTTACAAAAAGAAAGGCGAGATCCGTTATCCCTTGTTTGGCAAGCTCTCTGTTTGATACCTGCATAAATACAGACATACGCCAGTACCTCCTTCTATTTTATTTTGAACAAACTGTGGGCTTATCAAGATTCGAACTTGAGACCTCG
>CAYVME010000023.1:0-17372 GCA_964452415.1 uncultured Bdellovibrionales bacterium
TGCTTGAATCCCGCCATCAATTTTTGCAATGGTATCTGTGGTGTCTTTTTTAACTTGTGCTCCTCCACCACATCCACCACAACCGCCACCGCCTGACCCACCGCAACTTCCACCACCAGCTGGTGCAGTAGCCGTTGTGTCAGTGCTCGCAGTAGAAGCAGGCGCTACTCCATTTTCATCAACAACATTAAACGTTCCAGTATACATTCCCATAGCGCAAGAGAAAGGAAGTTTTCCACTTTCGGTTGGCGTAAACTCAATAATGTTCTGACCAGCTTTTAAAGTTTTTCTGATTCCCAATTTAGAAATCATAATACTTGAAGCACATGAGTTTGGTGCTTGAGCATCAATAACCCATTTCACAGGAACACCTTTTTTGATTGTAAATTTATTCGGCGAATAACCACTGGAGGTCTCTTTCATTTTTACAACCTGAACTCCGTTTTCAAGGGTAACGTTGGGATCGCTAGCCTGCACAGTCTGTGCACTATTAGCTGCGAAGCTTGAACCAAGTTGCCATCCCGTCAGATTATATCCGTTTGCAATATTAAAGAATGAAAGAATAACAACCAAAACTCCTGCAAATTTGAAAAAACGTTGCGCAAAAATACCTTTTATTACTGAAGTCAATCCTCCCACTCCAAGAAGTCCAGGCGCAGTTCCAAGTGCAAAAATTCCCATAATCAATGCTCCTTGCACAAAACTTCCCGTGCTTATTGCATAAAGTTGCATCGCTTGAGTGAACCCACATGGCAAGAAGAAAGTCAATGCTCCCGTAATCATCGATCCCTTGTGACTGTATTCTTTTTCATGTTTTTTTATCCCAAACATTCTGCTAATGCCAGACGGCAATGAAATGCTTTTGTTTTCCATGCGTGGAAAAATTCCAACCAACTTCATTCCAAGCATAAGCATCACAATTCCAACACCGATTGTTAAAATTCCCAATGTTCCACCTGAAAGTTGCAGCACTGATCCAAGCGTTCCCAACACTCCACCGAGAAGTGCATAACCTCCTATTCTCCCAAGATTGAAAAACAGATGAGGTCTGAATTTTTGCATGGCAGTTGCTTCAGGATGAAGCTCACTGTGTCTGGCAGAAATTCCAAGAATTAGTCCTCCCACAAGAGCCATACAAGTTGAAAGACCAGCAGTTATTCCCACAAGAAAAACGACTGGCAAACTTGATGGATTTGAAGCGCTGCCAACATTAATATCAGTAATTCCGAAATTTTTCAGAATAATATATATACCAATCAGAAAGAAGAAAGCGATACCCAAATCCTTATAGTCTTCAGGGTTTTTACTGAAAAACGGTTTCTTTTCACCATTATTGTATCCAATGTTGTATCCTGCCTCCCTGATCGCATTCTCAATATCGTGCATGCTTGGCCTTCTTGATCCATCAAGATGTATTTCAGCAGTGCCTTTTTTATAGTTAACAACAGTTCTTCGAATACCTGCTATTTGAGCTAGCTTGTCTTCAATCAATATTTCACATGAACGGCAGTGCATACCACTAATTGATAAAATAATTTTGTTTTTGTCCATTATTGCTTTAAAGTTATGATTTTATTAACCCAGAATTAGTATAATTCTGAAATTTTGAAACATAAAAAACCACCTCTGTTAAAAACAAAGCGGGTTTACAATAATGGAGTCTATTCTTTTTTGACGACTGAAGCCGATAGCTCACCCTTTTGAGGGGGCGACATCGAAGATATATTTATACTATCTTTAGAAAAATTCAAGGACTGTGAAGACGCATCCGCAACTGAAATTTCAGATGTTACAAATTTAATTTTACTATTCGTTGATAGCGCTGAATTATTAAGAGCACTACTCGTATTATTCACACAACATATTTTAACACCATCACCCTTATCGTTTGCGTGGTTAGCCATATTCTTATGAGCGGATGTCCCATATTGACTAATTCCAGAGTCAGAATTTGTCGCTGCACTTGCGGTTGACGCAAAGCAAAAACCTCCTGCAACAGCAAAGAGTGAAACTACTAGCGCTAAAGATATAATTTTTTTCCTAAATAAATTCATATGCGATTACAATACCACGTTTCGTTTTATTGAACAAACATTTCTAATCTATTTATTATAAATTTTTGTAACTTTTAAGATCTCGTCGATCATCTCCACTCTTTTCTTATCGCTTTTCGTGTTGAAAGCATCATTGAAACATCCCTTAAGATGTCCTTCCATGAGTGTTTTGTGAGCACCACGCAAAAGACCTATAACAGCCAGATTCTGCTGCATGATATCCACGCAATATTTATCCTCTTCAATCATAGACAAAATCTTATCCACGTGACTACGTGCTTTCTTGAAATTTGTTCGTGCTTGTTCTTTTGAATTTGCCATCATATAAATGAATATTATTTTTACCCAATATCTGCTACTACGAAGCCAATAAGAATTTTCTTTCAACCAGTACCTATGGTGCAGGTACACATCAATAATAGCATGCTATGAAAATATGACAAGAGTTACAAATTTACCTTCTATAAAGCATTTATTTACTCCTCAATGCCCTAAAAAGACAGCGTTTCTACGGCATATAGAAGATTAGTGAGGAAAAATTGTTTTCTGACATTGATCACATATACCATTATCTATCTCAAAATTCTTCCTTTCATAGCTTGTACTGCAAATATGACAATATCTATCTGGCATACGCGATAAAATATCGTAATTTTCGTCGCTTCCCAATATCAATGATTTATTAAACCTTCTTCTTAAGCCATGCGGGTCTTCCGAATTAGTCAGTAGACCACTTGCGCTTGAAATAAGATATGGATTATCATCAATCAATAAATTCCCCGATTTAAATAATTTTGAATTGTCAGTAATCCCAAAAGAATACACGCTAGCATCATCATAAAGGGACACTTTCTTTTCTTCCAATTTTTCAATAGACTCTTTTGTGTATTTTCCGTCAAATTCCGCATTTAACAATTCAAATAAATTTCTATAATATTTTATATGTTTAAATCTTTTTTCAATGTCCTCATGTATTTTTAAACTATTTTTAGCTTTTGGGTTTTTAGCAAAATCTTCTTTATTGAAACTACAAAAGAATAATTTATAATTTTCGATATTACTAAAATATTCAGCCAAAGCTTCAATTATGACACAATCTGGTTGCATTATTCCCAATCCGCTTTTGAATGGTTTTTCTCCTGACAAAAAAGCCTTGTATGCACCTACTAAGTGATTATCCTTAATTGATAAATCCTTTCTTATTGTAAACTTGTTATTTTTAAATAATTCCTCCATCTTTTTTTCAACCTTTTCAGTATTTCGCTCTCTTTCTTTTATGCAGTTATCCAGATTCAAAACAAGGTCCTCCCTTATTTTTTCATCAAGAGTTTTATCATTACTTATTGAAGTTTTATACAGCCCTATCTTTTTCTTTAATTCGCTGAATTTATTTTCTAAGACCTTTCGAAATTCCAATTCAACAACCTCTGGTAGCAATAATTTTACTTTATTTTTTTCCAATAATTTTTCTAATTCATTAAGTGTATCAAGGCTGTCTCCCTCCAATTCCAAAAGGCAACATTGGATATAAATATTAGTATCTATGAATAAATATTTTGTTGCACTTTTCATAATTTTAATCTCCTTATACAATTATTATACTCCTGAACTTATCGTAAAGCTCATCGTAATAAATATAGCCTTTTAAAATATTGATACATTATACCTACAAAGCGTTAATATAATTTAATAAAGTTCCTCCTTGTGAAAATCCAATCTGAATGAAAGGATACCCCTCGGTTGTCTTTTGTGACTTGTCCTCCCATCGGAAAAAGTAATTCGTTCCTTTATTGCTTTTATTCAAGGTTAGTCCGTCCAGATTAACATCAGGTGCATTCTTAGCAATAATTTGCCCTACCATTATTTCCAATTCTTGCTGTTTATAGCGAGGAGTATTGTCTACAATCTTTTCATTCTCACTTCCGATAGGAAGATTGCGAGAGCCAAACTCAACAATTTTACCATTAGCATCAACTTCATATCTGTCAGAACCTGAAATATAAATTCTAATAGGAACATTTTTACCATTAGAGGATTTCCCATTGCTTTCATATTGAACTGCCAAATCTGTAGAGTCAGCAAATTTGCGGATTATTGAAACATCTCGCTGGATTCTTGATTCCTGAAAAGTTTGTTTTGGCTCCTGTTTTGTCTGACTATTTTTATATGCCAATACTCCCACTACAACAACCACTAAAACCAATGCGATTATCAATATTTTGTATTTCATAAGAATATACTTACTCTTTATAAATCAATCATACTCCTTTTTCAAAATAAATTGAAGTATGAAAAAGGGGCACCACCGTTAGGTGCTACCCCTTCAAACATTTGCTATTCAGCATTAGGCTCAGGATAAACTCCTGACCACTTCTTCCCCCTAGGAACTTTGGTTATTTTAACCACCTCATATCTTTCAACGGTATGATCATTCTTTTTAGCCCATTCATCAAGTTTAGCTTTAAGTGTTGGAATTTCAGTGGTTGGCTTGAAAGGTGCGCTTCCCTCTATCACTTTTCCATCTTTCAAATGCACTTTGACGCTGTAATTGCCTTCTGTGTGAGTAGCTTTACTATCCGTAGGCTTCCACTTTCCGACAAACCTTGAGCCATCCAGAAAATCAATGGCAATTTCAGATGTTCTGCCGGTAAGCAGTTCACGGAACTTGTCTATTGCCTCCTGGATCCAAAGTTCATCTTCCTGCATCAGCCTCGGCCTTGGTGAATAACTGCCCTCCTTCCAAGATGTTCCATCATCCCAATAGACTGTTATCACCTTTTTTTCCTTCGCTCCGCCGTAAATATGACTTCCTTCTGTCTCCGTGAAAATGCGAATTCCCATACATCTTTTTACCGCAGGAACTTTTTCTTCATCTTCCCAGACAATGTAGCGATGATCGAATCTGAATTCTGGATTTTCCATTATCATATCCAAACATACATAATCGCCTTCGACCAGCTGATCTCCTACAGCATAGAACCACGGGGTCATAACGCCACATCGCACCATACGCAGAAAACCTTTTTGTTTGGAAATCTTTTTGTGTCGATCATTGGATGACCAACAAACCTCCCAAGCAGATATTGCATTTTCAATAGAGTCAAATTCGAAAAAATCCGACCCTACATAGCAGGTATAGTGATGAACTACATAGCCACATTTTCCATCAGGCGAATTTCTTATTTCCAGCGCCTCGATGTATCCAGGACCGCCACCACCATATTTGTGTTGCAGAATATCGTATCTTGTATATCTCCCATAGCCTCCGTGCGTAACATTGACTCTTCCAGTCGTCGGAATATCAATGCTTTTAATATTGGAAAAAAGGAATTCTTTTACGCTTTGCACATCATCAGGATGAGCTTCGAAACTCACCAATTGCCCACTTTTCGTTTTTGCTTCAGCAAACGATACTAACCCAGGAATACGCTTGTTTTGATCGGTCATTTTAAATTCCTCCTATATTTGGAATATGTAAACGAACTTATGCTCTTATTGAAGAGTTGGTTATTATACCAACAAAAAATGGTTTTTAGCAAGTAAGTATTTACTTGATTTATATTGTTTTTCTTAAGGCTAAAATTAACTGGTTCATTCCTTCTTTTGCTCCCAATAATTCTTTCCAATCACCAACTGATATATCAAGATTATATTTTTTTGCCAATTTTCTCATCTTCTCTTCTGAATGATAATATTTTATCGTTTCAGCTCCTTCCAGATATCCAGATTTAGGATCGCCAGACACATTGAAAAATTTCACTGTGAAACTATCGCCATCTTTCAAAATTTTAACTTCGTCCTCTGGAAATTCTTCTCCGTTATATAAAAAGCGAGCATTAGTTGAAATACTTTTTAGTTGCGGATCTAATGTTCCGATAGTAGCAACGAATTTACCACTAGATTTTAGCTTATCAGAGAGTAGTTTGAAGAAACTATCCAAATCAACAATAAAATCTACGGCATATTTCATTATAGCTAAATCCAATTTTTCAGTAGGAAGCTTCTTTAAATATTCCAAAATATCATTTTCCACAAATTCGATAACATCCAGTCGCTCTTTGTATTTTTCGTTATCTATATATTTTCTTGCTAAGTCAATCATAACAGGAGACATATCAACCCAATCCATATGTCCTCGTGGCTGGGTCAAAAGTTGAGCAAATAATTTATCGTACCGATCGGGATGAGCACCGCCTCCAAGTTCTGCAGAAAATATAGGATTTTTCATATCCTTAATTTCTGACATTATCACATCATCAACAATTTCAGCCACTGCGAAATTTTTCTCATTCTGTTCAAGTTGGGCAAATTTTTCTGCCACAGTGCGATTGAAATACATATCTAATCCAGCTGGCATTTTTTTGTAATTCTGTTCTTTTTCCATAAAATTATTTTTCTTCGCCTACGATATTAAGTTCAGATAATTCAGTCACGTCCTTATTCCCAACGAGCAAAACTTCTTTGTCGGTTACAAATAACGCCTGGTCATTCGTTAATGCAATAATTGATTCCTTTCTTCTATTGTAAAATTCCTCAACATCATTTCTATATTGTTCGGTATAATGTGGAGAAATATGAAAAGGCACCAATCCAAATCCACTTAAATCAGAAAGGTTAATGTCATTTTCATCACCCTCGCCAATTCCAGCAACCTCAATATCGGATCCTGCAATGATTGAACCAGCACTCACGCCAACATAAAATTTGCCATCCTTAATCGCTTTCAAAATAACCTTGTCCAAATTGGTTTTTCTTAGTCTGTCGAGTATGTAAAAAGTATTGCCACCACAAACATAATAAATGTCATATTCCTTCAAGTCTGACAAGTCCTTTCCTTCCGAGATGTTGATTCTATCATATTGCAATCCAATTCCCTTCAATTCAGAATCATAATGTTCAAGCCACTGCCAATCGTTTTCATTTCTAATTGTAAAAATCAAACAAGCCTTTTTGTTTTCAAGCATCTCAAATTGAGAGACAAAGTAGTCTCGTATTTTTTGATTTGTTAATCCTGTGGAGGTGAGTAATAATTTCATGAATTTCCTATTATCCAAGGCTTTTATTTGCTTTCATGGTACCATCAAGCCGAGATTTACTCAAGTTGTACTATTAAGATCTTAGATAGCTAAAACTTAAGCATAAGACAGCGTTTCTATGGCATAGACACGAAGTAATACTTTTGGATAGCTATCTCATCATTCAATCTACTAAAAAATACACCGACAAGGGTGTATTTTTTAATTTATGTAGCTTGAATTTTACTATATCAATTTATCATTAACACGATTGAGAATTTTACCATCAGCTGGATAAGCATCATAGGATGTCTGGTCAACATATACCTCCAATTTTGAATCCCAAATTATCGGTTTGTCACTTTTGTCGTTGTTCCACACATATCCTTTCCCAGAAAATAAGTGATATTCAGCACCAATCCGGTCAATAGTTAAAAGATCGGCAATAGGAATAACTCCACCAGAATGTACCCTCATTACATTACCCGCAGGCAAATGGGATAACGTTAAACCTTTAAATAACATCACTAACTCCCATTTAGGTTCTGGCTGTTTATATGCCCAATGGTAAAGTGCCATATTTGTTAAATCTACGGGGTTATTCCCAATATTTTTAATATCTATCCACTCACCAGCGAGTTGATTTTTTGGCAAGAAACTACCGATTTTATCTTTTCCCAATGGGTTTGGTTTAGCTTTAACAATGTATAAACTCATCTTTTTTTGCAAATGTTATCAGATTTTATATTTTAAAAATCCGCTAAATGTGCTATAATTTAATTAGTTAGATAAAGGCGACCGAGAACTACTTCACAGGGAATTCTCAGTCGCTCTTTTTTTATTTCTTCTTTTTTGAACTTCTCTCTCGCTGTGAGAGTGCGCTTGCTGCTGCTATTTTGGAATTTTTTGAAGTGCTGCCACTTCGCAAAACTTTAGACGCGGCAGAAGCTGCCTTTTTTCCTGTAACTTTTTTGGCCATAGTTTTTTTTCATTTTATGTTTATTATTTATTGAAACCCGCAGATGCGGTTTATTTGTTTTTTGATAAGAAAAAAGCTTGAGCAATATGCTTTTTCAAACACACTTCTCAAGCCTTTCTAAAATAGACCCTGTGCAGTTGTTTGGTTTATGTTATTTTTTCATTTTTGTAGAGTTTAGGTGTTTATTTTTGTTTTCCTATACACTTAAGTATATCATACTCTGGCACTTTTGTCAACATTTGCATTATATTGGCTCATTTAAGCATTTTTGCACAACAAAAAACCACCGGCGGGATGGACGGGGCTTAGGAAGATGGTGCACGAGGGTTTGCGTGTCCAAAAAAATATTACTATTTACACAAAAGAGAGATGACTAATAAAAGATATTCGAATTATATGTTATTACAAATATTTTTTCAATATTTCTTTCCAAATAGATAAATATTTAACATTCTTTCTAGTGATGTCCTCATCGGGTAATTTATCTCTATAGGCAATAAAATTTTCATCTAAGTCGTTAAGCAAGGCATCCAAATTCTTACTTTGAGCTACTTCTATTTCTTTCTCTCTGGAATAAACAAAATGTGATTGTGCCAAAGCATGTTCAGAATCAAAAGTAAATATATTTTCAATATCACCCTTTAAGAGATCTAGGCATTGCTGACAATCCCTATCTAATAAGTCTGGATATTTTCTTAAAATTGCCAAAGTTTCCGGAATTGAATAGAACTCGTGTAATTTTCTTATATAGTATCTAGAAGGAGGAATGCCTCCAACTTTTGCTTTTCTAGTCTTATTTTCACCATAAAAAACACCGTTACACATTCCGCTCAAACCAACCTTGTTCAATAAAACAGAGAAGTAGCTTCCATACAGATTAGTTAAACTGATTCCCTTTTCAGTTGCTTTTGCAACAAAATTTGCAAATTTTTCTAAGCCTTGTTGCTGAGTATTCGTTATTTGTTGCTTTTGTTCCAAGTCGTCAGCCCATATAAACATTTCCTTGTAGTCTTTATACAAATCTAGTAAACCATCATCCAGTAAAAATGCTTCAGTAAAAATCAAGGGGATTACTGGCAGATCCGTGTTCTTCCTTGTCATTTCTGCCAATTTAAGATTAACTTTCAGCCATTCGTCATCAATAGATTCAAAATAGAAATATGGTGGAATAATGCCCTTTGGCCTATGAGTTTTTTCAATTTCTTCTGAAAGATGATTTTCACCAACCTTCTTCAAGAGATCCGCATATTTTTTATATGCACCTGCTTTTTCCTCATCAATTTTATTTATTTGTAATGCTATATTTTTTTTACAAAATTCATCTGCTAATAAATCATTATTTAATAAGTCTCCTGGCGTCAATGGTCTGTAATTATTGCTTACAAAAAAATCCATCAAACCGTAGTTTTCAGTAAGTTTTGCTATGGAAGGTTTAAAAGAGTCTGTTCCACTTTTTGTAGATAAATACTTTTGCATGCTCCCATCTGAATATATATATGTCATCGGATCAATGAAGTAATCTTTTTTTATATAAGAGATGGCCGCGATTGTTGCATTTGAGGAATAACAAAGTATATGAGCAGGAATAATCATACCCGAAATAGAATCCCTAAGACTCTTGATGACTTCTCTGTCCTTATGGACCCCGAATCGAATATAAAAATTAAAATTTGTCATATCGCAGCAGATACAAGATTAAAAGCAAAACTATTTACAGCATCAAAACAAGGGGGGTCTATTTCAACCACGGGTTTACATGTCTTATCAATAACTATAAGACCAATCCCCAGATTTTCAAATATGCTCCTATTTTTAATTGCCCTATGGGAATATTCATGCCAAATAGCTACAAATGACTTATTACAAGCCACCTTGTTTAAATTAGCTTGCCTGATTGCTGTTTTCCAATCATCTATTTTGACTTCCACGGCGCATATATATTCCGTACCATTTTCGCGATAAACAATATCAATTCTTTTCTGTGATAATCTAACCTGATTTTTTACGGTGTGCTTCTGTCTTTTATAATAACAAGTTAATTTATCCTCTATTGATTTTTCGCTTAATTTTTTCATTTTTTTGTTTTTAATGAATCTATTTTTAGGCAATAGTAGCCATATACCAATACAAATGCAAGACTCATTGTTATAAAAATAACCCAAGCAACTAAAAATAAGAATGACATTTTTTCATTCAAATTAACTTTTGTGAAGTAAATAAATAATCCACCAAACAATATTGAAAGCAAGCTAGATACAGCCACAAGAAAAAGACTAACTCTACTTTTGCTAATATATCCTTCAAAAGTGCCGTGATCTTTTTTTAATTTTACAATTTTTTGCACCGCCTCTTGGAAGTCAATCGTTTCTTCTAATAATGTTATATCCCATTTTTTTAACTCGTTAAATTTTTTCAATTGAAATTCCTTAATAAAAGCATGAGAGCTTATCAAAGGCTCGTCGTCAATTGTGCTAAGTAAATGTTCGGTCAAGCTCTCATCTATAGACCTTATGAATGGAATAGCGGCTTTTTTGAATGGTTTATGAGCCTCTTGATCAAGGTAATCCTTTATTTCTTTGTAATGACTCCCGTTATCCTTATAATAAGAAATCAATCTATTGTAAGCAAGCAAAAATAGTCCAATAGGAAGGGCAACAAAAAATATAGAAGTTGCATTTCCAAAGGCGTCGAATAGTTTTTCGACATATGTCTTTACTTTTTCTGAACAGAATACTATATTCTCATTCATAGCTGATCTTTTATTATTGACTTTGTTGTCATGTCTGGATATTTCTTATAGACATATCTCAAAAGATCTCTCAAGGCCATATTCCCATAATTGGTTTTTATATCTATAAGTGCTTTTTTTTCATTACTATTAATTCCTATCCAGAGCTGTTCAGCAACTTTCATTCCCAACGCAGAAAGAGAAAACTCAGTGTTTACCTCTGAACAATTTAGCGGGGCATCCTCATCTAAATTTATGTCTTCTATAATTTTTATCTGTTCAGGGTTAGTAGTTTCATCACAAAATTCTTCCGGTTTTGTTCTTAAAAAAGAGTTGTCAGGGGAAGGGAAATTTTTCAGAAACTCAATTTCTGGATACACCTCACTACTGAAAGGTCCCATCTTATATGGCTCAAAATGAAATGAATTTTCTATCTCACTCTCTTTTTCGATCAAATAAAGCAATTTCATGAAGCGAGTAATCCCCCTTATGGGCTCGTTATATTTTCCGGAAAATCCATTTGAATAAAGCAATAATAACAATAAATCTGTTTTGGATATGCCTTGATTATTTTCCATATTTTTCAATAAGTTTATCTATTATTAGAATACCCCATAATAACAAAAAATACAATCGTAAATGATCTCGCAATTTAATAATAGGGTCGGATTGCATTAGGCTTATTTTGGCATAAAATCAAAATACTTATCGTTAACAAACTGTCTGGCTCGATCCTTTTCCACGGCTCCAATATAATACTTCATGGTAGTTTCAAGATTACTGTGACCAAGGAAATACTGAACCGTATTCATGGGAACACCTCTCATCACAAGCTGCGTGGCATATGTGTGACGCAATGTGTGAATAGTGAAGTCCTTTCTTATCCCAGAACGATTTTTATAGCGCCTAAAGGAACGACCGACATCAGTCTGCTCCCATCTTGATTTTCCATTCAAAGCAACAAATAATGCTTCTTGGTTGTCTGTGCGCCGTGAAAGATATTTATCAATAGCCAAAATTGTTTCTTCCTTCAAAAATAAGGGTCTTGGCTTGCTTCCCTTTCCGATAATATTAACCTCCATATTCTGACGATCAATGTCATTTATTTTTATGGACAAGACCTCACCAATCCGTGCTCCGGTCTGCAAAAGAAAAATTGCCAACGCTTCAAACCGAAGCTTCCTGATCAATAGCCCCTTTGAATCATCATTTTTTATGGCATCAAGAAACATCCCAATTTCTTTTTCAGTAAGATAAGCCGCAGAATCTCTGCGTCCTATTTTTGGCTTTTTTACTTTTTCCAAATCCAGTGATTTACACATCATATTGTTTAATTGTAGATTATTGATTACCCATTTAACCGCAGAAATAACGTTGGCAATCCTGGAATTACTTGCGCCATTATCCCTCATGCTCAATATGAAATCCTCAAAATCAGATATTTCAATATCCTCCATTTCTTTCGAGATCAAGTTGAAGAACTTTTTCACAGAATCACGATATTTTACAATTGAGGAATCGCAAAGCTCGCCAGTAATTCTGGCTTTTCGCAAACATGATTCCATCAATTGTAAATTATTATTCTGCATTCAATTTATGTTCCTTATTTCTTATCTTTTTTCATTACATGTGAAATAGAATTTGAAATGACTTCATCAATAACAACAGCCAACGCCAAATCATCAAACATCACACCAACAACCATGCTCATTTCTGCTTTTGTCAATTTACGCCCCAAGAATCCTTCGGCAACCGTTTGAATAACTTCCTCATAAACTCCGTAGTATAGTTTGTTTTCTTTGCTTTTTGTCATATTTTTTATAATGTTATTTATTACCAAAACTATTCCTGTTTTTCATGTTCCATCTTCTACCATTCCCCTGAACCGATGCTTCTTGTAGTCCAATCTCAAGCACGTTCTACAGCCCACAATTTGCCCCACAGGATGCTTATATACAACGCCTACCCTCATGCCGCACCCGGGGCAGATAAACCAGAATCTGGAGCCTCCAAAGCCTGTTTTAGACTGAGTTAATCTCACTGAACAGCCACTAACTTCAATTTCCGCCTTGAGGATTGCCTCTTTTATTTTTCTGCTTGCCTGCCTCACAAAATCAGAAAGCACGATCTTCTGACACTGCTCAGTGAGGTATTTTTTTCCGAAATCATTCGGGTTCATTGTTTTCATTGTTTTGTATTTTATTGCTATTAAACTGCTGATTATCTCCAATGAAAGCATTCTCGGCTTTCAGATTTATTTTCAATGTTGGTTGCTTCATAAACTTCAATGTTTCAATACCTGAGAGAAACTGTCTATGAGCTCTATCAACCTCACGAGACAAAAAATTCAAATAGCCAATATGTGCACCTTTTTGCGACAATTTGATAGCCTCAATTGTATGTGAGCACGACATTTTTTTGACATACGCATTGACCGTGAGATCAACCAACGCCTTTCCTGAAGGTGTCACGCAATCAAATTCAGCTTCCAACGATTCCTTCATTTCCAAGGATAAGTTCTTATGCTTTTCATTCACACTTTCAATTAGCGCCTGACCAGAATCCAAACTGAATATGAGTGATAACTCAAGAGTTTTTTCCAGCAATCCAGTTATAGCCTCAGAATCTTCTTTCTCAGAATGCAACTTAGGCAACCATGTCTCTCTGAAATCATTTTTCAAAATACCCAAACCTGATTTTGAAAATTTAATTGCAAAATCGATGACCTCTTGTTGTGAGCATTCTTTTTGTATTGCACTCTTCTTGTTTTCGATTTTTGTTATTTCTTTTTTCATAATTTATTTTTCATTGAACCTACGTAGAAATCTCTCTGTTAATATTCTTTGATTATTCTTTGTTGTTCTTCTCTGTAATAGTTTGTAGCTTACAACAAAGTAGTTTTCAGAATCGAACAATACAATTTGCTGAATCATGCAAATTAGTTTTCATTATTTTGCATATAGTATCCATCAATTCCTTTTTCAGTAGCATAATCATTTAACATATTTGCAAGCTTTTCAGTGTTTAGAAAAAAATGTCTCTTTTGAGGAATACCCATTCTCTTAACTTCCAAGACTCCCAGATTTTTCCATTTTTTTATTGCTCTATCCTGTTCAGATCTTGTTAGGCATGTCTCCCTCTCAAATTCCACTATGGTTTTAAACACACAATCCTTCTTGTATCCCTTACCCCACCAATACAACAATTGAGACATGAACAATCCAGCCAAGGCACTCCCAGCCATTCTTCCTAATGCTGGATTAAATGCGACTGGCTTAACCGCAAGACATTTAATAAGTATGCTATTTGAATTTTCTTTTTTCATGTCGTGTTAGATATTAAAAAACCTGACTACACAGTCAGGTTATCAAAATATAAATTTTTATCACAAGAATTTATCGACCCCCAGTTAAGTTCAGATTTCTTCTTTCTTTCTCCAAGTTAATAACCTTATATACCTCCTCTCTGCCCATAACAACACCCTGGAAGTTATCGCTAACCAATTTAACTATTTCGCTTGCTGAAAGCTGTTTATTATTCCAAATAAAATCATCCCTTTCTTTGTTTTTTCTTGCTCGAATTCTTTTTTCGCTTTTCATAAAAAGTTTACTTTCTTTTTCTATGATTCGCCATTTCTTGTCTATAAAATCAAGCACATCTCTTTTTGTTGCGAATCTATGAATATCCATTCTTATTGGATATGCAAGCTTATGAAGCTTAGTTTCAAGTGGAGTTTTAACTATAGAGCCTGTAAAAATGCCAGGGAAATCAAAACTTATTTCACACATATCACCCATGTTTTCCCATGGATAATTCATATTTTTCAAAATATCTTCATTGCCCTTTATTCTTTTAAAAAGATCATAATTTATTGAAAAATCATAACACAGTTGAAGAAGTAGCCCTTCAACCTTTTTTCTGGATTTTTCCTGCTTTATCACTGCAAGTCTTTTTTTGAAGACTTCGTTTTTCCCCAAGTCTTCAATATGTTGATCAATTTTTCTCTCTCCCTGTGTTTTAATCATACTTTTTCAGTGTTTTACTTGATTATGTCAATTGAAGCGCTTGAGTGATTCTAGTATTTGTATTTTAACCTATTTAGTGTTATTTTATAAGTGGACTCATACTCATAAACGTACCGAAATTCTTTCGGTTTTTGCCCTATCACGCCCTTTAGCGGGCGGCTCGATGCACATGATAGGGCATTTCGGTGCTTTTTGAGTGTGAGTCCCGTCGGGTCGTCCACTCAAGCGGAACTCCTCGACGACTTAATTATTTAAGTCGTTTTTATTATGAAAAATGGAATCAAAAAAATCTTCCAAGGAAGATTGGGGCGCAAGCACTTCTTTTTAACATATGTCTACATTTTAATGCCAATGGCTTTTGCTATTACAATACTTGGTTCAATGATGGGAATGGACCCAACTGGATTAACATTTTTCATGAGCTCAATTCTTTTTCCAATAATTATTATCCCTACCACAGTTCGAAGGCTTCATGATCTTGGTCTCAGTGGATGGATAATGATAGCAATACTTTTAATACCTTATATTGGAAGCAATATAAGCATGAATCTCTTAGCTAGTATTCTTGTTTCTGGATATTTATTTTTATATCCTGGAAAATCAGAACCCAATAAGTATGGTAATCCAGAAAAGGATAATATAAAATTTTGGGATGCAATTTTGAATAAAATTTAAGTTGATTTATGACAGAAAACATACTAACAGTATTAAGATTCATCATGGAAACAGCTTTGTATTGCGGTGTTACTTTTTCTATTTTTTGGTTATTTTGGCGCACAACTGATTTTTTAGGAAAAATTGATAAAGCAATTAAGGATATAGAATATCTCAAAACCAAATCAACTAAAGCAAGAATTGACATTGAAAAACTCAAACACTCAACAGAAAAAAGTAGCAGATAACGATTTATTTTAAGCGTTATGCCGGAATTCATAATATCAACCTGCCCACACTGCAAAGGTGAATTTGAAAAAGAAATCCTCACCATTATTTGTGGTGGAGTTAGATATGAACAAGAAAAATACAAGCCTAATTCTGATGGCATATACTCCCCATATCGCGCCCCAATGCGTCACCCTCAAAACCTTGAAAAATGCCCTCTGTGCAATGAGCTTATAAACAAAGACGATCCTGAGAATTGCCAATACAAATACAGGTATGAAGCAGAATCAAAATTGGACTTTTTAAAAAAAGAGAATATCAAGAAATTTATACAGAAATTTTTACCATAACAAACAGCACATGATTCAAGTTAAAAAATCCACCATATTGAAGCTTCAGCAAATTATCAAGGAAGATTACGAGAAAGACCTTTCCTTTTCTGAAGTCTCAGAAATAGCAAACACCATGGTAAACTATTTCGACTTGCTAGCTAAAATAAATCACAGAAATAATAACTCTGATCAAGAAATTAACTAACAAAATCAAGGTATTGTGCATGTGCCTTTTTAGCTTTCTCTTTATCAACTCCAAGATAATATTTACAGGTCGTATCGAGCTTCTCATGCCCCAGGATCTCCTTTACGTGCACAATTGGGCATCCATTGAACAATAGGTTTGTGGCTACCGTGTGACGCAAGATATGAGGCGTAAGTTTTTTATCAATATTAGACTTCTTGCGATGGTAATCAAAAAAGCGCCATATATCCTCACGACAAAGCCTGCCAACAGGTTTTCTTGTTATGAAAATAGCTTCATGCTCGTCATATCTTGATTCTAATAATTTTTGCACCCATTCAAGTGAGCGCTCAGTAAAAAATATCCTGCGCTCCTTGTTTCCTTTTCCAATAATTTTAGCCTCCTTCGTTTCCCAGTTGATACTCTTTCGATCAAGTGACAAAGCTTCACTGATTCGCATTCCTGTACCTAATAAAACCTCAACAAGTGTGCGAAAACGCAAACCATTCCAAAGTCGCGTATCTATGCAAGATGTGAATCTTTCGATCTCTTCTTTGTTCAAATAAATAACTTCGCGCTTAAATCTTTTTGGTGGCCTGATCTGTTTTGGTTCCAAAGTTTGAAGTCGCAGAAAATCACGACAATAATTCAAAAAGCTGCGCACAGCAAAAACGATACTAGCAATCCTAGCTTCACTTCGTCCGCGATCCATCATTATTCTTTTTAGTCTTACAAAATCTTGCACCTCAAGACTCTCAACTGATTTATCACCAATGAGCCTGACAAACATTTTTAACGAATCTCCATACTTAATACAGGTTTGTGGAGAGAAGTTAAGTTCGTAGCGAGCATACTCAAGAAACCCTTCAATAAGGGTGCTGATTGGATGCCCATTTTCAGCTTCTATGCCGTAGAATGCAGTTGGAATTAGGGAGTTAATTTCACCCTCTTTTTTCTCTAAATTTTCACTTTGAAGTTCTGTTTTCTTGTCCATAGACACAAAAAAATCCGTGCATAACACAGATTTTATTTGACCTACAGCAAGATGATACTAATGGCTTACTACAGCCATTAATCACAAGCTATTGTGGTTAGTCCTCTTGGTTGATTATCCGAAGTTTTTTGGTTTTACTCTAGTAAACTAGAGCAAACGACCCATAGAATTTGGTTAAT
>CAYVME010000024.1:0-16536 GCA_964452415.1 uncultured Bdellovibrionales bacterium
AAAAACCCGGCATAATCATTATTATGCCGGCTTCTATTTTTCTGCTTTGAGCTTTTTTATCTCCTCAACTGCGTTGATCTTGGAACCCTTTTCCAAAAGAAAAGGTTCCCCAAAGATGACTTCCACTTTTCTGCGACGGGCAAGCATGTTGCCAATGTCCCAGAAATATTTGAGTCCACCGATATGAATCGGTTGGACGATGACTTCGGAGAATTTGGAAAGCATTTCCAGGAGTCCCTTGTCTTGACCCAGCTCACCAGTCGATGAAACATGACCTTCCGGAAAAAGGAAAATGGATTCACCATTCTTGAGAAGTTTTATTGTCTCTCGAATGTTTTGACCATTACCCACCGGAATGCAACCCAGCGTTTCCATGATGAAACTTTTCACTGGATTGCTGAACTTTTCGTGCGATGCCAAAAAAGTCATTGGAAAAACTTTTTCTTTCAAGCTTGCGGGAAACATCGATACGATGACGAAAGGATCATTCGCATTGATGTGGTTTGAAACAACCACCAATCCGATGTCAGACTTTTTCATCTGAGCAAGCTTGTCGAGATTTTCAATTCCTCCCACTCTTGGCGACAAAAACATGTTATTCAAAATGTTTGAAAAAAATGTCACCACCCACTGCATCATTGTTATTGTTTTTTTCAAGGGACTCACCTCCTTTGGTCTGCCGAAGCTTTATGCATAGGCGACCTTTGGTTTGATTTTTGTGTACTGAGCATAATAGCACATTTTGGGAAAAAAATCAAGCCCTTACAAATATTCGTAAGGGCTTGTGAATTGTCTCAAGCGAGACAGGTTTAGAAGTTTCCGTAGATGGAAAGCATAGCCATCTCGGACTTTCCGAGAAACTGATCCATGCTTCGGAATCCTCTGTTCATGTAGGCGATGTTTATTCCGCCATGTTTGAGATAAATCCCAAGCCCAGCAGTTGCTCCGCCATTGGCATATCCCGCATACACTGCGAGAATGTCTTTGACCAAGTATTGCTCAACACCTGCAAAATACTGGTCGTCGCTCAGACCATCTGACAAGTACAGATGCTGATAATCAGCAGCCACAAATGTCATCGGCAGAACTTGAACACCAACCCCGAGTCTCAATTTGTTTGACTGCGACTTGGTTTTTGCATCGAATTCGCCATTGATGAAATCTTCGGCGCTGTCCCACGAATGATCGAAGGTGGCGCCAAGATTCACAACTTTGGCAATCTGATACAATGCGCCGACGCCAACATTATGACTCTTCGACTCTGTCTTGAAATCAAAGATCATTGTTGTGTCCTCTGTGCCAATGAAATATTTCCCCGTCAACTTCGACTGGGAATATCCATAGCTCGCACCGAGATACAGCGCATCTTCATCCAGCAAAAGATTCTTGCCAGTTGCCAAACCGTACTGCACATCAAACGAAGGATTGTTATTGAATTTTATCTTTGCAGATTCATCAATGAGTGTTCCGGTGTTTGATTTTGCATCAGAGACCGTGATTTGCAAAATTCCAACTGGGAGTTTTGCAGTTCCAGACAATGAATACAAACTGATTGTCGATCCACTCTTGAAGTGAATCAATCCGCCGGTTGTGCTAAAGCCAAAATTCCATGGATCTGCCGATTCCACTGCCATCACAGCAGGGTTTCGGGAAGAAAAATCCGGTGTTGCCGTGCTAGTGTTCCCCATGCCAGCGACATCTGCGCCGAACGGGATCTCTGCCATGGTTTTTGCCATTGCCGTTGAGAAATCTGCCGGATGAGCCTTGCCAGTAAAGGCAAAGATGCACAATAACATCAGGAAAATCACCATCAACATGTTTTCAGCTTTTCCCCAAGTTTTTGCCGTTGTTGCTGTTCTCATTTGCCACTCCTTTTAAATAACTAGATTTCCGACCTGGGCCGGTGTTGTATTTAATGCTAATTAAATCAACCTATCATTATACACCCAAAAACAGCTCCTGTCAATCACGGAAGCTGTTTCTTCGCCAAGATAAGGCATTTTTAGATAAATCATTGCTCTATTTTTAAAGTTTTTTGATTTCTGCCATCAAGGCTGGGATTATTTGATCTTCTTTGACACTTTTGATGACTTTTCCTTTAACAAAAATTGCACCCATGCCTTTTCCGCCAGCCACGCCAACATCAGCCTCTCGCGCTTCCCCTGGACCATTAACCACACATCCCATCACAGCAACCTTGATTGGCTTGTCAATTTTCTTGAGCAACCCTTCAACTTTTGTTGCCAGCCCAATCAAATCAATTTGAGTTCTTCCACAAGTCGGACAAGAAATCATCTCCGGTCCGCGCCTTCGAAGATCAAGCGCTCTCAAAATTCCCCAGCAAGTTGCGATTTCTTCAATTGGATCAGCAGTCAAAGAAACTCTCATGGTTGCGCCAATTCCTTCATTCAAAAGCACTCCGATTCCAATGGCGCTTTTGATTGATCCCATGAAAGCTGTGCCAGCCTCAGTCACGCCAAGATGCAAAGGATATTTCACTTTCTTGGCCAGCATGCGATACGCTTCAATCATCTGAGGCACATTGCTGAATTTGATGGAAATCAAAATGTCATGAAAATTCAGTTTTTCCAGAATTCTGACATGTCGCAATGCTGATTCAACTGCCGCCTTTGGTGTGGCACCATATTTGTTGAGCAAGTCCTGCTCAAGAGAACCAACATTAACCCCAATGCGAATTGGAATTTTCTTTTTTTTACAAGCTGAAACAACTGCCTTTATTTTTTCCTCCGAGCCAATATTTCCAGGATTGATTCTGATCTTATCAATTCCCTGCTTGATTGCTTCAAGCGCAAGCAAGTGATCAAAATGGATGTCAGCCACAAGAGGAATGTGAATTTTTGCTTTTATTTTTCCAATGGCTTGAGCCGCTTTCATGTCCAGCACTGCCACACGCACAATTTCACAACCCTCTTTTTCAAGAGCTAAGATTTGTTTGACTGTCGCTTTCACATCGCGAGTGTCAGTGTTGCACATTGATTGAACTCGCACCGGATTGTCGCCACCAAGTTTCAGATTTCCAACTTTGACCACTGATGAGATATATTTTGACATTTGTTTAATATTATAATTATTAGTCTTAGCCTAGCTTATTTTGGCTTTTATTTCAACTGTCTTTAAGATAAATAAAAAGCCTTCGGATTACCAAAGACTTTGCTACGATTGTTGCTTGTAAAAATTTGGCTGGAGTGCAAGGATTCGAACCCTGGATAGTGGATTGTCGAGGTCCACTGCCTTACCTCTTGGCGACACTCCAACAAATTTTTATTGCCGACTGGGATCATGAGACGTCATCCGTCAAAATGAACAGCACCACCCGCGACACGAACCTTATTTCAAGGTGCAAGCATCATGGTGGTATATGACAGAAACAATCCCCCAGTCGACATCTTGTTACGATTTTGGAGCCAGCAACTGGATTCGAACCAGTGACTTCCTGATTATGCATCAGGCACTCTTCCAGACTGAGTTATACTGGACTCAAATCGTAAAATTATTTGGTCGGCGAACTCCGAAACCGATTTGACAGATACCACAAGAATTACACGGCGTCATTGAGACTGCCCCTGCGGTCGATGTTTTCCGGAGTTCACCGATAAAAGAACTGTTTCGTATATTGAATAAATGCTAGACTAAAAGCGTATTAATGTCAACAGGGATGGAACATGTTATCATCAAATTAAAGATAATTTTCAATATGAATAAAAAAATTTTATATTTTATTTTGACAGTTGGATTCATTCTTGGATCTGGTTATTTTTTTGCTTGGTTTGCGGACAAACCAAGTTCCAAATCACAAAAAAGTTCTGTCACTGAAAATTCAAATTCTGCCACTAAATCCGAACCTCAACCAATCAAAGAAATTGAAAAAAAAGTTTCACCCCCGCCAATTGTTATTGAAAAGAAAATTTTGCAAGAAGTTCCCTTTGTTGTGCAGGCGCCTTTTGGAAATTGGAGTGACCCAAACTTTCAAAACGGCTGTGAAGAAGCTTCAATTGTCATGGCCATGGGTTGGGTGAATGGCGAAAAAACAATATCTCCAGAAAATGCACAGAAAAGAATTTTGGATATGATCGCTTTTGAAGATAAAACTTTTGGATATAGTGCCGACACCAACGCGATTGATGTGGAGAAAATTTTCAAACAATATTTAAAACATGAAAATATTATGGTCAAAGAGGATATTGTTTTGGATGACATCAAAGCTGAGATCAAAAAAGGCAATATTGTTATAGTGCCAGTATTTGGCAGAGCCCTTTCAAATCCAAATTTCACTTCCCCCGGACCAATTGCTCACATGCTCGTCATTATTGGATATGATCCAACCACCAAACAATTTATCACCAACGATCCCGGAACCAAACTTGGTGCAGGATATTTGTATGGTGAAAATTTGCTGTATTCCGCAATCTGGGAATACGACAGTGGAAAATTCGCTCCGCCTGCCCCAACCACAGGAAAAATTCACAAAGCCATGATTTCAGTTTCAAAATAAAAAACACCTCTATCAAGATGTCGCCACAAAAAACTATTTAGAAAAAATGAAAAGAAAACCCCCTATTTTCAATTCAGAAAAAAACTATTGTTTAGCAAAGCGAGTGAAATGAAGGCATGCTTTCATTTCCGAGCTAGCAACAACAACAAAAGCCTTAACACTTTGTATAACAATCACAAAAACCCGAAGGGTTCGTGGCAAGCCACGGAGTGTTGAGGCCTTTTACTTCTTCAAGAAAAGTGCCCAGACGCCGAGAACGATTGCAATGAGCATCCACTGCGTTCCAGCAAACCAAAGATTTGCGCTCATCAATGAAACAAGACCTGAAGCAACAACGGCAACCACAGAAAGAATGAAAGCAATTTTTGAAGCCATTTTATTTTGCATATTTCCCACCTCCTTCTAGTTTTTACCCTAGTTAAATAATGATAGACATGCCATGGAGTACCATGGATTTAACGGGGTGAATTTTTACATTTATATTTTAACACATTTTGCCCAACATAAAAACACCCCGCAAAAATGCAGAGTGTTTTTAATTGAAAGAAAATTCTTTTTTCTTCTAAGACTTTTTATTGAAACCCTCAAGTGCTTTCAATATTTCCATTGGAACTGCAAAAATGACGGTGTTTGATTGATCGCTGCTTAAATCATTCAAGGTGCTGAGAGTTCGAAGATGCAAAGCTCCATCAGCGGCACTGAGAATAGTCGCAGCCTTAGCCAAATTTTCAGCTGCCACAACTTCACCCTCAGCTTTTATAATAACAGATCTTTTTTCCCTTTCGGCTTCTGCTTGTTTTCCGATAACTCTTTTCATTTCTTCTGGCAAAGTAACATCCTTGAGTTCAACTGAATTAACTGAAATTCCCCAATCATTTGTGGCCTGCTCCACAATCATTCTGATTTTTTCAGCAATCGTGTCACGATTTGAAAGAAGCTCATCCAAATTAACTTCTCCCACAATGTTTCGCATCGTTGTCTGTGCCAATTGAGAAACTGCATAGAAATAATTTTCAACTTCGATGATTGCCTTTTCGGCGCTTGAAACTTTGTAATAGATAACAGCGCTAACCCTGACTGAAATGTTGTCCTTGGTGATTGCTTCTTGATCTGGAACATCAACAGCCTTTATTCTCATGTCAATCTTTTGATAACTTTGAAAAACTGGGATAACCAATCTCCAACCCGGCTCCATGATTCCAGAATATTTTCCAATCGTGAACCTCACCCCTCTTTCATATTGATTAATCTGCTTGATCGAAACAAGCAAAACAAGAATGACAATTATCACAATCATTGTTCCCATACTTTTTATTGATTAATTAATTATACCCTCATTATATGCCTTTTCCGATTTTAAGCAATAAAAGCAACGCTAATCAACTGCCCCAATTGGTGAAGATGCCAACAGCAAGTTCTGCCCAAAGCCAAAGAAATGCTATCACAATTGTAACTATTATGATAGTTTTGTGTTTTGGAAACTTTTTTATCGTCAGAGCAAGAATGGAACCACTGCCAAAAATGAGAATTCCTGCAATAGCAAAATCAGATAATGACCAAACCACTTGATTGGTAAACTGCATCGCAATCAAGGATATCAACAATAAGCCACCTGTCACAACTGCAATCCAAAGAAAAACTTTTTTCTGCATATTTTTGATAGTTTTAATTAGATTAAATTTAATTTAATAACATTCCTCCGCCTCTATAATATTCCTTCCCTATTTGCTGTCAAATTTCAAATAGAACAGAGCAATAAAAAAGAATGTCATGGTTTTTATAAAATAAAAAATGCCCCTGCTCGTTTTTGACGAGAGGGGCATATAGCAACATGTGTACAGTGAGTAAAATCTTATTTTACAGCATTCACACCATTTTGATATAACTTGAGACTCAGAGGTGGACTACCATCTTTGCCCTCCTTATCTCTTTCGGTGTGTGGCATGTAACCCAGCATATTTCTGTAGCTGATGCCGGCAATTGGCTGTCCATTGGGACTTGTCGGATAAGTTGAGACTCCCTCATAAGTTCCATAGGTGGCAGCGACTTTCCAGACTGGTTCTTCATCGGTAAGTTTCCGGAAATATCCTTCACCGTGACCAACTGGGATCACAAGCTCAAGGCCGTCCAATCCCTCCGTCCAGATACAGCCAGGATTGTGATGCAAAACCATCCGACAGTTGTTCCAGTGCTCGAAAGTGCCTGACTGATTATGATCAAGCATGATATTGGGTTTGCCGAGCTGACCGTTAAGGATGCCCGACACAACCATCAACTGAAAACCATTGCAGTTTCCTTCGATTGGAATGCCTTTTTCGAGCACGAGTTCCATTTGGTCGCGAAACCGGAAAACGAAATCGTCGCGTGCAACTACTGCTGAGCGAATGCGATCTCCATCCAGGAATCCTCCGGCAAAAGAAAGGATGTCACATTCGTGAAGTTTTTTCTTACCAGAAAGCCATTGGTTTCTGAGCAAAAAATCGGGACTAGCGCCGGCGCATTGATACATATACGCCTTTTCATGGTGACAATTCGTACCAGGGCCGACAAAAATATTAACTTTGGGCTTGCTCATGTTACATCACCTCCGAAAAAGTTTTTTTCCATTGATAAGCAAGTTCTTCGGTTGAAGCTCTGAAAAGTTTGCTTCCGCCATGACTCACTTGAATTAATGGCTGATCAATTACGGTGCCTACTTTGAAAAACTCGCTTTTAAGATGTTTTTTTATCGTATCGTCGGATAAGGAAGTGGCGAACAAAATACCTGCATTGAATTCGCCTGCAAGCAAAGCAAGAGAGGATTGACGGTTAAACAGTGGCAGGTCAAGTTCACATCCCATCCCACTAGCCATGCTCATTTCAAAGACACTCTTGATCAAGCCACCATCACTGACGACCGAGCGTGAATGAATGTTTTGCGAATAGCCATTGGCTCGCAAAAGCTTGTGATATCGCATGAACCCCCTGTGTGTTTCAACCAGATCATAGATGGGTAACGAATCCCCGCATTCATGAAACAGATCAAGAAGCAAGGAGCCGCCCAAATCGAAAGACCGCAACCCTGGAGCATACAAATAGAGCTTGTCTCCAGGAATAGCAAAAGCCTTTGGAACCAGGTTGCGGTAATCAATGCAACGACCAAGGGCAAAAATGTCCAGCGTTATCGGCGCATCCACATAGTAAACCGTTTTTCCATCTCGCTTGCAGACATATCTTGCCTGCGAACTGTCTTTGCCAACGATAACAGGTGCGCCATGCGCAATTGATGCAGGCACATAACCGTGCACAACCATGTCATTCAGACCCCAGGCATTTTCCGGTTTTTCTGCTGGAGGTGAATAGACATTAGCCCCACAAGTTATGTTCCAAGGAGCAACTCCAGCCGAGACCAATTTGGCTAGTGCCCGAGAATAAAGGAGTTGTGCCATGCCAGACGGACTGATTTTACCGTAGTACGGATTAATCGCATTGGCGATAACTGCCGCCCAGCGCTTGTCACGAACCGGAGTGAAAGCAGTCACATCTTCCTTAATATTATCATCAATTCCTATAAGCAAAGGAATTTTTGTATTACCACCAACCGTTTGGTCAAACTGATGAATTGCCTTGGATATATCGCAAATGTTGTAGTGACCGAGCAACTTAACCATAAGCTCAGTCCAGGCGGTTTCATTGGTTGGCGTTGCTGGCACATATGACTCAAGATCCTTTTCGGGCTTGACCAGTGTGTATTTCGGTAGGGGTGGTGTTTGATTGAGAAAACTGTACGGTTGATCAACAGCTATTTCTCCACTCAATTCGATTGTTGGATTTGCAATCCAGGATTTATTATCCAAACTCGGATCAAAGATTGCCTGAAAATGTTGAGTGGAAGTGAAAATGCCAATCACGGTTGCTGGAACACCATATTCGTCAGAAAGCTGCAAAAATTCTACGAGCTTTTCTGGCTTAATGGCAAGTACATCCCTGTCCTGGCTTTCGGAAATCAAAATTTCCCATGGTCGCATGGCTGCACACTTGAGTTGCACCCAAGCCAAGTTGACCCAAGCACCACTCGATGTTAACCCGTTTTTAGCCAGGATTTTCTTACCCATTTCACCGGCTGCGGAACCAAGTCCGGCTGCACCGCAGTCAGTATCAGCACTATTGCAACCAGCATCGCGTATCACGGCCATCATTTCCTTCATTGTAATCTGTTCAATTGGGTCGTCAATCTGCACATGAGCAGCATCCAGCACTTTCGTTTCAGATGTTGTTTCCGCACTTGAAACGGTAGCTCCGTGAATACCATCTCTCCCCGTTAACCCACCGACCAAAACAATGTAGTCTCCTTCGCGAGGAACTCCTTTTTTGGCAAACTTAGCTGGCAGAATTGCAACTGAATGACCTAGCGCAAAAATCTTGGCGTACCGATCGTGATGCACAAAATCAACCACGCTCATTGCAATGCCCATAGGATTGGTCTGATCGCGTGTTGCCCTGATTGCTTCAGACATTGTATAGCGCGGATGAAAAGTGCCAGGATGAACTTTGTTTGCAGGTAATCGCAAATCGCGAGTCCCCATAATTAAAGTTCCAGCAAAAGGATATGCGCCAAGACCAGTCTCCATAGGATCACGCTCAACCCCACCATGCATCGTCATGATGCCACCGTAAGGGTCAAGCATTGAGGGCGAAATGTGAGTCTCACCCTTGTGCGCCAGTGCCCAGCCACCATAAAATTTCATCACTCCAGCATTATCCTCAAAACAGGAAAGTACCAAGGGATGGTTAATTTTGGCTGTAGCCGCCATCAATTTCGGCAGCAGTTCAAGTGCTTGCCAGGTGATGTGTGCACAGTGGTCACCGAAAAAAACAGCTGCGATAAATTCAATTTCTGCATCGCGGGCCGGACGTTTTAATGACAGATACTGTTTTTTGAGAACTTCGATTTGTGGAATCGACAAGAACCAGCGCCTCTCAATTGAAATCTGCTCCAACTGCTCAACACTCAGACCGGCGAAATCAATTTCTTCAACACCTTGATATTCACCTTGTGGCTTAAGTGTTGTCCAGACTTCATTCGGTTGAATAATTTCCTGAGTCTGCGGATTGTACAGAAAATCTTGGGCAATTTTTTGAGCAACAACTTCGTCAACTCCGTAAAGCTGAAAACGATGTGCCACCCTGACCCATTCAATACCCTTAATCTTTCGAGCCTGTGCGGAATGCAGAATTGACTTCAACTCATTGTCTGTCCAGGCACGCTTATAACCAACTTCGATTATAGGTCCACTTTTTGAAGACAACTTCGTTGACTTGCCAATAGTTTCCGCTCCCGGGTAACAAAACAAACCCTTGAGCCCAGCAATTTTTTTCTCTGCTGTCCTGGATTCAATCCGATAAACATTCTCAACTTCCAAGTGCTGGAGATCGGGATAGTTTTTTCGGATACGTGCTAAAAGCGCGTTTGCCAGTGGATTGTTACCGATTGTCTGCTTGAAATACGTCGTGATTCTAGCCATGTTTTCCTCCCTTTTTTACCTGCTGTTTTTTGACTTCAGTTGAATTTCTTACTCCACGAAAATGCGCCAATAATGATTCTCCTTTCAAGAATTTTATGCCTAACCTATATGTAAATTCATTCGATTTTTAAGCTACAAAACTGCCAAAAAAGCAGTCTTTTATAATAACAGGTTTCTATATTTATGCAACAAAAAACAGGGATCAACTCGACTTGGCGAGTTGACCCCTGTTGCAGTTTTTAACGGACTTTCAATTCATCCGCATCGTAATTCAGATTGAGCTGCTCGAGAAACACGCTTCTGCCATCACTGGCTTCCACGTGGCCAGCTTCCATTGCCTCAAAGCCAAGCGCGGCCGCGATCTGCATTACTTTCTCAACATTTTCCTTGGGAACGAAGAACGCATAGCCCCCGCCCATGTTCAGATTGCCATAAATTTCACGGTCACTGACATTGCCATGCTTCTGAATGAAGGAGAAAATCTCCTGAGGAATTGGCAACGATTTGACAACATAACGGAAATTCTGCTGAGCGCGCATCAGTTTTCGCCAACCGTGACCAGTAATATTGACCGCGTAGTTTATAAGCGATGCGCAGGCAGTTACCAGAGGAGAATAGATGATTGTTTCCTTGAGCAGCGCCTCTCCATATGTCATTCCGCTGGGCAATTCCGTCATATATCCGCTGGGAAGTTTTTCCTCAATATCCCTTGCGAGTGTCAGACCGTTAGCATGAATGCCCGAACTGCAGAAGACGACAATCGCGTTGCCTTCTTTGATCCTGGATCCGAGCAACAGATTTTCCTTCGGGTTTATCACGCCCGCACTGGAACCAGCAAAGACTGCTGTGCCCGGAAAGATGATGTCCCTGAGTGTGGGAGATTCTCCACCTCCCCAAGCGCACCCGGTAAGATTACAGGCCTTTGCCTGTCCATCTGCAATGTCTTCGTTGCGTTTCTCGTTGGTGAACCATTTGGAATTTCCAGCAGCTGTATGCAACATGCTGACGAAAGGATCAGCTCCGACAGTTGAAAGGTCATTGACCTGCATCGCAAGATTGCAGTGCATGATTTGGTCATGATAGGTTTTCCCGGTCAAGCCGTATAAAGCGCGAGAAATGTACTGCATGTCCTCGGCCACTTTGTTTTTGGTGCCAAGTCCTTCCTCCACGAAAGCAAGGAGAAATGGCCCCACATCAACAACATAAGCGCTTTCTCCCCGGCTTTCTGTGATTTCACTGAAACCAAGCCGCTTAAGGTTTGCCGCAGTCGGCAAAGCTGCCCTCAGCATTGTCCGCTTATAAGGATCCATTTCATCATAATTCACACCAGTTCCTGCATAGGTCATTCCTTGTTCTTCTTTCATATAGCCTCCTTTTTGGTTTATGCTTCGCCAATAGAAAACTTCTCCCCGTTGCCAAAATTAAACTCCCCCTTTCAGAAATTTTATTCCTAACTTGCATGTAAATTCATTCGATTTTTAAGCTACAAAAACTGCCAAAAAGACAGTTTAATATAATAACAGATACTCGCATTTATGCAACCATTGTTACGTAGCATGCTACGTAACATGCTACGTAGCAAGGTTTACCCCGTTAAATATTTTTTAACTGGGGTGGGTATTGACAAATATTCACTTTTGCCCTATAGTTCACAGTTCCTTAAATCAAAGCAAAGAGGAGGTCGCAAATGGAGAAAGCCGCCCTTAAATTGCCAGAAGTAAAGCTTGTACTAAAAAGTCCGGACGGCATTGTCTTGTATATGTGCTATGAAGACACCATTCTGGACAAAAAAAGGCTACCATCGCTGCCAGAAGAAATGGTTATCGTGGTGAAGCTAAGAAGCAAGACTTTTTTCATCGAAGTCAGGCAGGATTCCAGAATAATGTGCCCAACACACATTATAAATGTCGGACAAAAAAGGATCATCGAGTCGCCAATCGAACTCGAAATATCCAACGAGCAATGTCTCAGATAAAAAAATCCCCAGATAACATCTGTCTCGGGGATTTTTATTTTGTAACTTTATTTTTGACCAGAAGTTCTCTCGTAGAGAAATTTCAATTCCTCTGATTCCCCGACAGACAAGTCATCATTCATTTGCTTGATCGAAAGCTCCCTGAAACGATTTTTCTCCAAATCAGAAACTGACTCTTTGCCACTCTTTGCTGATGCTTCCTTTTCTTGCAGTTCAACAAACTTTGCTCTTTCTTCAAATGTCATCTCCTCTCCTGGTCCAAGTGTCATTTGTTTTTTTCGATATTCACTCAAAAACTCAGCATCGGTCTGTTCCACTTTTTTTCCATCATCCACAAATTCTTCTGCTGGCATTTTTCTTGCCAAATTTCCCTCAAAATTCATACATTTTTTATTAAATATTTAAGTATCCCCATTATATCACACTTTTTCACACAACAAAAAAACACCCCGCAAAAATAAAGGGTTGCTTTTTAGCGCCATTTCGATAAAGCACAACTTTAGATTTAAATTCAACAAGGATTGATTGAGCCCTGGATTACTTCTCGGGCTTCACCGTTCTATTTCAATAAAAGCTTTGTTGTCATTGAATTTGCAACTCCAGGATTCAGGGTCACCATAATCAGCAAAATCCTTGTACCAATCATGATATGTCTTGGGCTTGCTGGCTGCTTTGATTGGGCACCAATATCTCTCGGTTCTGGCTCCAATCTCCATTGCATATGCAAAAAGACCGTTAACGTATGTGCAATAAATGCAATGAATTTTCTGAACCACATTAAGATAATCCAAAAATCTTCTGTCATGAATAATATAATCCTTTCTTTTGACTCTGGGTATCCCATAGAGTGGAAAGGCAAAAAATTGATAGGTGGTTATAAAAAAATCCAAAATAAAAGCCGGCACAATCATGGAATAAATAAACGGCAAGGAAATCAAATGTTTCACTTTCTTAGGGATAACATATTTCCAAGCTGGAACTTTGAAAAGCTTATTCTTTCTGCGAATTTTTTTCAAAAAAATTATTTTTCTTTTTTCGATTGAAAAGCCGTATTTTTTGGCAATATTAAGATGCTCCTTTTTCAGCGCATCATTCAAATCTTCAATTTTATTAATAATACTTCTTATTTTTGAATCCATTTTTGTAACTGTAATATCAAGAAATTAATTCACCCTTAAGATTATACCTCGTTTCGATAAATTAGAACAATAAAAACACAACAAAAAAACACTCTCGCGAAAAAGTGTTTCAAGAAAAATAAAAAGCCCGAAATTTTATCGAGCTTTATTTTCATCAAATAACATAGTGATTTATGATTTCCTCCACACCGCTTGGTCCTTCTTGGGTGGCAATGAAACCACCTCGCGACCTGATCAAATTTTTGACATCATCAGTCGCATTGGATGGACAGGCCACTGTTCCTGCTATTTTCAGAATTGGCAAATCATTGTTGGCATCTCCGACCATCAGAATTTCCTCAACTGCAATACCAGTAACATCTGAATAAAAACTCAGGACAGAACCCTTGCTCACTCCTTCTAATGTAACATCCACGGCAGTTGTAGAATAAGAGATGAAAAATTGCCTTAACAAATCTTCTGGCATCACCTCTTTCACAAATGAAGCAAGTGCGGCAGTATTTGATTTGTCTTTAGTGGGCATAAGAGATACTGAACCCTCTTTGCCTGGAACCAAACTGCTCCTGCCAGAAAAAACCACCTCCCTAACCAGAAAATTCTTAATTTCGAAGATTAACTTCTCTTTTCCAATTATGCCAGGATGCGGGGTCAGCCTTCGCGTAAGTGGATAATACAGATAACTGCCATTTTCCACCACGCTTGGCAATTCATTTTCAGACATTATTCCCAGCAATTGCGCCAGGGGTTGGACATATTCTGCCCCACGACCGGTGCAAAAAACAAGAGGTGGCACTTCCTGATTATAGACTTTGCGACCATATTCCTGAAAAAAAGCGATCTGTTTAAGTTTGGGTGTTTGTCCTTTCATGAGCACGCATCCGTCAATATCCAGCATTATGATTTTTATCATAAAGCCTCCTTCTGAGATTCCGGCTGAGGTCTCTTTTCTCAGCCGGAAAATTTTCTGATAACTCTTCGAGGAAACACTGATTTACAACCTTCCCTCCATGTGGGCGCGCATCAATGCCATTTCCGAAAAGCCAGAGAATGAACCGTCATATTTCTTGAGAATTTCAAACAGCTCATCGCGGGTCATTTCCCAGACTTCCAGAATTTCGCCGGGACCAGGATTGGGAGTGCCCATTGTGCATTCGACCGCCACGAACAAATCTTCATGAGTGTCGAACTTTCTCGGCGCAACACAAGCACGGCCCAGATAGATCATTTCACCAGCGGTAAGTCCTGTTTCCTCAGCAAGCTCCGCACCAGCCTGGTCGGTTGCCGCCACCTCCTTGGGCTTTCTGCCAGCAGGAAATTCCCAGACGACCTGGTTGGTTCCCTGCTTGAATGTCCTGGTGATTACCAGGTTGCCATTGGCCAACACCGGAACCACTGTAACGCCCGCAGCCTTGCGACAAAAAGCATATTCCTCGGACTGATTCGTTTCAGGATTAATAAAACTCTGCATGATCAATCCCAATCCGAACTTTCCGGCCAACTTGCTTTCCTCTCCTTCTTTTGCCCAACTGGAAACTTCCTTTCCTGGCGAATTTGAAAACAGCTTGTTCATGTCGTCCTCCCTTGTCTTTCCGTTTTAATGTTCAGGTAAGCGGGGTATTCCACTCCCAGAATGCAAACTGCCTTACTAAAAAACCACAAATTATTAAATAACTTTGATATACAATAAAAATCGAAGCTATTGTACTTTTCAATGCTCACATTTACTAATATACAACTAACAAATATACAACAATATACAACTAACAAAATAAAAAATTGCACAACAAAAAAACACTCTCGCGAAAAAGTGTTTATTTGCCTACAGCAATACAAAAAGCAAGCTAATCGTAAGCTATTGTGGCTAGTCCTCAATTGTTATCCGAATTTTTTGTCTACCATAAGGTAAACAAGATTTACCCTTGCCGAAGCAAGAGCAAACGACCGTTAGAATTGACCGATTGTCCGAAGACATCGATCGCACCTTAACTCCCTAGAAAGGAGGTGTTTGCGGGCAGACAACGCATGAGAATTTCCACTAAATAAGCCTCCATATTTCTGTGCAACTCACAGGAAACTAATTGTTAATTTTACACTTGCATTCTACGGCATTAGGGGGGAAATAGCAAATATTATCAACATACGAGTTATAGTCTCATATTTGATCCACTACCCTCTTAATTTTCCCTTCAACCTCTCTGGCAATTGGAGCTAAGTCTGTATTATTCACCATTCCCATTGCAATGGATGGCAAAATAGCCGAAACAAAAACATTGCCCTTATCTTCATATACGATCACATTACATGGAAGCAATAGTCCGATTTCTTTATCAATCTGAAGAACCTTGTAGGCAGATTTTGGTTGGCATGCACCAAGAATTATATAGTTGTCAAAATCGACATCCAGCTTTTTCTTGAATGTTGCCTTAGCATTTATCTCAGTGATTATTCCAAATCCTTCTTTTACTAATTCTTCCCTGGTTTTCTTTTCAGCTTCTGCAAAAGATACATTGAGTTGTTTTTTGTAGCTGTATTGCATAATGATTTTGTTTATTGTAAATCTTTCTTCATTTTCTCAAAATCCTCCTTGGTTATTTCTCCTTTTGCATAACGTTCTTTAAGTATGCTCACAGCATTATCCCCCTTATGTCCGTTTCCATTGCTGCGACCCATACCGCAACATCCTCCACCCGAAACACCACGAACCAAGGCAATAATTGCCCAAATTATTAGACCCCAAAATATGAGCATCATAAATCCTCCGAAAAAACCAAACCCGCTACCTAGTCCATATCCGTACATCATAATATTTTATATTTATCTAAATTAAGCCAAAAAAGAGGTGCCCTGCATCCTCTTTTTAATACGTCATTACTGTGTCTTTATTTCATTTTTCTACTGATTTATTGAAAATCCAAGCAAAAATCATACCTATAATATATGAATATACTACAACTTGAACAATTCCCAAGATGACACCTAGCAGGGTCACTCTGCTTCCTGTGGCAACATTATTTGAAACATGAAACAGCGCGGTCATCAATTTAGTTGATACCCCTGGAAATAAAGCCACGAATACTGAGCAGACAATATAAACAATAGCTGAAACTTTAGACAACATTACTGCAAATTTTTTATTGTTTATTTTCATAATCCACCTCCTTTCTTTTTTATTGTATTAATCTCGAATAATTTTCTTGTAATCAACGAAACAACAGGAGCTAAAATTGTCAGTTGCAAAACAGGAGACAATCCCACCCCTACAAGTGGGATGATTGGCATCAGTTCGCTATATCCCCACCTCCCAGTTATGAGCGCAAATTTTTCAATAGCAACAGCAAAAATAAATCCGAGAGTTAATGCTAAATATAATGATTCGGTTTTGTTTTTCAAAATCCAGCGAGTATC
>CAYVME010000025.1:0-15438 GCA_964452415.1 uncultured Bdellovibrionales bacterium
CAATTTCCAAAAGCTCCGATTCACTGTCGTTGCATATGGGCCAAAAAGAAAAATAATTCAGCAGACAAGACTTAACCGCAAAATGCTTAAGTAACACAAAAATAAAAAAATTAATTTCTCTGGGGGGAACCAGAAGAAATGCAAAACAGAACTATTGTTGTCAGAAAGCAATCTTGCCAATGGCAACCAAATACAAAAAGAAAAATAACATCGACAGCTTCAGTAAAAAGCTCGCATGCCGCTGGATTTATTAGTCCTGTGTTTGTTGTGCTTGCTTGCACTGCTTTTTCTGCTTTGTTTTATATTTATTCGGTCAATCAAACTGCAACCAAAGGAATTTCAATCAGGAATGCTGAAAAGGAAATCGCTCAGCAGAAAAAGGAAAACGAATCTCTGAAAATAAAGGAAGCAGAACTTAAATCTTTGTATTACATTGAGGAAATGTCAGCGCAGATTAACATGACTCCGACTTCCAATGTTAAATATCTTCAAGAAACTTCAACCGTTGCCTATATCAGATAAGAATTGATGCATAAATAGGCGGTTATGAATAAATCTAAATTGATAAAGCAAAAAACTGCATCGCACAAAAATGTTCCAGATAAAAACTGGAGACTTTATGGTTTGGCGTTGGGGGTGCTAGGTCTCTCTTTTGTTATTGTTTTGAAATTGTACATCTTGCAAGTTCATCGTCATTCAACCTATGTTGCGCTGGCTGAAAATCAACACGAGAGAAGCACCTTGCTCAAAGCGACTAGGGGAGAGATTTTTCTTCAAGATGAGGGTCAGCCATATCCGATTGCGGTCAACAGAGATCTTCAAATGGCATATGCTGTCAGGAGAGAAATGAAGGATGTTGACGGAGCAATTGAAAAACTTGCAGACATTCTTTCGTTGGAGAAAAATTTGCTCAAGGAAAAATTGAGCAATCCTGAGGACATGTTTGAAATTCTCAAGAAAAAACTCTCAGAGGATGAAGTTGGAAAAATAAGAGAGGCAAAACTTTCAGGAGTATATCTTTCTCCTGAAAGTTTCAGATATTATCCGGCTGGTGAGCTTGGCTCTCAAATTGTGGGCTTTGTTGGTTCCAATGGCGATGAGCAGAAGGGAATGTATGGAATTGAAGCATCTTTGGAAAAAGTTCTCAGGGGAGAATCTGGAATGCTCAGTCAAGAAGGAGATGCTCGTGGGCGATGGATTTCTGTTTCTGATAGAGATGTTCAAGAAGCCAAGAATGGTCCTGATGTTGTTCTTACGATAAATCATACTGTTCAATTTGAGGTTGAAAAGATTTTGAAATCAGCCATGGAAAAATTTAGCGCTGATGGAGCCACGGCAATAGTTATGGATCCAGGGACTGGAAAAATTTTGGCCATGGCGAATCAACCAAGTTTCAACCCGAATGAATTTGCCTTGACTGAGGATATTTCCAGATTTAACAATCCGGCAGTGAGTGAGCCATATGAATCAGGATCAGTATTTAAGGCTTTTACTGAAGCTATCGGAATTGATGATGGAAAAATAAATGCAGACACAACTTATATTGATACCGGGGTTGTGGTGGAAGCTGGCTATGAAATTCGAAATTCAGATTTAAAGGCCAATGGTTTGCAGACAATGACTGAAGTTCTTGAAAAATCGCTCAACACTGGTGTGATCTATATTGAGAAATTGGTTGGAAATAAAAAATTTGGCGAATATGTGAAATCTTTTGGCTTTGGAGAAAAAACTGGGATTGAGGTTCCAGGTGAAGTTCCTGGAAATATCAGAAATCTTACAAACATAAAATCAGACATAAATTTTTTCACTGCTTCTTTTGGTCAAGGAATTTCAGTCACGCCATTGCAACTGGCCACAGCCTATGGGGCTCTTGCCAACAACGGAACCTTGATGAAACCGCAAATCATCGACGAGCTCAGATATGACAATGGAAAGATTGAAAAAATTAATCCTGAAGAAGTTAGGCAAGTTATTTCACCCGAGGCCTCAAAACAAATTTCCACAATCCTTCGAAGTGTAGTCGTGAATGGTCATGGAAAAAGAGCGGATGTTCCTGGATATTTGGTTGGTGGAAAAACTGGAACAGCTCAAGTTGCTAAAAGTGGGTCAAAAGGTTATGAAGACGGCATCAATATTGGTTCTTTCGCGGGTTACGCTCCAACTGACAATCCTCAATTTGTGGTTTTGGTAAAACTCATTAATCCGAAAGGAGTTGAGTGGGCAGAGTCTTCAGCGGCGCCGACCTTTGGACAAATCATGAAATTTTTGCTTGAATACTATAAAGTTAAACCAACAGAGGATCCGACCACAAGCCCAATGTTTAAAGCATATCAAGGCAATGTTCCTGCTCCGGTTATGGTGGAGACTCAAAGTGAGGTCAAAAAAGCTGACGATTCAAGCCAAACCAAGAAAGAGAAAAAAGTTGAAGTGAAAAAAGATGATGCGAAAGTAATAACCTCAGGAGATTAATTCTGTTATATTTGATGTTTTTTCTTTGCCTATTTCCTTTTTCGGCACGCTTCGCAGTCAGGAACTATAACTGCTTGCTCGTCCTCGCTCTCGCTGTGGATGGCCTCAAAAGAAAACAGGCAAAGTAAAAATAAATTTTCATATGAAACCAAAAAAAATCATAATTCTGGAAAAGATTTTGAAGGCAATGGTAATTGTTGTGCTTTGGCGTCACAAGCCAAGAGTTGTGGCAATTACTGGTAGTGTGGGAAAAACCTCAACCAAGGCGGCAATTTTCGAGGTTCTTTCTTCGCAATTTGATGTTCGCGAAAATCAAAAAAATTACAACAATGAAATTGGAATTCCATTGACGATCATCGGAGCACATAGTGGCGAGAGAAATCCTTTCAAGTGGGTTTGGGTTTTGATCAAATGGTTTCTTGTGATTATTTTTCCAAAATATCCTGAGATATTGATTCTTGAACTTGGCGCTGATCATCCTGGCGACATGAAATATTTCATGTCATTCATCAAGCCTTTGATTAGTGTGGTTACGAATGTTTCGTTTTCGCATATTGAATTTTTCAAAACCATTGAGAATATCGCCAAAGAAAAAAGAGTTATTGTTGAAGCTCTGAACCCTCAGGGATGGGCAATCTTGAACGCTGATGACGAAAACACACTCAAGATGGCAAAATGCACACATGCTCAAGTCATGACCTTTGGGCAAGCCGAGGATGCCAATTTCAACGCTTCGCGCGTGGTGTATAACTATGAAGGCAACAAGCCTGAAGGCATCAGCTTCAAATTGAGCCATGACGGAAAAAACATTCCAATCAGACTGAGAAACATTTTGGCAGGTCACTATGTGTATCCAGCATTGGCTGGTGTTGCAGTGGGAATTGTTTTCAAAATGAACTTGGTTGAGATCGCCAAAGCCTTGGAATCTTTTCGCTCTCCAGCAGGACGCATGAATTTGATTCATGGAGTCAATGAAAGTTTTGTTATTGATGATACATATAATGCTTCACCGATGTCGACTTTGGCAGCTCTTGGTGTTCTTTGTGAGCTCAATGCCAAGCGGAAAATTGCAGTGCTTGGTGACATGCTTGAATTGGGGGATCAGACCGAAGCAGGTCACAGGGAAGTTGGAAAAAAGATTTTTGAATCAAAAATTGACATCTTTGTTGCGGTCGGAGAGCGCATGAAATTTGCAGTGGCAGAATTGGTGTCGCTTGGTTTTCCATCTCAAAACATATTTCAATTTGATGATTCAACAACCGCCAGCCAGAAAATTCGAGAGTTTTTGACGCCCGGAGACTTTGTTTTGGTCAAAGGTTCACAAGGGATGCGGATGGAGAAGATTTTGGAAGAAATTCTGGAAAACAAGGCTGATGCAAAAAATCTTTTGTGCAGGCAGTCAAAAGAATGGCGAAAAAGACCCTTTGTTAAGCCATAATTTTTGAGTTATCCACAGCCAGCACAACAGCTTTGACAAAAAGTCAAAAAAGGAGTATAATGGAGATATAGTTAGGAAGGGGGGAAATTGAATATGGGGGATTCAATGGGGCATTGGTGTTCGTTGAAATCAGAAGATAGTTTCCGTTTTTGGAGGTTGTCTTCTGTTTTTATTTCAAGGTTATTTAACAATTTTTCAAAGGAGGAGGTGAGAACAATGAGCGATCGAGAAATTTTCAAAGTCTCAAAAGAAATTGCACGAGAGATGGGCGTTGGGAGCAGAACTCTCAAATTGTTTCTCTTGGGCAGACCCAGGCATTCCTTAGCTAGTTTGGATAATGATGAAATTCGAAGGTCGCTTAAATATGTTGATGAATCGATACATCGTAAGGAACATGCTTTTGTACCCTTTCGTCTCATGATGTCATCATAATTACCCTTGGTGCATTCAATGAATGCATATTCTCAATTTGAGAGTATAAATTGCCAAGGGTCTTTTTTTGTCCAAAATTAAAACTCCCTTGAAGGGAGCTCTAATTTTTGTTATTGTACCGCCACGGAGAATCGAACTCCGGTTTCCAGGATGAGAACCTGATGTCCTAACCACTAGACGATGGCGGCATGTGGTTAAACAAAAACATTAACAATAAACAGTTTAGCATAGGTGAAAAATAAATCAACAATGCCAGGATTATGATTTTGGATGTGAAAAAAGGCATCAATCTTATGATGGATGCCTCTCTTGACGTTGTCGGTGTTACTTGTTTCTTTTTCTTGCTGCAATGAGGGCTTTCCTGTTTTTAGACCTCATTTGTTTTACCTGTTCCACTTTGCCAGGAAGTTCAGGCCTGACAATGTGATCAAGTATATCAATAAGTACGTCTGGATCTTTGTCGCTACTTGGAAATTTTAAACTGTTGATTTTTATGACTGCACAGTATGTGCCATCATTGTAATGTGCGTACCCGTCCATCTTTATGCCGGACATGTCAATACTTGCATCACTTTCAAAATCGCAGATAAGTTCCTCAATAAAGAGGTTTAACATTATTTTATTGCTTGTTATGTTTCTCTTTTTCTCTTCAGCCATACGTTCTTTTTCAATTCTGAGGATATCTAAAAGATGAACAAGATCGGGGACACGTATAAGCCAGGAATCTTCAAGCTTTTCAAATGCGATGCCATATCTCTCAAGTTTTTTTTCTTCGATGTGTTTTTCGATGAGTTTCTTGATTTTTTGACTTGTTTGTACTGAGATTGTTTCATCTTCACTTAAGATCTCAAGACGAATTTCTTTAATTGAAAACTTAAGCTCCTCATGAAAATAAGTAAGAACTTCTTGAATTTCTTCCTGTACAATTTTTTGTGGCATTGTGCCCTCCCCTTATTTTTGCCTAAATAGGCTTGATTTTTAATGATACTACTTGGCCATTAAGCCAAGAGTCATAATAGACCATTATGGAGATTTTGTCAACCCCAAAACCTTGCAAGATTCGTTTTTGATGATACAATTGAAGGAATTGAAATGGCTCAAATTTAAGCAATATTAGGAAAATAACATGATTTTTCAGCAAAAACTGAGTGGATTGAAAGCATCTATAGACAAGGAATTGGAACATTGTTTTGAGGTCGCAATCAAGGATGTTCGGGAGAAGGATGGGCTTTTGACTGAGGCTCTGACGCACACCAAGAAAATCGCAATCTCGGGCGGGAAAAGAATCAGAGGTGCACTTCTTTGTCAGGCATATTTCGGTTTCGGAGGAAAAGAAAAAGCCAAAATCTTGAAAGTGGCCACAGCAATTGAATTGGTGCATCTTTTTTTGCTCATTCATGATGACATTATTGATCGGGGTGATTTGCGTCACGGACAGCTTTCGCTTCATCGAATGTTTGCCAAAAAGTATCAAAAAAAATATTCCATTGATGGCGCCGATCATTTGGGTCAATCAATGGCAATTATTGTGGGAGATATGCTTTTTGCTATTGCGAACAAAATCATTGTTGAGGCTGGATTTTCTGCCAAGGAAACAGTGGTTGTCATTGGGCAGCTTCAGAAAATTGTTTCAAATACAATTATTGGACAATCACAGGACATTGCAATTGAATACAAGAAGAATGTTTCACAGGAAGAGGTTTTGCAAATGTACGAAAATAAAACAGCCAAATATACTTTTGAAGGACCACTTCACTTGGGCGCAATGCTGGCAGGAATTACTGATAAAAAAACTTTTTCTACATTGAGTTCATATGCCTTGCCACTTGGAACAGCATTTCAGATCCAGGATGATATTTTGGGAGTTTTTGGCAATGAGAAAAAAATTGGAAAATCAGTGGCGTCTGATATTGAAGAAGGAAAGCAATCATTGTTGGTTGTGAAGGCCAGGGAAAAAGGAACGACCGCACAAAGAAAACAACTCGAAGAAATTCTGGGCAAAAAGAATATTACCAAAAAAGAAATTGAAACTTTTCAGAATATCTTGAAAGAAACTGGCTCGCTGGAATATTCCAAAAAAATGGCTCATGAGCATATCCAAGAGGCAAAATCTCAGCTTGAAAAAATAATCATCAAAAAAGAAGCCAAGGATTTTTTGATGGGACTGAATCAATATTTGGATGGCAGAGAAATTTAATATCATTTTTCAAACATAATGTTGCCAAATCATATTGCTATTATTCCTGACGGAAATCGTCGTTGGGCCAAAGAAAAAGGACTCGAGCCATGGGAAGGTCATTCAGCAGGCGCTGAGGTCATGGAACAATTGGCGCGCTGGGCTTTTGACAATGGGATTTTTGCTTTGTCATTTTGGGGTTCATCTTTGGAGAATCTTCAAAAAAGACCGCTTCTTGAAAAGCAAGCCCTGCTCAGGATCTATGAAGAATATTTTGAAAAATTGATCGTCAATGAAGATATTCATCGCAATCGCGTACGAATTAATGTGATCGGGAGATGGGAAGATCAATTTCCATCATCGCTAAAAAAGATTATAATGGATGGAGTCCAAAAAACAGCTCATTATGATCAACATGAATTGAATTTCTTTTTGGCTTATAGTGGAGATGACGAAATGCTTTCGGCTGTTCGTGCGATTGCTAAAAGCGGAATTGATCCTGAAAAAATTTCCCCTCAGACAATCAAGGAAAATTTGATGACAAATAAATTGCCCCAAGTTGATTTTTTGATCAGAACTGGTGGGGAACCTCATTTGAGTGCTGGTTTTATGATGTGGGACATTGCAAATGCGCAGCTGTATTTTTCTGAAAAATATTTTCCAGATTTCAAAGAGGCTCAGTTTATTGAAGCCATTAAAGAATATGAAAGCAGAGAACAAAGAAAAGGGAAATAGGAAATCAGGATACAAGATACAATAACCAAGAAAATTCAAAATTAAAAATTTAAATAAAAAATATATAATATGAAGAAGATTTTTTTTATACTGTTTGCACTTTTATTGATTCCTAATGTTTCTTTTGCGGCAGAGAAAAAAACAGCAGTTTTGTTCTATGCTGATTGGTGTCCTCATTGCAAGAATGTGGATGAATTTTTCAAGGAGAAAGGTTTTTTTGAAAAATACGATATCCAAAAGTTGAATTTCGATGACAAAGCGAATAAGGCGCTTCTTGGGAAAATTTTTGAAACGAAAAATGAAAAAGGTGGGGCTGGAATTCCGGCGCTTGTTGTTGATGATAAGTTGATTATTGGGGACTCGCCTATCATTGCTGATTTTGAAAAAACAATTGAGGCTTCAAACGGTACAACTCAAGATTTTATTGCAAAAGTTAAAAATGAAAATGTTTCTGAAAAAAAAGTTTCGGATGATGTTGAAAATTCTTCAGCAATGAGCGGTGGGGGTGGCGTTCCGATTTGGATTTTGCTTGGCGCAGCTTTTGCTGATGCTGCCAACCCATGCGCACTGGCAGTTCTTATTTTGCTTTTGGCGACAGTGTCTGCTTCAAAAGGAAAAAATAGAGCACTACTTTCCGGTCTGATGTTTTCATTGGCAATTTTCATCTCATATCTGGCAATGGGCATGGGAATATATAAAGCGATTGGGGCTTTTAGTATTTCAAAATATCTTTCTCTGGTCGTTGGGGTTTTGGCGATTGTAATTGCTTTGGCAAATTTCAAGGATGTCTTTTGGTATGGGAAATTCTTCATTATGGAAGTTCCTCTTTCCTGGAGACCGAAGATGCAAGAAATCATTCGAAGCGCGACGAGTCCTTGGAGTGCTTTTGGTATCGGATTTTTGGTGAGCCTCTTTTTGGTTCCATGCGCCAGTGGTCCATATGTCGTGATCTTGGGAATGTTGGCTCAAAAAGTTGACATGGCGAAAAGCTTCACTCTTTTGATTTTGTATAATTTTGTTTTTGTTTTGCCAATGATTTTGATCACTTTGGGAATGTATTTTTTCAATGCAAAATTGAGCAAGATGGAAAAAATGCGAAGAGACAATTTGAGATTGCTTCACGCAATAACAGGTGTTATAATGTTGGCAGTTGGGATCTATCTGATTTATACTAAAATTTAATTTATTTATTCTATACCCTCTGGGTATATATTGTCCGGTCAAGATTATAAATCTTGAAGGCCAATTAAAAAATATGGAAATGGAATTCACGGATCAAAATTTTGATCAAGAGGTTATCAAAAGCAGTGCGCCAGTGCTGGTTGATTTTTGGGCACCCTGGTGTGGACCATGTCAAATGATGGGACCAATTATTGAGGAGCTTGCCAAAGAAATTGGCGACAAGGCGAAAGTCGGAAAATGCAATGTGGATGAGAATGGCGAAATTGCTTCAAAATTTGGAATCATGTCCATTCCTGCAATAAAGATTTTCAAAGGCGGTGAAATTGTGAAAGAATTTGTTGGAGTTCAATCAGCTGAAAATCTGAAAAAAGCTCTTGAAGAAATCGCATAATTTGTTCTTTTTTTGGTTTACATGAAAAAGGCTTCACGAGAAAGCCTTTTTCTATTTATTTGGATTGTGATATAATGGAGTAAATATTAAAATAAAAAAAGAGTTAAGTTGCAAAGCTAAGTTTGAATACTTTTCGCTTTTCACTTTCCACTTTAAACTTTCATTATGTACGACTTGGTGATTATTGGAGCTGGGCCAGCGGGACTGGGGGCATCAATCTATGCTTCAAGATATAAGCTTAATCATGTGGTGATCGGAAGTGATATTGGAGGACAAGTGACCGAAGCTTGGGAAATTGAAAATTATGCGGGAATTGAATCAATTTCAGGCAAAGATTTGATGGATAAATTTGTAAAACAAACAAAAGATCTTGGGGGTGTAATTGTTCAAGCATCTGTAAATAAGGTTGAAAAAACAGATGATGGATTTGAAATTTTGACTGATGATGGAAAAAAATATGAAACAAAAATGATCATTCTCGCACTTGGGATGAAGGCCAGAAAAATGAACATTCCAGGTGAGGACAAATTTGTTGGTAAAGGCGTTTCATATTGCGCAACTTGCGATGCGATGTTTTTTCGAGGCAAGGATGTGGCAGTTATTGGAGGTGGTGATGCTGCAGCCACAGCAGCAATTCATTTGGCTGAATTTGCCAACACTGTCCAGCTTTTGTACAAGGAGGGAACAAAAACATTTGAACCGGCTTGGGATGAGCAAATGAAGAAGAATGGAAAAATTGCAGTTTCATCATTTGATTCAATGTCGCATGTTCTTGGGGGAGAAAAAGTTGCTGGTTTAGCATATGAATTGGGCGGGCAAAAGAAAGAAATTTCTGTTGAGGGTGTATTTATTGAAATTGGGTCTGTGCCGGGAGTTGTGGTTGCGCAAAATCTTGGGGTGCGAACAGATGAGCAGGGATATTTGGTTGTTGATCAGACGCAGGCGACAAATGTGGAAAATGTCTTTGCTGCTGGCGATGCGACAACTGGTTCAAACAAATTTCGCCAAATCATAACTGCGGTGGCTGAAGGTGCAGTTGCTTCAGGGAGTGTTTATAAGAAGTTGAAGTTAGTTAAGAAATAATTTCGCATGGTACTCATTGAAAAATCAATGAAAAACCTAAATTTTTTGAAAAATCCTACTCACCGCTCTTTGTTTTTTAGCTAAAATTTTCCCTCACTCGACACAATCAATGGAAAATTTCAGAAAAAACAAAGGCTTGCTCAAACATGGGAGTATTTTTAAAAAATTTGGTTTCTCATTGATTATAATTTAAGAAATTTTATATTATGTCAAAATCGATTGAATTGAGCAAAAAGATTGGAGGAAAGATTGAAATACAATCAAAAAAGAAATTGACCAGGGAAAGTTTGTCTGTGTTGTACACTCCTGGTGTGGCAGATGTTTGCAAGGCGATTGCAAAAAACAAAAAACTTTCTTTTGAATATACGATTCGCAAAAACACGGTGGCTGTGATTTCCGACGGAAGCGCTGTTCTTGGTCTTGGAAATATTGGCCCAGAAGCGGGTCTTCCAGTTATGGAGGGCAAGGCGCTTTTGTTCAAGGAACTTGGAGGCGTTGATGCAATTCCAATTGTTTTGGCAACTCAAGACACTGAAGATATTATTAAGATTGTAAAATCTCTTGCCCCAACCTTTGGAGGAATTAATCTTGAAGATATTTCAGCCCCAAGATGTTTTGAGATTGAAAGAAGGCTCAAGGAAGAACTTGATATTCCTGTGATGCATGATGATCAGCATGGAACTGCGATTGTGGTTTTGGCTGGGCTTATTAATGCGCTCAAGGTTGTAAAAAAAGACATAAAAAAAGTGCGAATTGTGATTTCTGGAGCTGGCGCAGCTGGAACCGCAATCATGAATTTATTGATAAATTATGGAGCCAAACATGTTGTAGTTATTGATAGTACGGGAATTATATACAAAGAAAGGCCAACGGGAATGAATGATTTCAAAATGGAAATTGCCAAAATAACCAACCCTGAAAAATTGCAAGGAACACTTCAGGACGCCTTGAATGGCGCAGATGTTTTTATTGGGGTTAGCGCTCCGAATTTGATTGACCATCTTGATGTTGCCACCATGAATAAAGATGCAATTGTTTTTGCCATGAGCAATCCAATTCCTGAAATCATGCCAGAGCAGGCATTGAAGGGTGGAGCTGTGATTGTGGCGACAGGGAGATCTGATTATCCAAATCAAATTAATAATGTTTTGGCCTTCCCTGGAATTTTTCGTGGAGCGCTGGACACCCGAACCAGAAAAATTACTGAAACTCATAAATTGAAGGCTGCAGTTGCAATCGCGTCTTTGGTGAAAAAGCCAAATCGTGGTAAAATAATTCCAGATGCACTTGATAAGCGAGCGGTGAAAGCTGTCGCTTCAGTGTTTAAAAAGTAAAAACCCATAACTCATAACCCACAACCCATAACCTGAATTCAGGATGAGGGCTTCAGGCTAAGTGATACGGGAATAAATATGGACATAAAAATACACAAACAAATAATTGAAGTTGAAAGCAAGAATCAAATTGAGTTTTTTGATATAACTGAGAGAGTTCAAGACATTATTGAATCATCATCTGTGCGAGAGGGAAATGTGGTTGTTTTTGCTCCGCACACGACAATGGGAGTCACAATTAATCACAATGAGCCAATGCTTCTTCAGGATTTTATGAGAGTTTTGTATAGGCTTGCGCCAATGGATGACAGGTATTCGCATGATCTTTTTGAAATTCGAAAAATTTCAAAATCCGATGGTAGGAGCAATGGACATTCACATTGTAAATCTTTTTTAATGGGAGTCAGTCAAACAATTCCAGTTGAAAAAGGCAAGTTGCTTTTGAATAATGGTCAAAGTATTTTTCTTGTTGAATTTGATGGCTCAAGAAAGAGGGATGTTGTTATTCAAGTGATGGGAATATAAGACATATGACATACTATGAGTCGACTCATCAATGATCTTATTCATGACGGATATTTGCGCAGTGATAATATCATTGATGCTTTTTTTGCGGTTCGTCGCACGGAATTTGTTCCAAGCGATCTTCGAAATCAAACTGAGGTTGACATTCCATTGCCAATCGGCTGCGGCCAAACGATTTCTCAGCCATCTGTGGTGGCATTTATGATGGAGCTTCTTGATCCTGAGGAGGGCAATAATATTTTGGATGTTGGCTCTGGCTCCGGCTGGACAACGGCTTTGCTGGCTCATATTGTAGGTCCCAAAGGGAAAATTACATCACTGGAATTAATAAAAGATCTTTGCGACAAAGGGAAAGAAAATGTGAAAAAATTTGATTTTGCCAAGAATGAAACGGTTGAATTCTATTGTCAATCAGCTGAAAATGGATTTGAAAAAAATGCACCTTATGATAGAATTTTGGTTTCAGCTTCCGCTTCTGAAATTCCGATTGCATTGAAAGAGCAACTTTCAATTGGAGGAAAGTTGGTTATTCCAATTAGAAATGAGATTTGGTATGTCGAAAAAAAGAGTGGTGACAATTTTTCAATTGAAAAATTTGGAGGTTTTTCTTTTGTTCCATTTGTAATTTCATAAGTAATAGCGCATAAACTTCTGACAAGAAAAAATCCAACATTCTGAATTTTAAACAAGAGTTTGGGTTTCTGGAATAATATGAATATACGAAGAAAAATAAACTTAATAATCCTGAGTCTTGCAGTTTTGACTGGCTGCTTTTTTTATTTGTACAATCAAATTTATCTTTCAGTTGGAAGCGCCAGTGAAAAGAAGATGGTGATAATTGAAAAAGGCGACAATGCTTTGGAGGTTGGAGATAAACTTTCGAATGAGAAGTTAATAACCGGAAAATATTATTTGGCATATTATCTTTGGAAAAACGGACAACTTCACAGTTTGGTTGCTGGAGTCTATGAGATTTCACCAGGGCTCAAGATTCCTGAGGTTGCGCGAATCGTCACAGGTGGTGAGGTGGCAGTTACAAGCGTTCCTGTGACTTTTCCTGAGGGCTGGACAGCCAAAAAAATGAGTGAAAGACTTTCTGCCAATGGATTTTCCGGTGAAGATTTCCTTGCAATCGTGGAAAAACCTTCAATTGAGATCAAAGAAAAATACAAATTTCTGAGCGAGATTCCTGCTGGAAAATCTCTTGAAGGGTATCTTTTTCCTGACACATATTATTTTGCCAAAGATGCAACGGCCAGTGATATTGTTGAAAAAATGCTCAAAAACTTCGATGCGAAAATCACCAAGAATATGCTGGACGAAATTTCTCTTCAGAAAAAGTCTCTTTTTGATGTGATTACAATGGCTAGCATTGTTGAGGGAGAAGTTGCGGACGACGCTGATAGAAAAATTGTGGCGGGACTCTTTTGGAACAGGCTCAGGATTGGCATGACACTTGGAAGCGATGCGACTCTGGAATATGTCATTGGTGGCAATAAAAAACAACACTCTATTGCTGAAACTAAAATTGATTCGCCATATAACACTTACAAATTCAAGGGACTTCCTCCTGGTCCAGTTTCCAATCCTGGAATTTTGGCGATCGAGGCTGCCATTTATCCGGAAAAAAGTGATTATATATATTTTTTAAATGATCCTGAAACCGGGAAGACAATTTTCTCCAAAACTTTTGATGAACATATTGCAAATAAGGCGAAATACGGATTGTAGGTGTTAGGTCCTAGGTTTTAGGCATAAGACAAGAATACTTATATTAAAAAACGGCTATTCACGGCCGTTTTTGGCGTTGGTATTGACTTTTTGGCCAAAAAGGAGTACAATTGAAAATCCACATCGTGGAGTTGTTTAAAAATCTGGTGGCGACCAAAAGGCGCGGGAGGTTCAAATGGACAGTAAGATAATGAAAATTTATGGGGTGTCATCTATGGCACTTATCGTGGTAACATTATTTGTAATTTCCTTGCCGGGCTGGCCAATGCATGAGCATCAATGGATTTGTGTCGGCATTATGTTTCTGGCTCTTGCATTGTTTGCTTGCACAATGTGCTTGACCGAACCAGGTTCTGCTGTCGAGTTTGACGGCCTTCCGGATGGGACCTATATGGTAGTTTTAATGGAAGAGGGTGCATTCCTATTGAAAAGGTTTAATGCAAAGGGAGCATGTTACACTTTTTATTCCTGCACTAAACCGACCTCAGATTTCCCGGTTAAGCGCATGTTTATTAAAAAGGGAAAGGAGTTTAATTTGATTACGGGAGATTGATGCGTAAAATGAGCATCGAAAAATAGGGGCGACTTGGAAACAAGCGCCTCTTTAAATTTGTCCAAAAAACCCAAGAAGCTGAAAAGCTAAAGCCTAAAAAGCTGTTTTGACATAGGCGTCAATTCGAGCTATGATACCAGAAGATAAAAACCTTAATTTGAAGCAAAATTTCTATATATTATGGGGGATAAAATAAAAGACATTTGGCAAAAAATCTTTGGAAATTTCTTTGGCAATATCTCGAGAGACATTGGCATTGATTTGGGAACTGCCAACACTCTTGTCTATGTTAAAGGCAAGGGAATTGTTATCAATGAACCTTCCGTGGTTGCAATAAATAAAAGAACTGGACAGGTTTTGGCTATTGGTCGCGATGCAAAAAGGATGGTTGGAAAAACGCCTGGTCATATTGTGGCGACTCGTCCTTTGGTGGATGGTGTGGTGAGTGATTTTGAAGTCACAACTCAAATGTTGAAATATTTTATTGATAAAGTTGGAAAAGATTCTTTTTCTTTTTCGCCAAAGCCAAGGGTTCTCATTGGAATTCCTTCAAGAATTACTGAGGTTGAAAAGAAGGCTGTGATTGATGCTGCGATGAGTGCTGGTGCTCGCGAGGCATTTCTTATTGAAGAACCAATGGCGGCTGCAATTGGAGCCAGGCTTCCAGTTACTGATGCAAAAGGAAACATGGTTGTTGACATTGGTGGTGGAACATCTGAAATTGCCGTGATTTCATTGGGCGGAATTGTGAGCGCGCGAAGTCTTCGCGTGGCAGGAGATGAAATGAATGAGGACATCGTGAGATATTGCAGAGACGAATTCAATTTGCTTATTGGTGAAAAAAGCGCAGAGGATATTAAGATTGCGATTGGTAGTGCATATCCACTAAAGGAGCAAATGAAAGTTCCTGTCCGTGGCCGAGATTTGGTCAGTGGTCTTCCAAAGGAAGTCATTGTTAATGATGAGCAAATCAGAGAAGCAATTTCTCGTTCCATTCGTATTATTGTGAATAACATTAAAACTGTTATTGAGGAAACTCCACCAGAACTTCTTTCTGATATTATGCAGCGAGGGATAATCTTGGCTGGCGGTGGCGGACTCATTCGAGGTCTGGATAAGTTGGTTGCAAATCAAACTGAAATGCCGGTTCGAATGATGGAAGACCCTTTGACTGCTGTTGTTCGCGGAGTCGGAATTGTGCTTGAGGATCTTGAAACACTCAAGGATGTTCTTGTTGAAGATCAGCGCGAAAAATCATTCAAATAGTTTTTTTCTTTATTTTCTTGGTGCTATTGATAATATGGAATAATTTATTCACTCAATTATTTTCCTTCTTGGCACGCTTTTGGAAAAATACTCAATTTCCAAAAGCTCCGATTCACTCTCGTT
>CAYVME010000026.1:0-14478 GCA_964452415.1 uncultured Bdellovibrionales bacterium
TCATCTTTTCGATTTCTGCAACAAGTTTTTCAAATTTTGCAGGAACCACAACTTCCTTTTTTTCTTCAGTCATAACATCGTTTTTCAGCTTTCAGCTTACAGCTTGCGCATATAAACCGAGAGTAGAAATAAAAATATAATTTAATTACCTTATTGTAAGCTGTCAGCTATAAGCTGAAAACTAATTTATGCTTTCTGCTCTTTTACAGCATTAAGCACCTGAACCAAACCTCTCAAATTGCCCGCCAAAACATTGACAAATCCAGAAATTGGGGCGTTGAGTGTTCCAACGAGTTGACCCAATAATTGTTCCTTTGAAGGAATCTTCGCCAAAGCCTTAACTTCTGCTGCGCTCAGGATTTGTGTTCCAAGCACACCGCCAAGCATTTTGATGTTCTCATTTGTTTTTGCAAATGTATCAATGATCTTAGCAGCAGAGACTTCATCAGCATTTGAAATTGCGATAGCAACCTGTCCTTCCATGCCCTTGATGCTAACTCCTTCGATACCAGCATTTTTAAGTGCAATATCAAGAAGGGTTTTGCGAACAACAACATAGTGAACACCTTCAGCTCTAAGAGATTTCTTGAGCTCAGTTGTATCTTTCACCTTAAGCCCTTTAAAATCAGCAAAAACTGATGATTTTGAAGCCTTAATTTTTTCTGTAAGCTCTTTTACAAGCTCAATTTTCTGCGCTTTTGTCAGCATATTTTTTTTGAATTAATTTACTGCAACCATAGAAGCACAATTTTGTGATCCCACAGAAACAAAAAAATCTGCGTTTCCGCAGATCGACCTTTGTCATCACAAAAGCATCAAAGATACCTTCGTGATTCCTCGATAGGATATTAAGTCTTTCGACACCTACTGTCTGCGGAATACTTTCTATTTAAATTTCCAAATATCAATATTATTCAGCCTTCACTTCTTCAGTTGGTGCAGCTTCTTCGGTTTTTGGCGCTTCAGCCTTAACTTCCTCAACCACAACCTCAGCAACTACTGGTTTTTCCATCTTAACAGCTCGTTTTTTTCCTTCAATCACACCTTCCTTAATCAAAAGATTGAAAACACTGTTTGAAACCTGAGCTCCTTTTGAAATCCACTCTTTGATCTTATCTCCCTTAAGCACGGCCAATTTTGAATGTGGATCATAACTTCCCAAAAGCGCTACATGACCTCCTGTTGGAGCTGCTGTGTGCTGCTGAAGAACGATTCTGAATTGAGCCTTATTTTTTCTTCCAACGCGTGAAAATCTGATAGATAACATAATTTCCTTTTCTTATTACAATTAAATCAAAAGGTATTTAAGATACCTCTTTAAGCCTTAAACAAGCTATTTTTTAGTACTCATCCAGTATACTAACTAGTTGACATTTTGTCAACCCCAGAAACATCAACCGTAAAAAAGGCAAAAGCTCCGCCGAAGCGGAGCTTAATGCATTTTTGAAAACCGTTTTTACTAGAGAACTGCTTCTTTTGCAGCCTTTGCAAGACGGAATTTAACAACAGTTTTTGCAGCAATTTTGATTTTTGCTCCAGTTGCAGGGTTTACACCCATTCGAGCTTTTCTTTTTGCTTTAACCATTTTACCAAATCCTGGAAGAACAAATTCTCCTGCCTTCTTAACTTCCTTGTAAGCCAATGCTGTCAACTCTTCAAAGAAACCATTTACATCTTTCTTTGAAAGACCTGTCTTTTCAGAAAGTGATGTCACGATCTGAGATTTTGTCATCTTTGCCATAGCGCGCTTTTCATTTTCTTTTTCGCCATTTGGGAGAAAGAGAGAACGATTTTTTTTATTTATTAATTATTTAATGGATTGGCAATCCACTTCCTTTATTATACACCTATTATCACTGGCCCGCAACAACCCATGTCAACAAAACATCGATAAAGACTGTGGATAATTAATTCACTGAATTTACAGGCTTAAAATCAAGGTTTTCGCCCTTGAGGGCTACCCTTTCGAAGCAAACTCTGCCAGTGCCATGTTTCCAATCTTTCTTGAAAGAAACTTCCATTGCATCTTGTGGGTCGCTTTCATTTGAGCGCACAAACACTGCGCACAAAACAAATTCATCTTCCGCAATCTTTTGATATTCCAAAGTGCTTCCATTTTGAAGTTGAAATGCAAAACTTGTTTTGTCCAAATCTGCAATTTTTTCAGGAAGTTTTCCACTATCATTGAAATAATTTCGAATGGCATTGTCTGCATTTTGAAGTTCACTGACAACTTGCAAATCAATTCTCTTTTCCCTGGAAACACTTGGGCTGTCTATAATGAAAAATCCAAAAATGAAAATTGAAACCACAACAATCAGCGCGCTTGCAAATACCGCCTTTTTTACTGATGAATCAGCAAGCAAAACTTCTTTCCGGCGAATGTCCCACAGAAAATATCCAAAAATAGATCCCGCAATCAAAAGCACAATCAAAACTTTCAACAAGAATCTTGTCGGCAAATCCCCATTGAGAAAATTGTTCATGAGCGCAACCAAATCCCCAATCACTGTCCCGGCTGAAAAAAAGAGCACGACATGAGTCAACCATTTTCTGGTTTGAGATTCAAGAAACATTCTTTTTTCAAAAATAAATTGATTTATTTTCCAGGACAAAATGAAGAAAATTGGCCCAGCCACAAAAAGCGAAGATATGGCAAATTTCACAGTGCCTTGATTAAAAGTTGAAGCATAATCAAAATTAACAAGATCAGGAAAAATCTTATTCACAAATTCAAAAAGAATATTGCCAACACCAAAAGCAATATACGCCAAAGAAATAAAAGTTGTCAGATACAAGAAAAATTGCAACGAACCACCCACTTCATTTTGAACCTTCGTGTTTTCCATTTCCATATTTTTTAATTTAAAAGAATTAAACTTAAAAACTATTACAAACGGCAACAAAGCTTATTCCTTGATTATTTTTCCTCCTTGTCCAATTTGATCAAGTTTCACGGAAAGAAGTTTTGAGATTCCATCTTCGCCCATGGTCACACCATAGAGAAGTGAGGCTTGTCGCATGGTTTCGCGATTGTGAGTGATTGCAATGAATTGTGTTGTTCCCGAAAGTTCTTGCAAAATTTTTCCAAAACGAGCTGAATTTGCCTCATCCAAAGCAGCTTCAACCTCATCCAGAATCGCAAATGGCGGTGGATTGTGAGAAATGATTGCAAACAAAAGTGCCAATGAGGTGAGCGATCTTTCTCCACCTGAAAGCATTGAAAGATTGGCGATTTTTTTTCCAGGAGGACAAGCAAAAATCTCCACCCCAATTTCAGCTTTTTCATCTTCCGCTTCTTGCAATTCATCCTCTTGATCAATTTCACCACCCTCCTCATTGTCACTCTTTGCTTTGCGTTTTGTACTTTTGACTTTTATAAGATGCGCGTTTCCACCACCAAAAATAATGCGGAAATATTTTGTGAATTCCTTGTTTATTTGTTCAAAGGCCTGCTCGAATTCAACCTTGATTCGCTGATCCATTTCCTTGATAATTTCTTCAAGTGAAATCAGAGCATCAGCCAAATCCTTGAGTTCCTGTGTGAGGAAATCAAAACGCGCATTTGTTTCATTGTATTCATCCAAAATCATCGGATCAATTCCGCCAATTTGCTCCATCTGCAATTTGAGTTTTGAAATCTCCCTTTCAATCATTTCTCGATCAATCGCCTCACCATCAAATTTGAGCTCACTCACTTCACACTTGAGTTCATCCTTGATTTCATTGGTCAAATCTTCTTCGCGAACTTCAACCCTGGCCAATTTTATTTTTGCGTCATTGAACTGATCCTTGAGCAAGTTGAGTTGCTCTTGCTTAACTCTCGATTCTCTTTCCAATTGAAAAAATCTTTCACGAAGAAGTCGAGCCTTTTGAGCCTCTGCAGAAATTTCTTTTTCAATTTTTTCAAATTCAATTTTAAATTCAATTTCTTGCTGTTTGAAAACTTTTTTCTTTTCTTCAAATTCTTCAATTTTTCTTTGAATTTCACCAACTTCTTTCGAATTGTCTTTCTTGATTGAAACCTCTCCTTTTCCTGATTCCTCATACAAATCAAAAAGTTGCTGTTGAATTGCTCGGGCAGATTCCTTGATATCCTGCAAATCTTCCATATTTTCAGCTTCTTCCACTCGAAGAATCAGTCGCTCTTGCGCCATGCGAATGCTGGAAAGTTTTGACTGAACATACTTAAGATCAACTGGAATAATTTCAATCACTTTTTGATTGGCCAATTTCTCGCGCTCAACCACAATGCGACCTTCTGAAATTATGAGTTCACGCTCAACATTATTAAGCTTGTGTCGAATTTCGGTTTTCTTTTTTTCCAAAAGAATTTCAGCGCCATCATCCTGAGCCTTGCCAGACTCTTGTCCAAGCTCGTCGCTCATTTTGTCCACTTCTCTTTGCATGTTCATCATAGACGCACCCAAAGCCTCTTTTTCTTTTGAAAATTGTTCTCTTTCATTTTGAAACTGATTCCACAAAAATGAAAACAATTTTGTTTGTTTTTCTTTCAATTGATCAGACACAATTTTTCCTTGTTGGGCTTTTTCAGCCTGGCGTTTCAGCATTCGAAGATGAGGTTCGATCTCGCGAATCAAAGCTCCTGTTCTTTCCATGTTCTCACGAGTTGAATCAAGCTTTTTTGAAGCCCTTTCTTTTTTGATTTGATATTGTTTCACTCCAGCCGCGTCTTCAAGCACACTTCTTCGATCAGTTGGCGTCGCGTTCAAAAGCGCATCTGACATTCCCTGATTGATCACGCAATAACTTTCTTTGCCGACACCAGCTTTGGCCAAAAGATCGCTCACATCCAAAAGTCTCGAGCGATTTCCATTGATCAAATATTCGGACTCTCCTGATCGAAACAATTTCCTGGTTATCACAACCTCTCCATATTCCAATGGAATTCTCTTGTCAGTATTGTCAAAATGAAGTGAAACTTGCGCGCTTGAAAGTCGAGCTTTTGTTCCAGAGCCAGCAAAAATGATATCCTCAGCCTTTTTCCCGCGCAGAGTTTTCATTGATTGCTCGCCCATCGCCCATTTGATAGCATCAGAAGCATTTGATTTTCCCGATCCATTCGGTCCCACAATGGCCGTGATTCCTTTTTCTCCAGAAGCATCAGCAAAATTCCCAGCTGGCAGAAATTCCAGCACAACCTTGTTTGCAAATGATTTAAAACCCAATATTTCAACTTTCTTTAGATACATATTCGATTCAGTTAAGTCAAAAGTTTAAAGTCCATAAAGCCTATAAAGCAAAAACAAAATCCATTTAAAGATATGATGGACTTTCCAATTGATAGACTTTGACTCATTTAATTGTACACGACTTTGGGAATTTTGGAAAATAAAGAAGGCAGCTGGTATTAACAAACTGCCTCTTTCTTTTTAGGGCCCTCTTGGGGCTGCCTATTGTTTTCCGGAGCTTAGGACCCCGGACTTTTACTTCGTTCGTATTTTCCCAGTTATTTGAACTGGGGTGGCGTTTCACTGCTATTCAACGCGTGCCTCCTTTACAACAATTTTATTTTGATTGGAAATATTACTATATTTCCAAGTTGAGTTTGACGCCTCGGGCATGATTCATGCCCGAGGACTTAGGAAATGGAGAACTAAGTCTCGATCAAGGTCGTAAGATGTTGGCCGGTCCAGTTGTTTTCGCACTGAGAGAAAACTCTCTGATGCCTCTTGGACATGTCGCGGCAATTATCCTCCCTTGTTTCCTGACTATTTCCTCCAGGCTGCGGAAAACTTCCCGGCGGGAACTTCTCCTCCAAACAACACTTCTTTTTTTAAAATATACTCTTAAATATTCATATATCAAGCAAGAATCACATGAACAACATCCGACAATAAAATTAAAGAGCCCCTGCAGATAGCGATCTGCGGGGGCTCTTGTTTTGTCCGTGAGGTTATTTATTTTATTTTTTTCTTAAGTTTTGCCTTACCTCCTTTTTTTGGATTTTACTTCCGCCAGGACATCATTCATTCGATTTAAATGCCTTGATTTGCGAAATTTTGCAATAATTGTGTTAATTGCAAAAATCACAAATTTACATTCATCGATTGATGATGTGGCCGGCGCCGGCACTGGTTCAGCGGGCGATGATCTTGCTCTTGCTCATCAAAATGACGGCTCCATGGCCGTTCCATGTGCTACTCGCAGTAGATCCTTTGTTTCTCGTCATAAGACACCTCCTGATTTGCTTCTGTCCTTCCTGCTTGGTAGCAATTGGAAGGTACAAACAGAAAAGTATTTATATTGTCGTTTTTCTAATGATTTCTTACAAAAATACCTTTCCCGTTTGTGCCTTCCAAAATTCAAAGAACTTTTTACCTTTTTCAAGTGTAAGGTTCATTATAGCGCACTTTGATCAATCTGTCAAGCCTAAAAATCAAAAATGTTAATTTTGGCTCAAATAAAACAAAAAAATTAACATTTATATGAAAAGAAATTTGAATAGTAAAAAAATATTCTAGATCCAGCCCTTTGCCTCAAGGCCAAGCCGGGCAGCTTCCCGTTGCGCTTCTTGTTTGGAATTTCCTTCGCCCTCAGCCACGAGTTCATCGGCCAGATAGACTCCAACCACAAAATGCTTGTCATGATCTGGTCCCCATTCTTTCATCACACGATATGAAGGAGTCACCTTGTTATTCTCCTGAGCTTTTTCTTGAAAAAAACTTTTTGGATCAAGATATAATTTTTTCTCCAAAATCTCTTTCAATCTCACTGCAACATTGTCCAAAACAAATTTTTTCGTTGTGTCATATCCCTGATCAAGATAAGATGCTCCAATGATGGCCTCCAGCGCATTTGCAAGCAGATATTGCCTGGCTCTTCCTTTGTCCTTGGCTTCTCCTCGACTCATGAGCAAATGTTTTTCAACTCCCAAATCTTGCGAAACACTCGCAAGCATTTCGCCATTAACCAGTGCGCTTCTCCAACTGGTAAGCTCTCCTTCTGGATTTTTGTAATTGTTGTACAAGTGTTCAGTGATGATCAATTCCAAAACAGCATCGCCCAAAAATTCCAATCGCTCATTGTGCTCGATTGCAAGGTCACGATTCTCATTGAGATAACTGCGATGCGTCACAGCTTGACGCAGAAGTTCAATATTATCAAATTTGACACCAATCTTCTTTGCTAAAGACTCAATCATTTGCCTGAAAATCCAAAATCCAAATGACGAATGTCCAATAAAATCAAAAGTTCAAAATCCAAAATTAGGATTTTAATATTTAGTCATTCATTTGACATTGAGATTTTGAAATTGAGATTTTAAATAATCCAATTAATTTCCGATGCTTTCTTTTTTCTTATCAACAACAACCACATTCTCAGTTATTTTATGCTTCTTTGAGGTATCATCTTTCATTGGCTCTCCCATTTCACGATAGATTGTTCCAAGCACTCCGTTCACGAATCTGGCACTGCTTTCTCCGCCAAAAGTTTTGGCAAGCTCAATTGATTCATTGATTGCAACTTTTGGAGGAACTTCGCCATAGTTTCCATGCATAAGCTCAAAAATTCCAAGACGAAGAATGTTTCGATCAATAATGGTAACCTGATCCAACGGCCATTCTGGTGCGCATTTTTCAATCAACGCGTCAATCACTGGTCTTTTTTCAAGAGTTCCCCTCACCAAAGCGCTGACAAATTCACTGTTCTCAATTCCAGGTGCAAACTCCGCCACATTACGAGCAATAACATCATCGGCAAGATCATCATGACAACCTTGAAAATCCCACTCAAAAAGTGCCTGCATTGCAACTGATCTTTGAAGGTGCCTATTTGCCATAATTATTTGTGTGGACGCGAGACAACCAGAAGAATGAGCATCTCGCACCAATTCGCACTAAGAACTTTTTTATATTAATTTTGAAATACTCCCAAGAGGGACTATTGTTTAGCGTAGTGAGTGAAATGCGAGTAATCTCTCATTTCCGAGCGAGCGACAACAACAAAAGATTCAATAACCTTTTATTTCTTTTTTGAAACTTTTTTAACAGTGTTCACAACTTCCTTGCCCTTGTAGAATCCGCAATTTGCGCAAACACGGTGAGCAAGCTTTTCCTTGCCACATTTTGGACATGTTTGAGTCTTAACAGGTTCAATTGCGAAACGGTCTCGTTTTGCATCTCTGCGTTGTTTTGTGTGTCGTTGTTTTGGTACTGACATTGGTTTAAGTCAAAAGTCAAAAGTCAAAAGTCAAAAGTCCTGCATGTATCCGGTCTTTTCCTTGTCCTTTGCTTCAATAAATATAATTATAAAACATCGATGCTATCGTAACATTAATTATTCAATATGGCAAGGGTTGCGCTCTTTTGAGGGCTTTCTTGACCGGAGCAAAGCTTTTTCGGTGGATTTCACAAGGTCCATATTTGACCAATGCTTCCATGTGTATCTTGGTGCCATATCCCATGTGCTTTTCCAGACCATACCCAGGGTATTTGAGAGCAAATTCCTTCATCATTCTGTCGCGCGTCACTTTAGCTACAATTGAGGCTGCGGAGATGGATTTGACCAATTTATCCCCTCCAATCACGGCATATTGCTCCATTGAAAGGTTTGGGATTTGTTTGTTTCCATCAACCAGGATAATATATTTTGGTTCTTTTCCAGCCCAAATTTCTTGACTAATACTCCTTTTGAGTTCCTGAATGGCTTTCTTCATTGAAAGAAAGCTCGCTTCCAGAATATTTATTCGATCAATAGTCTGGTGATCACAAAGCCCGATTCCGAGGTGAAAATGTTCGCCAATAAAATCAAAAATTTCCTCTCTTTGTTTTTCTGAAACTTTCTTGGAGTCTCGAATAAGATCAAATTGTTTTTGCTTTTCAATCGGAATTTCAAAATTGGGATCCTTGAACATGGCCGCACACGCCAAAACCGGCCCACAAAGTGGTCCTCTTCCCACTTCATCCGTTCCAATGATGTGAGTGAAGCCCTGCTTGGCAAAATCCTTTTCCAGAATAAATGTCGATGTCTCCATGTGGGTAGTATAGTGCATTTTGTAAAATGTATAAAGCATATAAAAAATCACCAATTTAACTTGGTGATTTTTTATTTGAAGACTCTTTTATCTTTTGAGATATTTTGCCAGGGCCAATTTGGGATTTTGAATACTCACAATTGGTCCACCTTCACAATGCAGATAGTAACCCTTTATGGAAATTGTCTCTGGATTTTCATCTGTCGCTTTTTTCAATTTAGTAATGAGTTCGGCTGTTGCATCTTCAATCTTCAGCAGTTCATTAACATTTTTCCCATCTCCAACTTTGATCTGGATTGGCAGTTTCATCAAATCCTCTTTTACAACACTGAAATACCATTGCTCCTCATCTCCATAAGCAACATCCAAAACATATCGTCCTCTCAAATCAACCTCTCCCTCATACAAATGCCCCTTGCATGGGTCTTTTTCAAACCCTGCAGTCAAGTCCACTTCTTCTTTTTTTTCATCCAGTTCAATTGGTTTTATTGTTTCGGCATTTTGAATCTTATTAGTGGTTTTTTGCTCTTTATTTTGAGTCAAAAATATCCAACTAAAAAAAATCACCAACAGAAGAATTGCCCCAATCGCAAGCTCGCTTGCTATTTTTTTATTCATATTTACCCTGTTAAATAAAATTTGAGTCTCTCCAAAAAAAACAAACTTTATTTTTATTAATTTTTACTTTTTATACTTAAACTATCCCCATCACCCTTAAATTTTAATTTTAAAAAAATTATTTAACGGGGTGAATTTTTTAAGACTTATACAAATATTATACCACCAAAAAAGCAATGTGTATAGTTTTTTGTTACGTAGCATGCTGCGTAACAAATCAAGTGTTTTCAAATTTCAAAAAGCATGCTAAAATTTAATCACTAAAATATCTTGCTAAACCCAATGGCTAGCCCCTGGGATATGAAGATCATAAACCTCATGAAAAATACAATTTTTTATTATATCTTGACCCTATTTTATTGATAGTGGTTTTTTAATTTGCAAAAAAAAATGGAAACGCCAAAATACACTCATCTCCATGTGCATTCTCACTATTCCCTCCTTGATGGCCTGGGAAAAATTGACGACATTCTTGATCGCGCGCTTGAACTTGGAATGGATTCCATTGCTCTGACTGATCATGGGGTGATGTATGGCGCAGTGGAACTTTTCATTAAAGCCAAAGAAAAAGGAATCAAGGCAATCATTGGATGCGAGATGTATATAACCCCAAACGACCTGACCAGCAAAAATCCAACCGCAGAAGACAGAAAAAGACACCATCTGATCTTACTCGTGAAAGATGAGGAAGGATATCACAATTTGATGAAACTTGTTTCCATTGCGCATCTTGATGGGTTCTATTACAAGCCCCGCATCGATCGAAAAGTGCTTCGAAAATATGCCAAAGGTCTCATTGGACTTTCAGCTTGCGTGGAAGGAGAAATTCCCGCTCAAATCGTAATGGGAAATTATGATAAGGCCAAGGAGCTTGCTTTGGAATACAAGGATATTTTCGATGAGAATGGTTTTTTCTTGGAGGTTCAAAGTCACACCAAATTTTCCAATCAAGAAATTGCCAACGAAGGAATTTTCAAACTGGCCAAAGAAGTTGATCTTCCGGTGGTGGCGACCAATGATGTGCACTATGTGAACAAGGAAGATGCCAGCGCGCAAGACATTTTGCTTTGCGTGCAAACCAACCGAAAAGTATACGAGTCTGATCGCATGAATTTGATGGATTTTGATTTGTCGCTTCGTTCTCCCGAAGAAGCCGCCGCTTGCTTTCCAAACAACCCCGAAGTGATTTCAAACACTCAATTGGTTGCTGATCAATGTCATTTCAAAATGAAAATGGGAGAAACTCAACTTCCTCATTTTGATGTTCCCGAAGGCCACACCGACATGTCATTTTTGATTGAACTTTGCGAAAAAGGCTTAAAGAAAAAATACGGAGAAAACATCACCGAGGAGCATCGCACCCGCATGGATTATGAACTTTCCATCATTGAAAAATGCGGATATGGATCATACTTTTTGATTGTGCAAGATTTCGTGAATTGGGCGCGCGACAATGGAATTGTGGTTGGACCAGGGAGAGGAAGCGCCGCTGGAAGTTTTGTTTCATATCTCACCGGAATAACCAATGTTGATCCGATTGAATACAATTTGCTTTTTGAGCGATTTCTCAATCCGGAGCGCGTGTCCATGCCCGATGTCGACATGGACTTTGCCGATGATCGCAGAGAAGATGTTTTGAATTATTGCCGAAAAAAATATGGCAACGATCATGTTTCGCAAATCATCACTTTTGGAACGATGGCTGCACGCGCTGCGATTCGCGACACCGGACGAGCACTTGGAATCCCCTATGATTTTTGCAACCAGACTTCTCAGATGATTCCAATGTTCACTTCAATCAAGAAAGCGCTCGAGGAAGTTCCTGAGTTTAAAGCGCAATACAATTCGAGTGAGGATGGAAGAAAGCTGATCGACAGCGCCATGCGATTGGAAGGTGTTGTTCGTCACGCTGGCATGCATGCTTGCGGAGTTGTGATTACCAAAGAGCCAGTCACATATTATTCCCCAATTCAAAACATCACCGGTTCTAAAGAAGGAACTGTGACGCAATATTCATCCTCAACCAAATCTTCCTATGTGGAAAAAATTGGGCTCCTAAAGATGGACTTCTTGGGACTCAAAAACCTTACCATCATTCAAAACACTCTTCGCATTGTCAAAAAAACCAAAGGAATTGATATCAACATCGACACCATTCCGATTGACGATACTGAAACCTACAAGCTCTTTCAAGACGGACAAACAACTGGAGTCTTTCAATTTGAAAGTTCCGGCATGAAACGCTATTTGAAACTTCTCAAGCCCACCATAATCGAAGACATCATTGCTATGGTGGCACTGTATCGACCAGGTCCAATGGATTGGATTCCTGATTTCATTTCCGGAAAACATGGAAGAAAGATTAAATATGTCCATCCAAAACTTGAGCCAATTTTGAAAAACACCTATGGTGTGGCTGTGTATCAAGAACAAGTTATGCAAATTGCTCGCGATTTGGCAGGATTCACCATGGGTGAAGCTGATGTGCTCAGAAAAGCCATGGGAAAGAAAATATTTGAACTTATTGCTGAACAAAAAATAAAATTCGTTGAGGGATGCATCACGCATGGAAGCACCAAAGAAATTGCTGAGAAAGTTTTTTCTTTCATTGAACCTTTCGCTGGTTATGGTTTCAATCGAAGCCACGCCGCTTGCTATGCCATCATTGCCTATCAAACAGCCTATCTGAAAGCTCACTACCCCGCTGCCTTCATGGCCGCCCTGCAAACTTCAGACCAGGACAACATTGATCGCATCGCCATTGAAGCTGGCGAATGTCACGACATGGGAATCAAGGTGCTAGCTCCAAATGTCAACGAAAGTTTTGAAGATTTTGCCGTGATCAAAAATGAAGATGGAACAGAAAACATCCGCTTTGGATTCAATGCAATTAAAAATGTTGGACATGTGATTGCGCATGAAATTGTGGAGGAAAGAAAACGAGGTGGAAAATTCAAATCATTGGGAGATTTTCTGGAGCGAGTTCAAACCAAGGATCTCAACAAGCGAGCGATCGATGCCTTGGCAAAAGTTGGCGCGCTTGATGAGCTTGGTGAAAGAAACCAAATCGTGGAAAGCATGGAGCAAATCTTGATGTTCACCAAAAATGTTCAGAAGGCAAAAAATTCCAATCAGGTAAGCTTGTTTGGAGAAGCAATCCTGGAAACTCCACAAGTTCCCTTGCTTGAAGTTGAGCCTGCCTCAAAGCGACAACAACTTCAGTGGGAAAAAGAACTGCTTGGTCTATATGTCAGCGGTCATCCAGTCAAAGAATATCAATCATACATCGACAAAGTTGCAGTTTCACTGGACAAACTCACGCCAGAATTGGTTGGACAAAAAATTGCAGTCGGTGGAGTGATTCAAAAAATTCAAAAAATTCTAACCAAAAGACAAGAAACCATGCTCTTTGTGATGCTTGAAGACACACGCGGAAAAATTGAAGTTTTGGTTTTTCCAAAAGTTCTCGAAAGAATTGCCAGTGTCTGGGAAGAAGAAAGAATGATCATCGCCGAAGGAAAACTTTCTGACAAAGATGGAGTTTACAAGCTTATTTGCGATGAAGCCAAGGAACTCAACCGAAGCGAAATTGAAAACTATCTTCGAGTTGAGGCCACCAAGAAAGCATACTCTGTTAAGGAAAAGAATGATGACGACAAAAATAGTTCGGGTGGATCTGAAATTACAAGAGACGAATCACAAGTCATCAGTAATCAGTCATCAGTAACCAATAAATCTCCTGAAGCTAAAAAGCTAACGCCTAATAAGCTAGTAATAACTCTGCCAAACGATGCTGGTCCAGAAATGATCCATAAACTTCAAACAGTTTTCAATTCTTGCAAGGCCGGAAACTGCAAAATATTCTTGCACCACAAAGAAAACAAACTCGAAACTCCTTTTTCAATCGAGCACACTTCTGCACTTCTGGATAGTATTAAAAACATAATCCGAGAAGGCAAAATCAAATACACATAGATCACATTTAACGATTTACCCAATAAAAAAATCCACATTCAGTGGATTTTTTTTATTACTGCTTCAAGCAATAATGCAGGAATAATCATCAATTAATCCTTGATGCAACGAACAGCTTTACCAGTAACAGCACCAAGAACATTTCTTGTTCCTGCAGTTGAAGAAAAAATTTCCATAGTGATAATAGAATTAACAGCAGCAGTACTGGACCAATATAATCCTTGACCACCTCTATACACTATTCCACTATTAATGCGGTAACCATCATCTGTCAATTTTAAAGATGTATTAAAAGCAGTAATAAAACCTTTCATATTGGCAGCTACTTTAACAGCATTCCATTCGGCCTGAGTCGGCAAGCGAAAGCCGGCAGGGCATGGATTATTAATGCCGGCAACTCCTTGCCAAAGACCAACATTGGAAGTGTACCGCCAATTCATAATTGATCTGTAATCCAATATAAACATACTGTGTCCTGGATCATTTACACCAGGAGCCAGCGCCGTACTTGTGGTGACACTAGTTGGAATTTGATGACCATCTGCATTTCTTCCCCATTGAAAAAGCCAACCATAACCATCCGTGTCATTATACGAAGTTATATTTGGTAATTGTGAAACATTAACTCCAAGATTAGTTGAAAGCCAGCACCTCCCATCCTCAGCTAAAACTGTCCCATATGTGACTCCATCCCTTGCAACTGTGCATGTACCTCCACAATCTATTCCAGTTTCAGTTCCATTTTGGCTTCCATCGCTACAGGTCGGTGCAGTACAAGATTGTGTTGTGTTTGGCGTGCCACCTGTGCAACCGGCAGGTTGAGGGTCTGATGCTGAAACTGTCTGTGTCCCATCTGACTGACATGCTTGTGTTGGTGTGTATGTCCA
>CAYVME010000027.1:0-13450 GCA_964452415.1 uncultured Bdellovibrionales bacterium
CAGGTATCATCTTTATTTAACGAAAAGATGAGAAAACGTATAAGCTCGTATAACAACCAGATTTGTATTACTACAAAAATTGAAGGACTAACCGCAATAAATTGCGATCAGTTCTATTATTACATCTTGTTAAAGTTCTCTATTTTTTACTTTTCAAGGCTATACCTTGAGAGTATAAAAAACACATCCTCACGCACATCTTTTGATATGCATCGGGATGTATTTTTCACGCCACCCGAAATTTTTAAGTATTTTGCTTTTTTGCTGATGTTTTCTTATGAATTTAACATCGCCTCTTCTTGATTGCTTAAACAGTTTAGCAAGGTAAAATTATCTTGTCAAGTGTTTGGCCAATCTTTATTTTTTGCAATTTTTTATTCCCATTTTTTGGCTTAAAAAGGGGATAATTTGAACACAACTTTTTTTGTTAAATCACTCTCAACTCACACTGACAATGACTATTTCAATGCATCAATATGAATAATTTCACAATAACATTTTAATATCAAGAGAACTGTGCGCATGCACCATACAGTTAAAACAACATAACAAATATTGACAATCACTAAGATCAATGCAAAGATGGATCTTGCACCAAAAGTAACTTAAAAAAAGGGAGGCAAAAAAGATGCCCGAGACATCCAAAGATAACATGGAAGGAATGTATGAGAAGGTATTAACACACCTGACAGATTCAATTGCAGTCACAGAAACAACTACCCGCGCCCTACAAAGAAAAATGGAGGCTCTGGCAACACTTTTTCGCATAGATGCTCTAAGGATGATTGTGCTTCCAGACAATAGCCTTTATTGCCTGCCCAGAAAAAGAAGATCTGAAAGCAATATCGATCCAGATCATTACCATGCACGGATAGCCACCGACAAAAAAAGACCGCTCAGCAACAAACACTTCGTCATAATCGAAGAGGTCAAAGAAAAAGAAAGTGGCGAAAAAAAAGGAATGAACTGGAAACTGAAGCAACTCATCCCTGTTGAGAAAATAACAGGAATAAAAGTGGCTCGCGTCAATGGTCAATCAGAAACATTTGATGTACATTTAGTGATCCCCGAAATGGAAGACTTGAAGACACCGGAAAAAATTTCCTTTTAAGATCATCCAGAAGAATATAAAAGCTCAGCAGAGAAACCTCTGTCGAGCTTTTGTTTTTTTCAAAATTTAATCTTCAATTTCAAGCTCGCTCGTTTTGCAAATTTTTGCATACTCATAAAAACTTTTCCGTGGCTTTCTCTCAAGAGTTTCATAATCCATTTCAATCAAGCCAAACTTCGGCTCATAGCCATAGAGCCATTCGAGATTATCCATCAGTGACCAAAAATTATATCCGCGCACATCCACACCCTGCGAAATTGCTCTGTGCACCATCGCCAAATGACTCTTAATAAACTCGATTCTATCAGCATCTTCAATTCCGGTTCGTGTTGGTCCACCGTTTTCTGTAATATAAATTGGGAGTTTGAATTTTTCACCCGCCTCTTTCAAAACTTTATACATTCCTTGGGGATACGAAATCCACTTCATCACATTTCCCAGATCTTCTTCGATTGTGAATCCGAGATATGTTTGATTTCGCGAATCCATTCTAAAATTTTTCAAACTAAATTTAATTTTTCCCAAACGATAATAATTCACGCCAACATAATCCTGACAGCCCTTAATTTTATTTCCGAGCAAGTCAATGCGATACCACTGCGCAATTCTGTTGATTGTGTTTAGCAAAATTCCAAACCCTTCTGATTCATACCAGTTATACAAATATGTTATTCCAACTTGTTTGTCAGGATATTTTTCATGAATGATTTGATACGATTTTTTGTAAGCTTCGGCAATATAATTAACAGCTTTCAAGAATTTGATTGGATTTTTGAATCCAGGAGGAAATGCTCCAGCCAAAAAGCCTTGCCCCAACGGGACCATGGGTTCATTCAAAACAGTGAAGACATCAATCAAATCTCCGAGTTCATCCACAACTTTCTGAACATAACGCGCAAAAATTTCCACTGATTCTTTTTTGTGAAAACCATATTTTTCTTGAAACCAAATTGGACTTGTCCACCACCACAAAGTCACTTGTGTCTTGATGTTTCTTTTTTTCAGATCTTCAAAAATTTCTCGATAATGCGCAATTGCTTTTTCATCAAACTCGCCGTCCGCAGTTTCAACTCTCGCCCATTCAATTGAACAGCGAAACATTTTCACTCCAAGTTGCTCAAGCAAATCATGATCTTGTTTATACAAATTCCAATAGTCACAAGCCCTGCCAGACTCATTGTCAGCCCTTCCAAGCTTCTCCCATTGCCACCAATCAGAATTTGAATTGCCACCCTCAACCTGATAAGACGAAGTCGCCACACCCCATTGAAAATCTTTTGGAAATTGAAGTTTCATAAAGTTTTATTCATTATTACTCCCTCTCCTCTCGGGAGAGGGTTGGGGTGAGGGTTCTTGTTAATTAAAATATTCTTTAATCTTCTTAAAAGTTTTTTCCTTATCAATAACAAGCAAATCCTCTTTCAGAAATTTCATGATAAATTCAGAGCCTTTTATTTTCTGTGTAATAATCATTTCCAAAAATTCTTCCATTTCAACCAAACTCACAATTATCCTCTCTCCAGCATCAAGATTTTGCTCAGCAACTTTCCTGCATCCCTTCGCCACAAAAGTGTAATGCATCCAATCCATCTTACTTACAAGTTGTGAAGAGTGCCAGAGTTCAAAACTTTCAGCTTCAAAGCCAGTCTCCTCCAAGAATTCCCTGCGAGCGCCTTCTTCGGGAGTTTCGCCTTCTTCAACTCGACCACCAGGAATACTGAAGAATTTTCCCTTATGTGGTTGCTCCTGTTGCAAAACAATAACTTTCCCATCTTCAGTGAAAGCCAAAATATTTGCAGTGTCAGATCTCTTAAGCTTTTCAAAGGTTGCAAAACTGCCGTCAAACATTTCCTGCTGCCATTGATAAACATCAAAAATCACGCCTTCAAAAACTTTCTTGGCATTGTCGGGAATCGGTTGTTGCAACTTTGGTTTTTCAATTTTCATAGTAATTTTAAATACACCTTAATTATAGCATTCTTCTGATTTTTTCATAATAAAAGGGGATGATATTTCCATCCCCCATAAAATGACCTCATGCATCGAGAAGTTCCATTGCCGCTTTGAATCGAGATTGCACTGACTCTTTTGATTCCAGGAAAAGCAATTGATTCCATTTGTTGATCAGCTTTTTCCTGATGGATATTTCTGCTTCTCGCTGATTCTTGCCTTCATCAAAAGCGCCCTTGAAAAGTCCAGAAAGATTGTAGAAAGCACTCAACGCATCGGCCTCTGCCACGATTTGCTCTTCGAGAGTCTTAGGTGCAATTTTTTGTGATCCACGATGAGACAATACGCACCCCTTTACCTTGTGAATTTTAACCTCCGGATAGCCCCACATTCTGAGCACGACCTCGGTTATTGCTGCTCCTGTGAGATGATGATCATCGCGTCCGCAAATTATTGATCCAGCATCATGAAGCCACACACCAACCCCAACAATTTCACGATCAGCACCAAACTTGATTGCCAACCCATCAGCGATGGATTCCATCGGAACAAGATGACCCTCGAATATTCCTGCACTATAATGACTTGCGGGCTTTTTACATTGATCTTGCACAAAATTGCGAGCTTGCTGAACGATGCCCATACAAACACCCTCCTTTCAGTTTAAAAGAACTTGGAATATTAATCACCAAAATAACTATCAATAAATTCTCTACCTACTCTCCCTTACCCATTTAAATACCTATTTAAATACCCACCTAATTATATCAAATTTAATCTTTAAATCTCTCGTCATCAACTTTTGTGAATTCAACAATTCCCATGTTATTTTTCAAGCAATAATTTTATTGCTTGAAATTTTGGTCTGATTATTTCTTTGGATTTTTCAAATTTGAGCTGATTCCATTTATTTTCCAATTTTTTGAAAACTGATTTTCTCGCTTCTCCTTGATTCAAATTTTCATAAACAAACGCCGCCTTGAAAATCCCAGAGAGATTGTCGAAATTACTCATCGCATCTGCCTCAGCCACAATCTGCTCTTCCAGGGTTTCCAGCTCCATTTTTTGCGAACCGCGATGATGCAGAACGCAATTCTTCACTAATTGAACTTTTTCTTCCGGATATCCAAATTCCCGCAATTTTTCCTCAGCAATCTTTGCACCAGTAATATGGTGATCATCTCTTCCAACCATAATTGAACCAATATCATGAATCCAACCCGCAATTTCTACGATCTCTTCGTCCCCACCCAAATCCGTGGCCAACATTTTCGCATATTTCACAGTCGGTGCGAAATGAAACTCAAATGGCTCATATCCGTATTTGCTCGTCGGCTTTCCGCACTCATCCTCAACAAAATTTTTCACCTTTTGGACAATATTCATAAAATAATATTTATATTTTTTAACAAAAAAACTCTTCCTAAACAGAAATACAAGATGTTAAATATGGGTATTACAGAATAGTTACATTAAAAACAAAAGGAGTATTTAACATGAATCCAAAACATCTCGCCTTTGTGTACAACAACTCCACCCCAGGAAACCAAATAAGAAAAAATTTATTGAAAGAAATCGCAGCCAACATGTATCTAATCTTTGTGGAACCAGAAGGGTTGATTCGACCAAAACATTTAGCCCAAAAAAGTCTTTCTTATTCGCTCGCACAAAAGCAACTGCTAATCAAGGACGACAAAGGCAATGTGGTTCGGAAAATTTCACTAGGAAATATCACAAAAATTAATCATGAAGGAGCAGTTGACAGAATCCCAATCATGCGATTAATAATCAAATCTTGATGCATTGCCGCTCTGAATAGGGCGGCTTCTTACTTTAAATTTTTATCCGAATGTTTCAATGTTTTATTTTCCAAATTCAAATCAAAATTAAATCCTTATATTTCAACCACCAAGTCGTCTTCGGCGCAAATAGTATTTTCAAAAATCTTTTTAGCAATAACTTCGGCCTCATCTCTACTCTTTTTATCCGTGTAATTATTTGCGGCCAAATGTGTTAGGAACAATTTCTTTGCTCCTGACTCCTTTGCAACTAATGCAGCTCGCTCAGGACCAGAATGACCCCACGCACTATCATTCTCTCCAGGCTTCATTGCACACTCGTGAATCACAATATCAGCATTTTTCGCAAGAATATTTGCATTCTCACAGGCACCGGTATCACAAAGATGAGTAATGATTTTTTCTTCAATCATTAATCTGTACCCAAAAGTCTTGTCAGCATGAAAAAGCTGTCTGCACTCAACACCAAAATCAAGGTTATGAATTCCCTCACTTAATTCCACAATGGAAATTGGATAATCATATTCATCTGGCGAAGCGGTAAACGGATGTCCAAATATTTTCAATAAATCACTCCTGGTCCCTTCTGGGCAATAAATCTTTAAAGACTTTAGTTGTCCCGCATTTCCAAGCATGTGCAAACCAATCAAATGATCCAAATGAAGATGGCTTAAAAAAATAATAACTGGCTTCTCCTTAGTTATGTGCATATTTAATTTATGCAAACCATCGCCAGCATCAAAAACGATGTAATTTTCTCTTGTTTCCAATAAGGTGCAAATAGTATTTCCATTTTTATCACTAAACCATCCATTAGTACCAAGAAAAGTCATTTTCATATTTTTATAGTTGTCTCAAGCACGAAGTGCTTATATCAAAATTAAATCCTTATATTTCTCATCATCAACAGTTGTGACTTCCACCATTTCCAATAAAATTTTATCCTCAATATTTTTTGGCAAAACGAAATATCTATTATCTGTTGGAGAGATTCTCATCGCATACATTACATCAGTCACAAATTCATGCTTCAAGTAACAAACAATAGCGTAGTTAGAAAAACCCACATAAAATTCAGTTGGTTTTTCACTTGTGGCTTTCAGAATAACAACATTTTTCCATGACTGAACAATTTTCTCATTCTCATCTCCAGCATTATCAGCAGACACATCCTCCTGACCCGCAATCCCCCCAACAAAAATAGATGGCAATGAAGGCCAATTTTCTTCGCCAATTAAGTTGTGTTCGAGTTTATAATTTTTCATATTTATATCAAAATTAAATCCTTATATTTCTCGTCATCAACAGTTGTGGTTTCAACGATTTCCAAAATAATTTTATCCTCGATGTTTTTTGGCAAGGCCAGCACTTGAAAATTCTTTGGCCCAATGCGCATGGCAAATTTCAAATCGCTAACAAATTCATGTTTCAAGAATTTGGTCGCAAACTTATCCGTAAAACCAACATGGAATTTTGTCGGCTTTGGTGCCATTGCATGTAAAATCACAACTTTCTCCCAAGACTGAATCACGGCTTCATTATATTCATCATCTTTCTCGGGATTGGTTAGCAATGCTTTTTTATTCCCAGCCACATATACACTGGCAATCTCAGGCCAGTTCTCTTCGCCGATTAAATTGTGTTCAAGCTTGAAATCTTTCATAAGTCATATTTTTTCACAATTGAATATTTCGACAATGGAGATCGAGCAACCCTTATCAATTCAAAGTTATACACTTTCTCATCAATATCTACCGTAATTTCTTTAATAAAATTTTTCACATCCAAAACTGAAACTTCTTTTAAAAAACGACAAATTGTTATATGGACAATTTGTGGTGGTTTCTTTGCGTCCTTAATCAAATCTGCCTCACTTACAAATTTTTCCCTTATCTCATTATACTTACCGCCATCTTGACCAATTAGAATTATGGCATCGGGATAAACTTCAATTGCATTAAAATGAACATTGATTGCCCCACTATTCGCAATTGATTTTTCAAGTGCACTATTATAATTTGGAAAAATCTCTTCAAATAACACATCCTTATCTTTATCATACTCCGCAAATGGAGAGATCCAATCCATAAAAGTAACATGCAAAGAATCCTTTGGTAAGCAATAAACAGAGTCTTTAAATTTTTCAGCTATCCTTGCTTGAATTTCTGAAACCTCATTTTTTGCATCATTGGAAATACGAGTCATAACAACATAGCCAATAACATCTTTTCCAATATATTTATTTACCACCGTTAATTCCATATTCTTATTGTGACTATTTTTTGGGTAATATTCTATCTGCATTCCCAGGCATGTATTTTCTCAAAACTTCCGGGATCACAACTGAACCATCGGCTTGTTGGAAGTTTTCAAGAATTGCAATGAATGGTCTAGGCGAAGGAAGCACTGTGTTGTTGAGCATGTAGACATGCTTTTTCTCGCCGTTAGCATCCATGTATTTCACATTTAATCTTCTTGCTTGCCAGTCCAAGAAATTTGAAGCTGAGCCTGTTTCGCCAAAACTGTCGCGCGATGGCATCCAAGCTTCAATGTCATAGGCTCGAAATTTTCCTGCGCTCATGTCACCAGAGCAGATTTTGAGGACGCGATATGGAAGTCCAAGTTCTGCGTGAACTTCTTTGGAAATTTCCAGCATGTCGTCATGCATTTTGATTGATGCTTCCTCATCTGCCTCCATCAAAACCACTTGTTCAACTTTCATGAATTCATGCACACGATAAAATCCCTTGGTGTCTTTTCCATACGATCCAATTTCACTTCGATAGCATTGAGAATATCCCACAATTTTGATCGGCAATTGCTCAACATTCAAAACTTCATCGCTGTAATATGCAAGAAGTGATGGCTCAGCAGTTCCAACCAAAAATTTCTGCTCCTTACTAGATTCTCCTGAAGAATCTTTGTCTTTTCCAGCCACTTGATACACCTCATCCACTTCGCTGTCATATTCTTTTCCTTTGAAATATCCCGTTCCAAAAAGCGCGCTTCCCTTCACGAGCGTTGGTGGAATCATCGGCGCATATCCTTTTTCAACCAATTTATTCATCGCATACATCATCAGCGCCATCATCAAGGATGCGCCTTCATTTTTCACATAATATCCGCGAAAGCCTGCAACCTTGGTGCCTTTTTCCAAATCCAAAATATCCAAATCTTTTCCAAGTTGAACGTGGTCCTTGATTGCAAAATCAAATTTTGGAATTTCCCCATTTCTTTCAATCTCAACATTATCCTCATCAGACTTCCCTTCTGGAGTGTCTGCAGAAATGATGTTTGGAACTTTCACCATCAGATCATCAAATTCATCTTTGGTGATTTTGAATTCAGGTTCAAGTGCTGAAAGTTTTTCTTTCACCCCCTTTGCCTGTTCAAGCAGAGCTGTTTTTTCTTCGGCCCCTGCTTTTGGCAGAAGTTCGTTCAATTTGTTTTTTTCAGCCTGAAGTTCTTCAATGTATTGCATCTGACTCAATCTTTTTTTGTCCAATTCCAAAAGCTGATCCACATCAAGATTGATTCCCTTCCTCTGGGCTGCGATTTTAATCTCCTGGGCTTTTTCTCTGATAAATTTAATGTCGAGCATATGTATCTGTAATATTAAGCATTATGGGTTAATTTTAGCCCTATTTTGAGGTTTTTGCAACAGTTGCTACTTAGCATGTTACATAGCAAAACAAAAGCCGCGATTCCCACACAATGGCGGAAACGCGGCTTACAAAAACAATTCAGGAGAGATTAAGCCAATCAACATCTTCTGGAGCTATTTGCACTCCAGATTCTTTATGTTTAATCCATAACAGAAAAGTACGAAACGACCTGAGTTTGTTAATGCTTGTTGGATTATACCTTTCCAATACTATCATTGCCTCACCCAGACAATAATCAATCATATCTATGCTGGGTTTATTGGGCTCACTTTTTCGCATCTCTTCAAGGATATAGGTTAGCATCATTATTGCATGTGTTCTTTCATCGTTGGTAAAAAAATCGATGCCATGCGTCTCCTTGCATTTCTCCATATCTGATAATTCTTGCTCACCCTCGACAAAATCAAGTATTAATTCATCCAGCAAATCATTTGGAAACAGGAAGGCCACAAATTCCCTGAAATATTGCTCATACATGGTTTATACCTCCGTATTTTTAATATACTAAATTCCCGATACTGAAATATAAATATATGCTCAAATCAATAGGAAGTCAACTATTTTCGGAAACATAAAAAATCCCACCGAAGTGGGATTTTTAAAGAATTCCAATTGAAAAACTGCTATTTTACAGATTTGATCTTGTATTTCATTGATCCTCTTGGAGTTGAAACTTCAACAGTGTCTCCGGCGTTATGTCCCATGAAAGCTTTTCCAAGTGGAGATTCATTTGAAATTTTGAAATTTGCAGGATCAGCTTCATTTGAACCAACAATTGTGAATTCCATTTTATTCCCATCAAGTTCAACTGTCACGACACTGCTCATTTGCGCTCCCTTTTGAGAATCATCTCTTTCCACAACTTGAGAATTCTTGATCACAGATTCCAATTCTCCAATTCGTGATTCATTTTCATTTTGTTGTGATTTCGCTTCAGCATATTCAGCATTTTCACTCAAATCTCCTTGTTCTTTTGCTTCTTTGATCGCCTGAGCAATTTCTTGTCGCAATCTTGTTTTTCGGTCTTCAAGTTCATCATTCAACTTCTTCAATCCCTCTTTGGTGATAAATCGTACCATTGCATTTGTCTTCTTAGTGATTAAAAAATACCGCTCTGAGCGGCGACATTCATATTTTTTATGATTTGAAAGCACAGCTATAATATCCAAAAAAATGCATACTGTCAAGAGTGACATCTTTATCCGCAAAAACAGGAATTTTTTGTGTTTTTGTGAGCCTATTTTCTTTCGAGGCTATAATGAACGAGAGTGAATTCTTAGCGAGCAGTTATAGTTCCTGACTGCGAAGCGTGCCGAGAAAGGAAATGGGCGAAACAAGAATAATACAACAACATACTAGAAAATTCCCTTTATTTTCCCCAAAATTTCAGGAGAAAAAATTTCCCTCATTGTGATAAATAACATCAAAGACAAAAGGATCATCATTCCGATTGAATGAAAAATTGATTCAACTTTTTGGCTCACAGGAGATCCTTTAAGTTTTTCAATGATAATAAAAAGAATTCTTCCACCATCCAATGCTGGAAATGGCAAAATGTTAATCACACCAAGATTAATGCTGAAAATTGCAATGAAACGAAGCATGAAGACAAATCCAAGCGGAATTATTTGCCCAGTGAACATGGCCAATTTGACCGGTCCCATCACTTCAACGCCAGCATTTTCTCCCTGAAAAAGACCTCCGAGAACTTTTCCGATCATGGCAAACATGTTTCCCATTTCAGAAAGTCCTTTCCACAATGACTCAAAAAAACCATAACGCATGGTCACAACTTCTCCAATCCCAGAAATTCCAAAAACTCCGCGACCAGTTTCGCTGTTCAAACGAGGAGCTCCTTTGAGTTCAATCCGCTCATCATTTCTCATAACAGTCACTGAAACTTCCTTGCTAGCATTTTCTCCGGCATATTTTTGAACATCTGCCACTGTTTTGAATTCCAGACCACCATCACCGCTCAAAATCACATCGCCAACTTTCATGCCCATTTTTTCAGCAGGAGAATCCTTTTCAATGCTTTCAACAAAAACTTTGGCGTTTGGATTGTTCTCTCCTGTCACATCTTGATATGACCCAATCATGAACGATGCCGAAAGCAAAACCCAGGCCAAAACAAAATTCATCATCACTCCAGCAGAAAGCACAGAAATTCTCACAAGTGCAGATTTTGAAGCAAAGCTATCAGGGTCTTTTTTGCCATCACCGTCTTCGCCTTTGATTTTCACAAAGCCTCCAATTGGAAACCAATTCAAAGAATACACGGTGTTTTTTGAGACGACATCCTTGGAACCTTTCACGAATTTCCATTTATTGGTTTTCTCATTGAAATACACGCCAACAGCACGAGGCGGAAAACCAAACCCGAATTCGTCACACTTGATACCATTTTTCCTGGCCACCACAAAATGTCCGAGCTCATGAACAAAAACAAGCAAACCTAAGATGAAAATAAAGACTATAAGAGTTACCATTTAATTTATTTTTTATATTTAAAATTAATAATATTTCAACGATTTTAAATCTCAAATCTAAAATCTCAATGCCAAATAAAATCCCAACTCTTAAATCCTAAGGTATTAAGCATTTGGATTTTAGTCATTTATTTGACATTTGTAATTTGGATTTTGGATTTTCCCCAGTTTACACTGTCATTATTTCCACTTCTTTTTTGGCTCTAATTTCTTCAATTTTTTTGTTGTATTCGTCCACAATTGTTTGCATTTTGTCTTTTCCTGCAAACTCATCGTCTTCAGAGATTTCACCAGCCTTTTGAGCATCTTTGATTTCTTTCAAAACATCTTCCCTAATTGTACGAATTCCGATACGCGCCTCCTCACCCTTTTGATTCAAAACTTTCACCATCTCTTTTCTTCTCTCTTCGGTAAGCATTGGAATGTTAATTCGCACCATAATCCCGTCATTCATCGGATTCATGTTCAAATCAGATGAGCGGATCGCACCCTCAATGGCTGCCAGTGCGCCCCTGTCCCATGGCTGAATGGCAATGGTTCTTGGCTCCGGAGTGTTAATACTAGCAATCTGTTTCAAGGGTGTTTTTGCTCCATAATAGTCAACCATCAAATCTTCAACCAATGAAGGGTTTGCTCTTCCTGTTCGAATTTTTCCAGCCTCATTTTTGAAATGTTCGATTGATTTTTCCAAATCCTCTTTGTGCAAATTTATAATTTCGTTATACATATGTCTTAATTTTATTTAAAAATTATTAAAATTCCCTGAGTCCCAAAAACAAAAAGTTTGTGTCGAATGGGTCATATGAAACAAATGCGGCATCGCGATCAATCTCAAGACCTGTAACTTCCCAAGTGGCACCATTGTCTTTTGATTTATAAAAAGCTTTACCGGCAAGATATACAATTTCCTTGGGATTGGTGTGGTTAACAGCAATTGACCTAATTGGAAAACCTTTGCCGCTTTCAATAATATTTATCTCATACCAATACTTTCCATGCTCAACACCCCTGAAAAACCCATTTTTTGTTCCGGCATACACAACTCCGGAAAGTGTTGGGTCGGCAGTGATTGAAACAATGCCTGAAGGCATTTTATTTTCCTTGTTTCGCTTGGACAAATCACTTGCTTTTTCACGCAAACTTTTTGCCTGAGAAGTGTTTCCTTTCTGTGCAGCATCAGCAGCTTTTTTTTGCATATCAGAAACTTCTTTGTCTTTTTCTTTTTCCCAATCAATCCATTCACTTCCTCCATTTGAAGAATAATAAAATTTCTTATCAAACATCAAGAGATATGTTGATGGATTTTTTCTTGAATCAAACGCGATGTGTGAAACCAAACCATCAACTTCACTTCCAATGTTTTTCCAGGTGTCCCCCGCATCAACACTTTTCACAACTGTTCCCTTCGATGTTCCAGCAAAAATAACATTTGTCTCCCTTGGATGCTGAGCAAGTGATGTTATGGTGACTTTTTGACCTGGCTCAGTGTACACTTCCTCCCAATTTGCGCCTCCATCTTTGGTTCGAAATATTTTCCCCCAATCCGAAACCACGCCAGCGGCAAACATTCGATTGTCTGGATCACTTCGATCAAGCAAAAAACTATAAATCTTTTTCGGAGGAAATGCTATCGGTTGCCATGTCTCACCAGCATTTTCAGTTTTGAAAATACCACTTTCAACAGAACTAACATAGATTACTTTTGGTTTTTGAGGGTGATAGTCAATAGAAAGGATGTCAGCCGAAGAAATCATGTTTTGTTCATTAATTTGAGATTTCGATTCAAAAGTGTGACCACCGTCTGCTGTTTTCCAAAGACTGCCTCTCTCCTGTCTCACATCAAAAACTTCAAAACCACCGAGCGAAGTTTTTTCCTTGACTGGAGCAGAAAGAGAGCAACCGGAAAAAATGAAAATGGAAAGAAACGGCAAAATCAAAACTAATCTCTTTTTCATATTAAGAATCTTTTTAAGTTTTATATCCACATCAAGTATATCAAATAAAACATAAAAAATCCAGGCTCGCGCAGTTTCTGTCGCATCGCATGTGAAGTTTGTTATTTCGCTTGACCCATGGCGCTGACAGCAATCCCGATATAATATGGCCAAAGAAGAATTGCCCACACCCCTTGCCAGAAGAAATCAAGTTGCAGAAATCCTATTGTAAACAACCATCCCGCAAACCAAGAAAAGGCCGTGAAACCATGTTGCTCGACTTTAATTTTTTCCATAAAATTATTTTAAGTAATTAATAGGCAAATGTATATACATCTCAAAACATGCATTTGTTACGCAGCATGTTACGCAGCAAACATGGGAATTTCTAGCTCACTTAAACAGGTTCGAATCCCTCTGTGCCCCTATAAAAATTTAAAGAGGGATTGCGCGTCGTTTTCTGCTGAAAACTCCTTGTCCTCGGCAGAGCTGAATGCTCCTG
>CAYVME010000028.1:0-13438 GCA_964452415.1 uncultured Bdellovibrionales bacterium
TCGTGAGCCCAAAGGGTCCAGGGCTTGCCCTGGAGTATTAATACTCTTTTATTTCTTTGCAATAAGCATTTGTAGGTATTCTTCATTTTTGGCGTGCACCAAAGCGTCATCAACGGTAATGAGACCTCTCTGAATAAGATCCGCCAACGATTTGTCCAATGAAACCATTCCCTCCCTTAGACTTGTCTCAATAACGCTGTCGATTTGATATGCCTTGTTTTCTCGAATCAAATTTTCAACTGCATGATTATTCATCATTATTTCCATGGCTGGAATTCTTCCACCACCAACCTTCGGGAGAAGTCTTTGCGAAACAACACCAAGCAAAACACTGGCAATTTGAGATCTCACTTGATTTTGTTGATGAGCAGGAAAAACATCCACGATTCTGTCGATTGTCTGGGAGGTGTCATTTGTATGCAAAGTTGCCAAGATCAAATGACCAGTTTCAGCTGCCGTCATGGCAGTGCTTATTGTGTCCAAATCTCGAAGCTCACCAATAAGCACAACATTTGCATCTTCTCGAAAAACACTCCTGAGACCATCGGCAAAGGATTTTGTGTCTCTTCCAACCTCTCGCTGATTGATGATGCATCTGTCCTGCTGATAAATATATTCAATTGGATCTTCAATTGTGACAATGTGCTTGTCTTGATTATGATTAATGAAATCAATAAGCGCGCTCAATGTTGTTGATTTTCCATGCCCGACTGGTCCAGTGATAAGAAGAAGGCCCTGGGAGTTCTTAGTGAAATCATATAGGATTGGCGGGAGACCAAGTTCCTCCAAGGTGTGAACATTTCCCGAAACCATACGCATTGCCACACTCAGATTGCCTTGCTGATAAAAAATATTGGTTCGAAATCGCGCCTTGTCTTCAAAATTATACGAGAAATCAATCTGACCATCGGCAATTAATTTCTTCTTGTTTTCTTCAGTCATCAAGGCATCACTGAGGGATTGTGTATCTTCAGCTGAAAGAATTGATTCCTGGGTCAGTGGATACAACTTTCCATCCAAACGAAGAGTTGGATATCGCCCAACAACCAAATGCAAATCGGATGCGCCTTGCTGGGCAACCAACCTCAGGAGACTTTTCACTCTTTGTTCGCTGTGTGTTGTAGACATTTAATTTGTTTTTATTTATTCAATAATGAGTTCACTTTCGCCAAAACTTCAGAAGGAGTAAAGTGCGATTTGATCAAATAATCTGCAATCCCAAGCTCAAGACCCTCATCAACTTTTTCTTTTTCAGAGATGTTTGTCAGCATGATAACTGGGACATCTTTCAACGCTTCGATGGCTTTAATTTTCTTCAAAACTTCAATACCATTCATGTATGGCATAATAATATCAAGCATTATAATATCAGGCACAACACTCTTCAGAATTTCCAATGCTTTAATGCCATCTTCAGCCACAATAACATCGAATCCTTCTCGAGAAAATTTAACTTGATATATATCACGAATGAAAACATCGTCTTCCACAATCATTATTTTCTTTTCATTGCTCATATTTTTGAATTTAAATCATTTAACTGTTTATCTGTATTTTCCACATCATGATATTTTAGCCCTTGTCGTCTTCTTCAGCTCCACCGAAACTGCTACTGCCCTCCGTAACTCTTTCCACCTCCTCGAATGTTGTCAATCCAAGCAAAACCTTCAGCAAGCCATCTTGCTTGATTGTTATCATGCCTTGATCATCGACACATTTTTGAATTTCGGCCTCCACGCCATCCTTTTGTGAAATCACATCTTTCAAGTCCTGTGTCATTTCGAGTGCTTCAAAAATTGCAACTCGTCCGCTATAGCCCATATGAGAACATGCCTCGCAACCTTTTCCTTTAAACAGATGGATTCCATCATTCAAATTTAAACCATATTTTTCAATTTCCTTGGTTGGAATCGTGTCCACCTGAGAATGAATAAAATCCAAAACTGCAGGAGAGACCTTAATCTCCTCTTTGCATTTATTGCAAATTTTTCGCACCAACCTTTGCGCACCAACAACTCTAAGACCCGAAGAAAGAAGAAACGATTCAATGCCCATATCAATCAAGCGAGGAATCGCACCAACTGAACTGTTGGTATGCAATGTCGAAAGAACAAGATGTCCCGTGAGAGCAGCATGAATTGTCAATTCCGCAGTCTCACTATCCCTAATTTCACCAACCATGATAACATTTGGATCTTGACGCAAAATGCTTCGCAGACCACTAGCAAAAGTGTATCCTATTTCTGGATTTATCTGACTTTGATTAATTCCAGATATGGAATATTCAACCGGATCTTCCAGCGTGATTATGTTCCTTTCTTCTTTATTTAAAATATCCAAACAAGCATACAGAGTGGTTGATTTTCCAGATCCAGTCGGACCAGTCATCAGAATGATTCCGAATGGTTCTTGAATATTTTTAAGCAAGATATCTTTTCCTTTTCCCATGATACCCATGCTTTCGAAATCAATTGAATTATTTCTGGCATCCAAAAGTCGAAGCACGATCTTTTCACCGTCAATAACAGGCAAACTGGAAACACGAAAGTCGACAGATTTCTCATTTTCTTTTATCTTAAATCTTCCATCCTGAGGCTTCCTCTTTTCATCTATCTTCAAATTTGAAAGAATTTTTATTCTTGAAACCACTGCTTTTCCAACGCCCAAGGGAATTGAGAGTGAAGAATGCAAAATTCCATCAACTCTAAATCGCACCCTGTACTCCTTCAACCCAAATGGCTCAATATGAATATCACTGGCTTTGCCTTCAATGGCATGTCGAACAATAACACTTAAAAGTTTCGTCACAGGCGCAGATTGAAGTTCAACCTCACCATTTTCATTCGGCACTTCCGACTGAGAACCATCCACACTGACACTGAAATCATTCTCATTCAATGATTGCATGGCCTCCTCAATTGCCTTCTCTGTTCCTCCTGAAAATTGTTCCACTATCTTACCAAAAACAGTTTCCGAGATTAAATATAATTCAAATTCTATATTTCTTTTTTCGGAAATAAATCGCAAAATATTCAAAGCATTCACATCCTCAGGGTCAACAATTCCAACCTTAACAATTTTTCCGACCTGCTCAAAAGCAACGATTTTATTCTGTTTTGAAATATCTTCAGATATTATCTCAAGAGTTTCAACTGGAACATTTGGAACTTTTTGCAAAAATGGAATCCCCAGTTCTCTTGCTCTTTCAACAATGAGATCATCACCAACAGAATCAGACTCCAGTGAGTCAGTTTTTTTAGGGCTATTCTGCTTTATTTTTATTTCAGTCATTAAGAAATGGGAGCTATTGCAATAATTCTCCTGAATATAAGCTTAAGAAAAAAAATTAATTAACCAAAAATGGATTTGTCCTTCCACCCTTCTCTCCAGCAAGCGCCGGACTAAGAATCTGCTCTTTAGTTGAAACATACCCCTTGAGTCCCTTGATTGTCTCTTCATCTATATTTAAACTCAAAGACGAAGCCTCAGATTCAGAGATTTTTGAAACACCCATATATCCAAAATTAATAACAGCATCAACAAGAAGACTATCCTCACCAGCTGGAGAATCATTCTCGTCTGACTTCTTCTCAGTTGCCTTTTTGCTTATGGACAAGGAGTCAACATTATTGAAAATTGGAAGTCGCTGCAAGCCATCCAAGAAAACTTTTGTTTGTTGAAAAGTTCCAGAAACTGATACTTTGACAGGTATTGATTCCATAACTGGATCGATATTCTTAATGCCAGAACCCATGCCCGATATAGTTGTGGCATTACTTTCCGCAACAGCAGGTTTGCTTTGCGATTTTCCAGAATCAGTCATTGAGATATCCAAAAGTGAAATGTTTGAATCACTGGCAAGATAACTAATATTACTTATTATTTTTTCTTCAATTCTCCTTTCTGGTAAATAATCCTTAACAAAAACACCCAAATCACCTGAGGACATCTTTTCTTTTGCCTGCAAAATTAACCTTTTCTTTGCCTCTATGTTTTCAAGTGTTTTTTGTTTTTCTATTTTTTTCTCATTCATATCCTTAATTTTCATAGCTTCAGGCCAAACATATCCAAAGCCTATAAAGAAGGATATAACCAGTACTATTGGGAAAAAGAGGGTTTTTAGTCGCATTTTTTTATCACTCTAGTATTTGCATTTTTTGGGCAAAAAACTGAGTGTGATATTTATATTTTTATTTATTTAAATTTGTTTTCAAAAAATTACTTATTAATCTGAACATCAGCCTCATTAACCCTCATTTTAACACTGAAAGAAACTGCGGCCTCCTTCCGAGAAAGACTGCTCAAAACAACATCCTTGAATCTGTCTGATTTCTTGAAATTAAAAATTTGCATGGATGCATCACTAAAATTACTTGTGCTCAAATCCAGATTTATTGTCTTATCCTTATCATATTTGAAACTTGAAACAAAAACGTTGTTATTCATCTCACTGGCAATCATCGCAATAACATTACTCATTTCAATTCTGGAAACATTGCCATTGACTATTTTTAGATTGTTCTTTATTTCTGTAATTCTTTTTTGATTGTCAATAATGTTCTCAAGATCCTTGAGTCCAACAAGCTTCGTGTTTTCAGAAGCAATCTTTCCATCCAGCTCTTCTATTTCTGCCTGTGCCATCGGCACATAAATCTTAACGCCCAACAAAATCAAAAGTGTCAAAATAAGAATACCAAGAGAGAAAAAGAAGCCACCATTTACAGACTTCGTGGAAAGCTGATTCTCCTTTTCAGCTTGATTTTGATACAAGTTTATTGTTGTCATTTTTTTAAGATATTATGCAAATCCATGAATCCAATGTCTTCACCGAATCATGAATTGCGTTTTTTGATTAGCTTTTATTGTCTTATTTTTACAATTGTATTATTAAAATTTTTTATTTCCTCCTATATTCATCAACTCCGCGCAGAGCCAGACCGATAGCAACAGAAAAAGAAGCCCCCAATTCCTTAACCAGCGGTGCAACCTCATCACTAACAGAAATTCTGCGCCAAGGATCTCCAACCTTAACGCTCATTCCAAGACAGCGAGTGAAGTATTCTTCCATTCCTTCCATTTTTGATGTGCCACCAGAAAGAAATATTCCATCAATTCTAACACCCTTATTTTTCTCCATAAATAAATTAAGAATTCTTTTTGATTCTGAAACAATCAATTCTAAAACAGGAATTGTGAGTGAAGATTCCTTAGTGTTCAAAAGATCTTTGCTTCCTTTCTTGAAAATTTCCGAGCGTTGTCTCGAGATGCTCATGCTATCACTTATTGTGGTCGTGATCTCATTTCCACCAGCATTAATGTTTCGATTAACTCTGACCACGCTTTTTTCAATCAGGATAATATTGGTCGATCTTGAACCAATATCAATAATAAAATAAACACCATTATCATCTCCAACAAGCGACCGCGCTATTGAAAAAGTTTCCAATTCTATTGCACTAACTTCAAAATTAACGCCTGAAACGAGCTTATCATAATATTCAATCTCTTTTTTTGGCGCAGCCACAAGCAAAACTTTATTCTTAATATTTTTATTGGCATTATCCTCAGTTTTTGAAAGTTCAACACTTGGCACATTCCCTATTTGTTCAACAACCTCCCAACTCATAACAACTTCATCCAAGGAGCTTGGGATATACTTATGGGCTTCAAATTGAATTGCCCTGGCAAGCTCATCTTGCTTCATCACAGGAAGTTCTATTATTGTTATGATTCCACTAAAACCAGGAATTGAAACATACGCTTGAGCGCCATGCCTTAATTCCATCTTATTCACAAGATTTTTGAGGGCTGTATTTATTTTTTGATTATAGGTGGAATTATTTTCAACTATTTTTTTTTGCTCATTCTCTCCAAAATTCAAATCGACAATTCCATAATTTTCCAGTGAAACTTTTTGATTCTTATATGAGAGCTCAACAACTTTAATAGAAGATGTTGCAAAATCAATACCAATAAAAGATTTATTTTTAACCTTAAAAAATTCCAACATTTTTGTATTTGTATTAGAATAAAAACATAACACTTACAAATATATTACCACATTATTAGAAAGTAAACAATCTTAAAAACTTATCCACAGGATCCATTTATCATCCGAGCGTTTCAAAATAAGAAAATTTAAACAAAAATTGAACTCCTGACAATTTTAAATACCCATTTAAATACCTATTTAAATACCCACCACCCTAAAATATGCCCGTCAAAAAAATTAACAAATTAATTCTGGACATTCTTTTCCCTATTACTTGCATTTCTTGCAAGAGAAACGGTACATGGCTGTGTGAAAATTGCTTTTTCAAAATAAAAAAGACGGCCGAACAAGTCTGCGGGATCTGCGAAATAAGAATCACACCCGATGGACGAACCTGCCAAAATTGCAAAAAGAAATCTTCTCTTGATGGACTTTTGACTTGCGCCTCGTATAAGCAAAATTCAGTTGCTCGAGCAGTTCATTTTTTCAAATATCGCTTCATTGCAGACCTTCATGTGCCCCTGGGAAATTTAATGGTAAATGTTATGCAAAAAACAGATATTCCGCTACCGGACCTAATCTTGCCAATTCCCTTGCACAAAAGAAGACTCCGCTGGAGAGGATTCAATCAATCCTCGCTTTTGGCCAAGAGAATTTCCCAAGAACTCCTGCCGGGAGCAATCATTTCCACAGAGGAAAATATCCTGATCCGAAACAGGTACACAACACCCCAGATGGGCATTAAAGATTACAAACATCGCCAACAAAACCTCAATGGAGCCTTTTTAATTCCAAATGAGGAATTAGTCAAAAATAAAATCATTCTCCTTGTTGATGACATTGCCACCACTGGTTCCACAATTCTGGAATGTGCCAAAGTTTTGAAAAATGCGGGCGCCAAAGAGATTTTTGCCATCGTAATTGCCAGGCAGGAAACCAAACAAGATAAATCTTGACCCATATCACCCTTTGTGTTATCATAATTTCTGTGCTAAATAGCGCATTCAACACAATACCAAAAAAAACAAGGAGGAAGCACTAGTGACTGATTCAAAATTTAATGAACTAGCCCTGACCGTAAAAAAACGTATTCAGGACAAAGAACCTTTTTTAGAAGTTGTCCACGCAGTCTTGGATGAAATTGGTATCCCCAAGCGTGAACTTCTACGCAGTAGCGAGAACAGCAAAAGAGGCTTATTCATAAGCCAGTTCTCGCAATTAATGTAAATGTACCGAATCAAGCTACGCCACATATGGACTTTCCGGAAATTCGGAAAGTCCTTTTTCATTAAACACACATAATAAGCTCAACAGTCCGCTAATGATACTTGCAATAAATGACTAGCAGTACCATAATTAAGATATAAGCAATAATAAAAAAATATGGCATTCGACAAAGCCTACAAAGATGCAACTGATGAGGAGCAAAGGGAGCAATTGGAAAGGTTGGAAAACATGAAAAGACTGCAGGAATTGCAGGAAAGAGAAAAGGCTGAGCACAAACTTGGAATGGAAAAAAATGAACGCATGCTCGCGGAAAAACGGGAGATTGATTTAAAAAAAGAGAAACAATTAAGCTTACCTGAACATAGCAGGGATGAGCAACCCGAACTACCAAATATATTTCTATCAGAAAAAATACGATAATAAATAAAAAAATCTTCTGCTTTACGGAAGATTTTTTAACATTTCAATTTTTGACAACGCCCGCCTCAACAAGAGCCTGATAATAATCGGGCTTTTTTATTTTCAAGAATTCCAAAACTTTTTTTCGCTCCGATAAAAAATTTTCGTTTTCAGTCACACCCACTGATTCAAAAAAAACATCATATCCAAGATCGGCAATATCCTCAATAAAACTTTTTATTCTGGCAATTGCAAAAATTTCTCGAATTCTATCTTCGCCTTCAATTTTCTGATACTGATTGGAATCTTTTTTTTCATTTTCGAAAATTGGAATCAGGAGCTCAAACAATTCGCCTCTTCTCCTGAGCCAAATATCATTCTTTACCAGATTGAAATTTTCAGTGTCAAAGTATTGATACACGATTTTCCCATTTTTTTTATTCTCCATATCTTTTATTCAATAACTTCAGTTACAGTCTCCTGAGCAATTTTTTCATTCGAGAAATTTTTTTTCATAATTAAAAATGCAACAAACAAAATAAGAATATTAAACAAAAATGGCCATTGAACATTTTTCTGAAAAAGTGCTCCAGCCAAAAGTGGTCCGGCAATCATGGACACGGACGCAATTGAAGACATGATCCCCATTACCTCTCCCCTTTTTTGAGGTCCAGCCACTCCCGCCACGCCAGAAGACATCACGACTCGCAAAGTTGATTGTCCAACTGTTGTGAAAAGAAGTCCAAGCAAAAAGATTGCAAAAATTTTCAAATCAATCAAAACAAATCCCAAAATCATAATCACAAAAAACCAAATTTCCAGATCAACTTCCTTGAAATATTTTAACCAAATTCTTTTAAGCGCCCAGCCTTGATTAATAACCAAAACCACACCCATCGAAGTGAAAAGATATCCGGTCACTGTCGCAGAAAATCCAAAAACTTCTTTCACGAAAAGCGCAAAAACTGATTGCATCCCAGCAAATGCAACTCCGAAAAGAAACCATGCAAAATATCTCGAGCGAAGCATTTTATCCTTGAGCGCACCAGCAATTGGAGACAACGGATTGATTGAGATTTTTTTGCCCACACTTTTTTTCAAATGTGTTTCAGGCAAGAAGAAATATGCACCGATAACATTGAGCGTTGCCAAAACCCCCACAAACCAAAAAGGAAGCGAGGGTGAAATTGCGCCCAGTGACGCACCAATCACTGGCCCAACAATAAAACCAATTCCAAACACCGCTCCGATCAATCCAAGATTAGTGGTTCTTTCCTTGTCACTCTTTGCAATATCCATCAAATAACTTTGTGCAATTGGAAAATTTCCAGCCGCCAAACCATCGATAATTCTTCCCAAGAACAAAACCCAAATTGCATGAGCCGAAGCAAAAACAAACCAGCCAATCGCCGTGCTGGTAATGCTCAAAATCAAAACTGGCCTTCTTCCAATTCGATCAGACAACGCGCCCAAAAAAGGACCACTGACAAATGCAAAAAACGCAAACACTGCAAACAAAAGTGTCACCACAAAAGAAGATGCACCAAAACTTTCCACATAAAAAGGCAACACAGGAATAATAACTCCAATCCCTATAACATCAATAAGCACAGTTAAAACTATAATCGCCTTATCTTTTTGTATTTTCATATATTCTTTAAGTTTTTCAAGCTCTAATCATAATAAGAATCATTTTAAACTTGCCAACAGCATTGAGTGAATGTGGCTGATTGGCAGGCATGATCACGATTTCTCCAGCCTTTGCACGCACCACATTTCCAGAAATCATAACATCCACTTCTCCATCGATAATATGCACGATAGCATCATATGGCGCAGTGTGTTCACTGAGACCTTGTCCATCATCAAAGGCAAAAATTGTTACAGTTCCGACTGGCTTATCGGCAATTGTCCTGCTCACAACAGACCCCTCTTGATAATCAATCAGCTCAAGCGCATTAAGAGCTTTTCCTGCGAGATTATTTTCCATAACTTTATTTCATTAGTTTAATTATTTCCAACTTAATTTTTTCACCAAAAAACAAATCAGCCAAATGTTGAATGCTGTGTGAATTCTTGGTGGTCAAAAATTTTCGTCTACTCTTTTTTTCTATTCTATTTTCAATTTCAGGATGATTATCCAAATAACTCTTCAACTTCTCAGCAACAATTTTTCCTTGTGAAATAATTTCAACATGCTGAGGAATATACCTGCGAAAAACATCTTCAATGATTGCATAGTGTGTGCATCCAAGAATAACCTTTTCGATATTTTCATTTTTCCTAAAAAGTTCTTTGGCATATTTTTTAACCACTGCATCAAGCTGACCAAATTCACCTGCCTCAATAATGGGAACCAGCAATGGACATGCTTGCTGAGTCACAATGGCGCTAGGGTTATTTTTTAAAATCTCAATAGTGTAAATTTCAGAAAAAACCGTGGCCTCAGTTGCAAAAATTCCTATATTTTCAAATCCCATCATTTCTTCAGCTGTAGGAATAATAATTCCCAAAACTTTTTTATCAGGATGAAATTTTGGCAAAAATTCCTGTTGAATTTTTCGAAGTGCCACAGCAGATGATGTGTTGCAAGCCAGCACCACCAATTCTGCACCCTGCCTAAAAAGCTCACTCACACCTTCACAGGTGTATTGATAAATTATCTCTTGAGATCGAGATCCATATGGGGTTCTTGCATTGTCCCCAAGATAAACATATGAATAATCAGGAAGTGTTCTCACAACTTCCTTCAAAATAGTCAGTCCGCCAAATCCGCTGTCAAAAAATCCAATCATAATTTATTAGCTGAACAATTCAATCGTCTTTTTTATCTCCCCAGCAACTCCATCAATACAGGGATAACTTTTCACCTCCTCAACATTGACCCAAGCGAAATCTGTAAATGCTCCTTTTTCCAATTTAATCTCTCCACTTTTATATTTGGCTGCAAATTTCGCCAAAATCACTGGGATGCCATCTGGACGAACAAATGCCACACTATTGATATATGTTAATCCGTTTTCAATTTCAATTCCGGCCTCCTCAAAAGATTCTCTTTTTAGCAAATCTTCGATCGCATTTTCGAAGTCCAAAACATCACCATTTATCCTTGTTGGCTTTGCCAGGTCCATGTCATTCCATTCCAATTTTCCACCAGGAACTCCATATCTCCCAGGATGAACTTTTTCTCTTTCATCCCTTTTGAGAATTAGACACTTTTGGTCACTCGGGCGCCAAACAACAACATTGGCAACAAAATAAAAAAGTTTGTCCTGCTTGGCATTTTCAAGGCTAATTTTTTCTGCTGGCATACGATTTGTCTTTTTAATATTTTACTTACATTCTTTGTCCAAAGTCGCGACCATGAAATTGCGGTTCATCTTCTTCAGCTGGCGGCGCCACATTGTATTTCACGAAGGTCACACGCGAACCCTTGAAAAGATCGCTTTCATCAACTTCTTCGAGCTTGCCTCGTCTGTCTTTTTCATATGTCACACCATGAAATTCAACCATGAAATCATCAGCATATTCAATCGCCTCTTTCATTCCATAATTTCCAGAAACATTGAGACTGATTTCTTTTTCATCTGTTCCAAAATCATCAATCACGATTTTTATTTTCTCGTCGTCAAAAACAGCAGTGACCTTCCCGTCACTTTTTCCATCTCCCAAAGAGTTTTTCACAAGTTCAACCAGGTAATTTCCCACTGCATACAATTTTCCGGGTGTCACTGGCGATCCCGACTGAACTGAAATTTCTTTCCACCATGCCAAAACCATTGTCGGAATTGAACTTGCCTGCGATCCTTTGATTTCCAAACTCTTTTCAAAAATTTCCATTTTTATTTGTACTAAAAAATTAAAATCTACATTCCCATTCTTCAAAGAACTGCTCGAGATAATATTCCACAAATTTATGACGCTTTTCGCCAATCTCCTTAGCTGCTTTTGTATTTAGGCGATCTTTCAATAATAAAATTTTCTCATAAAAATGATTTATTGATGTACTTTCTCCATTTTTATATTGCTCAAATGTTGCAATTGTTTCAGGTTTTCTTTCTGGGTCATATATCTTGCGATTACGACTTCCACCAAATGCAAAAGTTCTGGCAACTCCAATAGCACCAATAGCATCCAGTCGATCGGCATCTTGAACAACAAAACCTTCGATGGTATTAATCTTTTTACCCTCTGTTTCCTTGCTGAATGACATACAATCAATAATTTTTAAAACATGTTCCAACTCATCTTTTTTAATATCATTTTTTTCTAACCATGTTTCCACCTTTTTAAGTCCAGCCTTTTCATCACCATCATTCAATTTCCAATCTGCAACATCATGCAAAAGCGCAGCCAATTGGACAACAAATAAATCAGCATTTTCAATATTTCCAAGATATTTTGCCATTTTCCAAACGCGCTCAGTGTGCCACCAATCATGCCCAGAACTTTCTCCTTCAAAAAAATTCTTAGCAAATTCAGCAGTTTTATCAATAATTTGTTGTTTATTCATGGTATTGATCTTTATAAGTTTTCATACACTAACTCTTCTGAGCCAAATGAATTTTTGATCACCTCAATCACTTTTCCAAAAACCTGGAAATTTCTTTTCATGATGATCGGACGATACTGCGAATCATGAGACATCGGCGAAAGAATCACAGCATTTGAAGTGAAATTGATTTGTTTGATCAACGCCATTCCATCCACGATTGCCACCACTTTGTCTTTTTGATTGATGTCGGTCGTGACCTGGGTCAAAACCAAATCGCCAGTTTCAATTCCTCCGTCTTTCATTGAATCTCCCATTGCACGAAAAACCACAACTTTTTCAGGATTGTTCCCATTCAAGAATTCTCGATCCAAAGTGATGAATTCATCATATGATTGCTCAGCAAAAACATTCATGTTGTCGCAACCTGCCGAGCTTAAAACTGGAAGTGTCACGGTCTCCAGCATGATATCATTATATTTCGCCAAACGAATTCCACGGCTTTGATGATGACCGCGAACAATCAAGCCCTTCTTCTCCAAGCTTTCCAAATATTGAGTCACGGTGCGAAGCGAAGACACTCCCAAAAATTTTGCCAACTCACCAATGGTTGGTGAAAAACCATCCCTTTCAAGACAACTGCAAATAAAGTCGAATACTCGTTTTTGTTTTTTCGTTAAAGTTTTTGAATTTAAATTCAACATTTCCCCATTATACATTTTTTGAGCTTGTGTAACAATACTCAAGTTATGCACACAATATACACACATTTGCAAAATTAAAATGCTTTATTTTAGGCATTTTAAGAAAATATGCTCAGTTATGTACCACACATGTGCATAACTTCAATACACAACATACACAAATATTCACATCTTCTAGGACAGCAAACAAAAAGAGCCCCTTGAGGGACTCTGTTCTTATGATGCGGAGAAGGAGGGATTCGAACCCTCGAAGGCGGTTAAGCCTTGCCTCGTTAGCAGTGAGGTACTTTCGGCCTCTCAGTCACCTCTCCATTTGAAACTATTTTATTCCATACCATTGAGGAAGCGAAGAGATTCGAACTCTTGATGGGTCGCCCCATGACAGTTTTCAAGACTGTTGCCTTCAACCACTCGGCCACGCTTCCAATATGTTTTTTTCAAAAACTCAAAAATTCAGAACTCTGCATATAATAACAGCCAAGCGATTATTTGTAAACACCCAGCCTTCCGTGCTAAAATCAAAATAAGAAAAATCTTAAAGATACAAAAATATATGTCATTTGATCTCAAAAATGCCAAAGCGAGTTTTTCACCAAAGGAAAAACTAAGGGCCAGAATTGAAGG
>CAYVME010000029.1:0-12389 GCA_964452415.1 uncultured Bdellovibrionales bacterium
CTATCTCTTATCCACAATTCGCAAAAACAAACCGACCTTGAAGGCCCGTAAACCAAAAATACATAAACTGTATTAAATTGTGGTTTGGTTTGTTTGTACTCATAATGTGATTATAGCACCTTGAAATGCATTGTCAAATTTTAAGATTATGTATTATGTATTAGGTATTAGAAGCTAGAAATCAAAAACTAATTATGATTATAAAAAAATACAAAAAACGAAGATGCAATCTTCGTTTTTTCTTTGACTCATTCCTAGAACCTAATCCCTAAAACCTATCTAGAGAGTTGCTGCTCGATAACTTTTTTCACATCATCATATTTAACTGTTGGAGCTTGCAAGTCAGTTCCAACAAAAATTGAAGGTGTTGCTTGAATTCCAAAAGCTTGTCCTTCAGTCAAAGTTTTCGTTGTCAATTCTTGATATTTTTTATCATCAAGACATTTGTTGAAGTCAGCAGTGTTAAGTTTAAGATTTGCAGCATATCCCTTCAATGCTGGGGTTGCGTCTTTGGCTTTTGCCCAAACAGCTTGAGTCGCAAACAATTTGTCGCCATATTCCAAAAATTTTCCTTGCTCATTGGCGCAAGCTGAAGCCATGAATGCGGAAACTCCTTGAGTTGCAGTCGCTGGAACATATCCCTTGAAAACAACCTGAACTTTGTCAGCATAATCTTTGGTTATTTGAGAAGTGATTGTTTGAAATGCGCTTTTATCGCTAGGATTCATGAAGTTGATGAAAGAGATAACTTTCACCAAAGATTCATCTGATCCGATTTTGACATCATTTCCTTCGATTGTTGGAGCTGAAACATATTTTCCAACTGGAAATCCAGCTTCAGCGCTTTTGATTGCATATGAATCACCTTGCTTGCTTAAGAACGATTCAGCCTTAACAAAAAGTTCAGTTTTCTCAATTTCTTTTGAGAAAATGAAGGCTGGCAAAGTTTTGATTCCAAATTGAGCAATCAATTTTTGCCCTTGCTCAGAATTGTAATCGATTTTTTCATTGAGCATTGTTGGAAGCACACCCTTCAGTCCAACCAAGACCTCATCAGGCTTGCAAGCTTCACATGAGTCATCAGAAATGACCTGAAGCTTCACCAATGGTTCGTCATAGGCAACCCAGGTTCTTCCATTGAGTGCAAAAACATCAACAGTCTTCAGTGCTCGCTGAGAAAAACCACCACCTCTAACCATTTGGATTCCATCAACGAAAAGACTTCCCACAAAAAGACCTGCCAACAGAATCACAGCAGAAACCAAATTTTTTATCTTTTTGTCCTTTTTTTCTTCTTCGGTCTCAGGTTCAACTTCTTTTTCTTCTTCAGTCTCAATTTCAAGATTTGATTCCTCTTCCATTGAGGCGTCTTTGATTTCCTTGTTTTCTTCAGTCATATTGTTTTAATTACTGATTACTAATTTTTGTTACTCAGACATTTGCTGTGTAGCCTGCTCGGCTTCAAGAGCTTTTTGCTCAAGGTTTTTCTTCATGCTTGCAATATCATATCGTTTTGTTTCAGTTTTAATTTGATAATCATTAAAGCCGATTGTTATTCTTTTGATCGCTTCTGTTTTGATTGTTATCCCAAGCAAGATTCCCAAAATGCAGAAAAGTGCAAATTCAAAAATCATTTCTTTTCTTTTTCTTTTTGATCTTTCAATTTCATTTTCAATTGGGACCTCTTCGCTTTTTTCTTTTTCAAAATTCTCAGTTTCTTCAACATCTTCAATTTCTGCTTCTTGTCCGAGCAATTCTTCTTGTTGCATTCGCTCAAATTCTTTTATTTCTTCAAGCTCTTCTCTTTTTTTGTCTTGATGCATAAGCCTGTTTTTTACGGGTTAATTTGTCCCTATATGTTACCACAACCGCATAAAAGCTACAATATTGACAAATAATAAATTTATGTGCATACTTATTCATAATAGAAAAGTAGCACAAATAAAAAATGGCTCAAAAAAGCCAAAAAATGGAGGTTAAAATGCCTGACAACGCACTGAGAAGAACATTAAACACTATCATGAATGAGCAGTTGCCTGTGAATGTAGCTCTCCAGCCTATGGGCAACATCGGAGGAATTATCACCAGGGTTCATTTCGCATCAGATAAATTGATAGAGATGAATGGGCAAACCATCAATCTTGCCCAATGCAGGGAAATAACAATTCCCCTGACCTAAAGAAAGAAAAGAAAAGCAAAATGCACCCAGAGCCTCGTTATACAACGAGGCTCTATTCTTTTCTGAGCGCCTCCATTGGAGACAATTTTGAAGCTTTCCAGGCCGGATAATATCCAAAAATTATTCCCGTTGCCACAGAAAATCCAGCGCCCAAAAGCACCGAGTTCATGGTCAAAGGAAAACTCAAGGAATATCCCAGCAGAGAAAAAATATATGAAAAAGCAAGGTTCAATAAAAATCCCAGAATGATTCCAATCATGCCACCAATGAATGTTATGAAAATTGCTTCAAAAAGAAATTGATTCCTGATATCCATTTCTTTTGCTCCCACAGCTTTTCGAAGTCCAATTTCAAAGGTTCTTTCAACCACTGCAACATACATCACATTCATAATGCCAACTCCTCCCACAATCAAAGAGATTGAGGTCAAAGCCAAAAGCAAAATATTAATTGTGCCAAAGACATCATCCACCAATTTTTGCGCTTCCTGCATCGTCACCACTGAAAAATCCTCTTGCTCCTCCCTGGGTGTTTTATGAATTCTCTTCAAGAGGTCTGTCACATCAGCGGCAGTAACATCAATCATGGCGACATCTTTCACCTTGACTGTAATATATCTCACATAATCAATGCCAAGAATTTTTTTCTGCAAAGTCTGCACTGGCATATAAATCAGTTCGTCATAATTGAAAAAAGCAACTGTTCCTCTTTCTTCAGCCACGCCAATAACTCTGAAGTTTAAACCCTTAAGTCTAATGTCTTTTCCAATCGCATCTTCATCCCCAAACAAGGAATTCTTCACTTCGCTTCCAATAACAACCACCTGCGCCAAACTGTCATCTTCCGCTTGGGTATAAAAAACTCCTTTCTCCACTTTCACACCAGTGTCTATCTCCGGAAGTGCTGCACCGTTGCCATAAATCATGGCTCGCTTGTTTTCATTTTTGTAGGATGCAATTTCCTGACCCAGTGTCCCAGCTGCAAAGCCAGTCACATTTGGAAGTTTCAAAATTTGTTCACCATCTGTCACCTTGAGAGTTGTGATTTGGATTCCCTGGGCTTGTCCAGTTGCATTGGCCGAAGAGGTTTTTCCAGTTGATGGAACTTTTGTTTCAATTTGGATAATGTCGTTGCCATAGCTGTCGAACTGTCCCAGAATGTATCCTTTCACGCCTTGACCACTGGATGTTACAATAATCACCGAAGTTATTCCAATCACAATTCCAACCAATGTCAAAACAGTCCGACCAATATTTACAGATAGGTTTCGCAAGGCTAATTTAAATGATAGTTTTATTCTGTTCACAATTTTTATTAATAATTTTTGTATAATGTATTTAGTATCTTGTATAATGTATAAATGCATTCCCGAGTTTATACATAATACATTCTACAATATACTTTATACATGAGCTTACTCATAACGCAATGCCTCCATCGGTGAAATTTGCGAGGCTTTGCGAGCTGGATACAATCCAAAAACCAAACCGATCATGACCGACACAAATGTTGCCGTCACAATCGAAGAAAATGAAATTAAAAATTCCCAGTTATATCCAAGTGAATTAATTATCACCGACGCCAAAGCTGAAATGACAATTCCAAAAACAATCCCAATAACCCCACCAATAAGAGTTATGAAAGCCGATTCAACCAAAAATTGCGTTATGATGTGCCTGGTTCTGGCGCCGACCGCTTTCCTAAGGCCAACTTCACGAATTCTTTGATTCACTGAAATCAACATTATATTCATAATTCCGATACCACCAACCAAAAGAGAAATTGCAGCGATTCCAGTCAGAAAATATTTCAAAACATTAGTTACATTGGTGATTGTCTCAATGGCCTGAGCCGTGTTTCGCACTGAAAAATCATCATCGATTGGATTCTTGATGTGGTGTTGCGAGCGAAGCGTCAACTTGATATCAGCCGTGGCCCTGTCCATGTTCTCCAGTGCATCAATCTTCACCCTTGCAAAATTAATATAATCAATGCCAAGTATTATTTTTTGAGCTGTTTGAAGCGGGATAAAGATAAGTTCGTCAACATTTGAAAATCCTGAAGATCCTTTTTCTTCAAAGGTTCCAATGACTGTAAAGTTGACATCCTTTAAGGAGATAATTTTCCCAATTGGATCATCTTGATCAAAAAGATCCTTGGCTTTTTTCGCTCCCAAAACTGCGACCTTGGCCAATCCTGCCTCTTCTTCTTTTGTAAAAAATCTTCCAGCAGTGAGTTTGTTGTTTTCAACATCAATGAAATCAGCTGAAACACCTTGGAAATTGCTCTCGTTTGAATTGCTCTTATATCTGGCTGTGCCAACCCCTGTGACATAGCCACTGACTGCAGTTGCGCTTGGCACATTTTTTTTAAGCATAATTGCATTCAAATCTGAAATTTTCAGAGTTGTGGTTACAATACCCAAAGCCGAAGCGGGCGGGCCTTTTTCATCTGAAGCGCCCGGTAAAATTCCCACTAAATTAGTGCCAATTCCTGCAACTTGATCAATAATGAGCCTTTGCGCACTGGCGCCAATCGCCATCACAACAATCACGCTGGCAATTCCAATGATAATTCCCAAAATCGTCAAAAATGAGCGGAACTTGGCCGCCATGAGATTTTTGTATGAAATTTTTATTGGAGAACTGAGCTTCATAAGAAACAATAACCAAGATACAAACATCAAACAAAATTCAATAATCAAATTTCAAATATTCAAACTATTTGTTCTTTTGGGTATTGTGATTTGAAATTTGTTTGGTTATTGTTTCTTGTGTCTTGGTTATTTTAAAATTATTTCCTGATTTTCAATGCTTGATCATTTTAACAATGTTCCTTCTCCATCTGCAATTAAACGACTTTGCACCAATTCATCTGAAATGAGTTGTCCGTCTTTCATGTTGAGAATTCTTTTGGCGTGTTGGGCTGTGTATGTTTCGTGAGTCACCAAAATGACAGTGTGCCCTTCATTGTTGAGTTGTTGCAAAATTTTCATCACCGCCAATCCTGATTTTGAATCAAGATTTCCAGTTGGCTCATCAGCAAAAATAAGCTCGGGACTGTTCACCAGAGCTCTGGCAATTGCCACGCGCTGCTTTTCACCACCCGAAAGTTGATTGGAAAGATACCCCGCGCGATGTTCCATTCCCACGGCTCTCAGAGCATCCATCACTTTTTTCTCATTGTGATTTTCAATGTGATTTTCATCATACAAAAGTGGAAGTTCCACATTTTCAAACACCGAAGTTCTCGGCAAAAGATTGAAAGATTGAAAAACGAATCCTATTTTCTTGTTGCGAATCTTTGCCAATTCATCATCTCCAAATTTGTTCACATCCACACCTTCAAGCAGATATGTCCCGTCAGTGGCGCGATCAAGCATCCCCAAAATCTGCATCAGGGTTGATTTTCCTGATCCAGAAGGTCCCATGATCGAAACAAATTCACCCTTTTCAATCGAAAAAGTCATCCCGCACATCGCAGTGGTTTTAACACCTTCACTGTCATAAGTCTTGCACAAATTTTCAACCTGTATTAATTGTCTTGACATTTTTGTAATTTTAGAGTATAATAGAACATCGTGGTTCTTATCAGAAGTAACATAGATTATGGCTCAAAGAAGCCAAGGAGGAGAAAATAATGATTGAAGCTAATTATTGGAAAGTTGAGGCGCTGAGGCAAGTTTCAAGAAATGGAGGCTGCGCAAAGATAAAAACAATATCTGGAAATACTTACAACATGCTTGACTATCTGAAGCATAAAGAAACAGATGACTCCATAATTATCACTATGAAAATTCTGGGGACAGAAAAGGAACTTCTACACATCGATGCCGACCAAGTAGAGTCAATCACCACCAACAAATAAAATAATTCGCCTACACTTACCCCGCGGAAATTAATTGCGAAAATTTGCAATTAAGACTACGCGGGCTTTTTTTATTTCAAAATATTTTTTAAAATAAATCTGCAAGCTGACAACTGTGATCTGAAAGCTATTTTGTAGTCACAAAAGTCACAACCTTCTCCCCGCCTTTTAATCCAGATTTCACCTCAACCATTCCCTCATCTCCTTCCAATCCGGTTTCGATGAAAATTTTCTCAGTGGTGATTCCATCTTCCTTCAAAACATCCACAAATTTCTTGGTGGTCTCAGTTTTGATCGCGCGACTTGGAATCATGATCACATCATTTTTTTCAGCAGTCGCGATGTCAATGTTCAAACTCATGCCAGGTTTGACCCGCACATCAACAGTGTTTAGTTTCAATTTAATATTGTAATACACAACACCTTGCACATTGGTTGAGGCCGGATCAATTTCAATAATTTCTGCGTCAAAAATATCTTCAAGCGTGAGAGCATCGAAAGTTATTTTTGCATGTTGACCAAGTTTGATTTTCACAATGTCAGATTCTGGAACTTTTGATTGAATGATAAAATCCAAACTCATAACCCTGGAAAAAGTTTCCTTGATCACACCTGTTCCAAGAATTTCCCCAGGCTTATTATTCACCTCTGTAATAATTCCATTGACCGGTGAAATCAAAGTCGCCTTGTCCAAGTTTATCAATGCCATATCATAAGAGGCTTGAGCTGATGCTACCTGAGCATTTCTCGAATTTTTGGCAAACTCAGATTCAACAGTTTTCACCCGAGCCTTTGCGCTGTCAACGGCACTTTTTGCTGAAATTTCAGAAAGTTCTGTTTGCTGTTTGGAAGTTTTCAAAGCTTCTTGGGCTGACTTCAAAGCATTTTCAGCTGCAGTCAACGATGGCTTGAGTTGCTTGCTTGGAGCACTATTATAATAATCCAAGGTGTCGTCGTAATAAGCTTGTGCATTATCAACAGCCTGTTCAGCAGCATCCACTGTTTGCTCATTCAATGATTTTGTCTGATCCAGAGAATCCTCAGCATTTTCCAGTGAAACCTTTGCTTCACGAAGACTGTCACTGCTTGCTCCAGAATTCGCAATGGCCTGATCCAAACCGGCTTTTGCCTGCTGGACCTGTTTTTGCAAGGTGGCATCAGTAAGCGTCGCAATTTTGTCTCCTGAAGCAACCCTGTCACTTTCTTTCACGAAAACATTGCTCACTCGTCCACCGAGTTCAAAATTGAGCGTGATTTCATCTTTGGCAACAAGGTCACCAGTCACTGAAACTGTCTGGGCGAGATTTCCCTTTTCAGCAGTGGCTGTGGTATATGTCGTCACAGGTTTTTTACTTTTCACATACCAAAAGATACTGCCGACAATTGCCAGAACGATAAGGATCCAGATTGAATATTTTTTTGTTTTTGTCATATATATTAATTATTGTAAATTTTATATCCTTATATCAATGAATTCTGCTTGCACTGTTCATCCAACGCCTCATTCACCATTGCATCAGCAACTTTGTTTTTCTCTCTTGGAATATGATTAAATGAAACCTTTCCAAATTCCAACATCAAATTCCAAATTTCGATGAAGTATTGCTGAATTCGAGGCTCTTTCAATTTATATTCGTGATTAAGTTGCTTGACCACAAGTTCACTATCCAAAAAGCATTCCACTTCAATTTTTTTTGCTTTGTCTTTTCCGATAAAATGTTTGACTTTTTGCAAGCCCAAAATCAAAGCTTCATATTCCGCATCATTATTTGTCCTTATTCCAATGCATTCTCCAATTTTTTTGTTCAAAGTTTCAATATACACACCAACAGCTGCCGGACCAGGATTACCTCTTGACCCACCATCCGTAAAAATCACGATTTTTTCCATATTGCAGATATCATTAATCAGCTTATCAATATGCCAATTTTAACATTTTTATCTTATCATCGCAAACAGCAAACACAAAAAGCATATCAGGTACGCCATTTTAAGATCAACAAAGAATTATTCAAAATACCCGGTCAGATATCCAATTCCAAAAGGCGCTTCATAGCTCAACATTTTGAATGATTGATTTTTGCCATGCAAAATCCCAAGCAAAATCATGATCGAACGAACTCCGCATTCCGCAGAGTCTTGCACAAATTTTTCTTCCAAGCCAACCAGGCTTGCCAAGTCTCCAGCTCCCAGATGTCGAATAAAATCATGGTCAAATTTTTCAGCTCCTGGAAAATAGCCAGCGGGAGAATCCTTGGTTAATTTGTGAGAAAGATCACCACTGGCAATAACCGCAATTCTTCTGCCATACTTTCCACTTCCAACAACTCCCTGAATAATCTGACCATAACGATAATGTTGCTCATAACTCATCATTGAAAAAGCAAGATGGACAACTTTGGGTTTGATATTTTTTGTCAAATGATAAAGAGGAATAAGCGCGCCATGATCCAAAACATTTTCATGCAAATGCGCGGGAACTTCATTCATAAGGCATGCATAATCGAGCTTATCCGCCATCCTGATGTTATTCTTGAAAGTGTACACTTCATCCTTGCCAAAAGCTGAAAGGCTTCCATTGAGATCAATGGCAGAATTGATCACGAAAGCAAATTCTTCCAATTGAGCATGCGGTGAGATAATGATGATCGTGTCAGGATCAGAAGCTTCCAATTGCACTCGAAGAGACTCAAAAGAATTTAGAGTTTTGGAAAGGCTCAAAAAATCATCTTCAGTTCCAATTCCCGGAATGCTCATTGGAGGATGTGGCATAATCGCAGAAAAAACAATCATATTCCTTGATTTACAAAATTATATCTTCAAGGTAGTACAAATAAAACATATTAATATTCACAAAAAATATCAATTTCTGCCACCAAAATACCACTGGTAAACTTCTTTTGTGACTGGCACACCACTGGAATGACCATCTCCTCCACCTTCAGCAATGATAACCATTGCGATTTCGGGATCTTCATATGGCGCATATGAAATGAACCATCCATGAGTTTTGTCCTCACTTCCAAATTGCGCTGTTCCAGTTTTTCCCGCAACCGCAACAGGCATTTCCTTGAGTGGTTGTGCTGTCCCAGCTTCAATCGTCCTGCGCATTCCTTCTTGCACAACTTTGAGAATATCCCCGTCAACAAAATTTGAACGAATAACTTCAGGCTGGATGTTAACATTTTCACCATTGGATTTTTTGATTTGCGAAACCAAATGTGGCTTGTACAATGTTCCGCCGTTGGCCACAGCAGCAGTGAAATTTGCAATCTGAAGTGGAGTCGCAGTTACAAATCCTTGCCCAATTGAAGCGTGATAACTGTTTCCAGTTGACCACTTTTCTTTAATATTATCCAACTTCCATTGCTCATCTGGGATCAAGCCTTCCTCTTCTCCTCCAATATCAATTCCAGAAACCGCCCCGAGACCAAAAAGATTGTACCATTTTTTCATGCGATCCATTCCCAGTCCTCCAATATTTCCATATCCCCCACCAATTGTGTAGAAAAAAATGTCATTACTTTCAGCAATTGCAGTTCTGACATCACTTGGTCCATGGACTTTCCAGTCGCCAAAAGAATAATTTCCAATTCGCAAGGTTCCTCCAAGACCATCAATCACGGTTGATGGAGTTATAATTCCCTCTGAAAGAGCTCCGGCAGAAATAACCGGTTTTATCGTTGATCCAGGAGGATATGCCCCCGAGATTGCCCTATTGAAAAGTGGCTTGTTGGGATCATTAATCAAGGTTGAATACTGATCCGTTGAAATCTTATTTGCAAATAAATTATTATCAAAACTTGGAAAATTCACCATGGCCAATATTTCTCCATTTTTTGGATTGATTGCAACGGCCGCAGCAGTTTTTGTTCCTGTTTCTTCAAGAATACTGCCCAAACTGTCATACAATTTCTTTTGCAGGCCAGCATCAATACTCATCACCAAATCACTTCCTGGTTTTGGATTTATGATTCCAATTTCACGCTTGCTATTTCCCATTGAATCAACTTCGACTTGATCAGCACCGTGAACTCCCCGCAAAAATTTCTCATATGACTTCTCGATTCCCTGCTTGCCAATATAGTCGGTGCGCAAATATCCTTGATTGCTTTCCAGTTCTTTTTGCTCAATTTTTCCTTCATAACCAAGAATGTGTGAAAAAATTGGACCATCATCATAGGCCCTGATTGCTGTTTTTTCAATACTAACACCCATGATTTCACTGCCCTTTTCCATGATGGTCAGTGCTTCCTCATGAGAGATTCCGTCCTTCAGCGGAACAGGATTGAGCGATTTCGAAGTACTATTACTATTTAAAATACTCAAAACTTCATCCACATTCATTTTTAAGATAACGGAAACTTTTTCAGCTGTTTCCTTTCTCTTGAATTCATCTCTTGAAACATCCGCAGGAATGATCACAGCATCAATGCTTGGGACATTACTCACCAAAGGAATGCCGAAGCGATCAAAAATTCTTCCTCTTGGAGCTTTGATCACGACGGATCTGACACTATTCCCCCTGGAAACATCTTTGTAATATGAACCCTTAATGACAATCAAAAAGATAACCCTTACCCCAAGCAAAAAAATGAAAAACACGATTATCCACCATAAAAAATCAAACCATTTTTTTTCAAGCGGTCTTTCCATGCGCGTAGCTTCTTTTTCAGTTGCACTAAGCACATAATCTTCAATTTCCATGCCGGAAATTATTTTTGGTTTTTTTTGTTTTCTTGAAAACATTTATTTCTTATAACTAACTTCAAATAAAGATATTAAAAATGCATTTTGTGAACCTGTTTTCTTTCGAGGCCATAGAGAGCGACAGCGAGGTCTGAGTGAGCAGTCTTAATTCCTGACTGCGAATGTGCCTCGAAAGGAAACAGGTAAGACAAAAATGCCTCCACTTAATCGATATCAAAAAAGTTTTTCACTTTTTTCAGAAAATAAAAACAAATGAAAAACAAAATCAAATTCCATATTACCTGAAAAAATAACATGGAAGGATTTCCGAAAAATTCGAAGTATTTTAAAAATGCCTGAGCTTCCCAAGAAAGTGAAAGCGAAACAACTGCGCGAGAAATAATCGTAGATGACACAACAAAAAGCGCGAACAACAAGATTCCAACACCTTTGACTTCAACAGAGAAACGACGAGAAAAGAAACTGACAAAATATATCGATAGCAAAAAAACAAGAGCGTGTGTTCCAACTTGAACAAAGGTCGCCAAGTCATACAAAATTCCAGCAAAAATCGCCCACCAAAAATATGCAAAGAAGCCATCCAGCACAACACCAGCCAAAACAAGCATCAAGACAAGGTCTCCAGGAATTGAAGATCTAAAAACTATTGGCAAAACACTGGTTTGCAAAATAATTGCCAAAAGTATCATCAGGAAATAAATAATTTTCTTTTTCATATGAAACATTAAAAATCTTCAAACATTCCTATTTCTCATTTTTAATCACAAAAACCATTTGCAATTTTGAAATCTGAATTGGCGATGAGATCACTGCCTGCTGGAAAAGGCTATCCTCAGAATTACGAACCTCTTGAATAATCCCAATAAACAAACCTCTTGGAAATTCTCCTCCGATTCCAGAAGTCAAAACGCTATCCCCAACACTAATTGAATCTGTCTGTAAAACCATATCCAGAATAATACCGAGTCCATATTCACCGCGAGCAATTCCCTTGGCGCTGTCCTTTGCGGTTGTCGCGTTTGCTGTGCTTTTTGAATTTGTCAGCAGGATTATCTTGGCACTATTTGAATTAACCCCTTGGACTCTGCCCAACAAAATCCCATTTGAAATAATAACGCTCATGCCATCGGCAATTCCATCGTCACTTCCTTTATCAATCTCAATCCAATTCCCCATTCCATGAGGATCCTGACTAACAACATTGGATGCAATCAATTCATATTTTCCTCTCGGAAGCAACCCAACCTGCTCGCGCAAAATACGATTTTCATTTTCACTGTCCATCAAGTTGGCATTTCTAGCAATGAGCTCTTGCTTTTCTTTTATTAACTTTTCATTCTCACTTTTAAGCTGACCAATTGATCCGAAAAAATCAACCGTGTTGGCATATCCAAAAGAAAAAGTATGGAAAACTTTTTGAAATGGCAAAATTACAGAAGTGATCACGAATCGAAAAGGGCTAAAGAAATTATAAGGATTTGCAAAAATAAGCATTGCCAACAAGGACGCAGTAAGAGCAACTTTGAATAATTTTGTGGAAAAAAATCTTTGCATGTCTAATTCTTTCAAGTTTATAAAAAGCATTTATTTACTCAGTTATTTTTCTTTTTGGCCCATATGCAACGAGAGTGAA
>CAYVME010000030.1:0-11030 GCA_964452415.1 uncultured Bdellovibrionales bacterium
ATCATAGTATTTCGATTGCGAAGCGTGTCGAGAAAGGAAACAGGCAAAGCAAAAATTTCAAACAAGCCATGTATTGCGTATAACCTTAATTGCGCAGGCCTTATCATTAACAAAAAATACCACTTTTCTTTATTCTAGTGGTATTTTGACAATATAGCAATATGACAATGTGGCAATTTTAGTCTTGTTGAGCCTTAAAAGCCAAGTAGACATTTTCCAAAAGACAAGCGATTGTCACTGGTCCAACACCACCTGGAACTGGAGTCAAAAAGACATTTTTTCCCTCAAATGAAGCTCTGTCCACATCCCCAACCACTCTTTCGCCAACCTTCTCAATGCCACCATCAATAATGATAGAGCCATCCTTGAACATTTTACCCCTAAGGAGCCCCTTGGAGCCCACAGCGCTAACCACAACATCTGAGGACCCAATCTCCCCAAGATTCGAAGGCAATTCACTTGAAAGCACATATTTTGCCAAAAGACCTTTCTGCTCGAGCATTTGACTCATTATTTCACCAAATTCAGCAGAATTTGCCACAACAAGAGCTTTTTTTTGATTCAAATCCCGGCCACTACTCTCTATCATTTTTACAATTGCCTTCGGAAAAACTGGCGAGAGAAGTTTACTTTTTTTCAGAAATCCATCAGCATCCTTGTCTGGAGAAATTGTTGAAATTATTTTGTCCGTGTCAAAACTTGCAGGCAAAGGAAGTTGCACAATGATTCCATTAACTAATTTATCGTGGTTTAATTTCTGAATTCTTTCAATGAGACTTTCTTCGGAAATATTTGCCTCCAAATCAAATCTGAAAAAATTCATGCCAATCTCCTGAGCCGTCTTTTCTTTGAGTCCAACATATATCTTGGATGCTTCATCGTCACCAGCCAAAATCACAGCCAGTCCTGGTTTTTTATCATGCAAAGAAATCTCACTTTTCAAGTAAGCCAGAATTTCATCCGCAATAGGTTTTCCATAGAGTAACTTCATAAATTTTTGATTATCTTCCAGTATTATACTCATGAAAAACAAAAAAGAGCAAGTATTGCATGCCCAAAAATTTTGAATTTCTAATTTTGAATTTTGAATAAATTTTTAATGATTCAATTCTTTAATTTTGAAACATTATATCATTCAGATTTGATTCGAAATTCGAAATTCAAACTTCGAAATTAAGCAATTGCAACAAGAACACTAAGACTCCTATTTGTATCTAAGCGCATCCAAAGGATCAGTCTTGCTAGCTCTTCGTGCAGGAACAAAACCCGTAAGAAGACCCACAAAAGCCGATAAGATAAATATTCCCAAAACAAGCGCTAGCGGTGTAGAAAATAGATTAACAGCTTGTCCTCCAAACTTCGTGGCAATGAAATTAATAATGGTGTTGAACAATTTTCCACCAAGCCACCCAATGACAACACCAGTTACGCCTCCCAAAAATCCCATTATTGCGGACTCCAAGAAGAACATAACCGAGATGCTTCCATCTGATGCTCCGATTGATTTCATAATTCCAATTTCCTCAGTTCTTTCAAGTAAGGTAATTGTCATAGTGTTAAACATACCAATTGCTGATACAAACAAGGCAATAAAACCAAACAAAAACAAGATTATTCTGACATATTTAAAAATCGTGTTCGCCTGATCAACCGTATCAGAAAGCGATGAAACCAAGAGTCCATACTCCAATATTCTATCACGAATAACAGCCATTTCCCCGTTAGATTTTGTCTTAACTTTAACCTGAGCATACTTATCAATTTTCAAGTCTGAGAGAGAAGCAATATTGAGATATGCAACATTGTCCTCACCATCAATAATTCCAACTATTTTATATTTTGTACTGCTTTCAACTCTTTCAAAATTTGATTGAGGCTGAGAATCAGACTTTTCAGCGCCTTCAGACTCAACAGCCAATTCCCTTGGAACAAAAAAAGAAAACGACATCTCCCGCCCTATCATCTCATCAACATTCATTCCAAAAACTTGAGCCACGGAACTGCTAATAACAATGCCTGTTTGATCATCATCATTAAGCAAAACTCCACTGCTTGCTTTATATCCACCAAGTTTAAAAAATGATGGCTTTGCTCCAATAGCAACAAGGTCAGCTGACAACTCCTCAAGATGACCCTGCGTTGTGATTTGGAAGGCGGGACTAAGTTCATCAACTCCAGGCATTTCCTGAATTTTTTCCAACATTTCACTATCAAGAGAAACGATTCCTGATTTGGCCTCAGAAATATCCAAAGTCAAGATGGAATCGGCAGTGGTAATTCTTTCAAGCAAGGTGCTTCGAAGCCCCTCTCCAAGCGAAACCAAAAACAAAATAGCTGCGATACCAACACTCATACCAAGCACCGTCAAAAGCGTACGAGAAGTTCTCGCCTTAAACATACGGGTTGACAATTTGAACAAATCTACAAACTTCATTGTTTTTTGTTTATTTTTTAGACACTTTTTTCATGGGCTTACGCTGAATATTTCAATAACATTATCAACTCAACTTCTCTGACTAATTTCTCAGCACTTCCCTTATAGAGGCCAACGCCACCAAGCGCCTTGGGTGCATCCAATCGTTGTTGCAATCCAAATCTGTCAATCTTATTTTCAATACGCAACTTCATGAAAGCCCTGAGTCGCAGCATCACCTCATCATCAATTTTAATGTGGTAAGTTTCGATCAGATAATCACAAAATTTTACCAGGTTTTCTTCTTGATTTTCATTCAAAAAATGAGTTTGCATCATTATCTTCTTGATTCGCTCAGTGAAAGAAACCGCTCTGGCCTTATTCCAACCTGCGCCACCCTTATCAAAATCAAGATCAAGTTTTTCAGAAAGAACCTCGCTATCAATATTATTAAACAGAAATTCCTTAAGCAGATTCTCGGCAGCTCCGACCTGTTCTTCATTAAGTTCAGAAATGATATGCGAGAGGAGTTGCTTTGCCTTAAATGGAATCAGCAAAACTCCAACTTGCTGAAGCGAAAGATTTTTGAAAGTTCGCATGAGCAACTTAAGCTCACTGGAAATTTCATCTGGTGCCAAAGCAATCTCCTTGGCCAAGGCCTCTTTGGGTCGTTTGTCATGATTAATTTCCTCACTAACCTTTTTCCCATCTTTCATGTGAATGATGCGATCGGCATATATCAAATGCTCCGGATTATGGGTAACCATAATCAAGGTCTTTTTATCGACGCCATTAATTTCCTTGAAAATATCCAGCACATTTTGAGCAGATTCCGAATCAAGATTTCCCACAGGTTCATCAGCCAAAATTATGTCTGGATTATTGACCAAAGCGCGCGCAATTGAAACTCGTTGTTTTTGACCACCGGAAAGTTGAGCCGGGAACCTGTCAGCTTGCTCAGCAATTCCAAATCGACGAAGAAGCTCCATGGCCGCTTCGCGACGATCCTTCAAATTTTCTCCCCGAAAAACTTTTGGCAAACAAACATTATCCAAAACCGTAAGTGTTTCAATAAGATAAAAGGCCTGAAAAACCATTCCTATGCTGGTTTGATGAAATTCCACTTTTTCTTTCTTGGTCATTTGAGCAAGATTTTTTCCCTGCACCACAACATCGCCAAAAGTTGGTGCCTGCAGACCAGAAATACCATAAAGAAGGGTCGATTTTCCACAGCCAGAAGGTCCGTAAATGATGATGTATTCTTCAGGATAAATCTCAACGCTAACACCATCCAATGAACGAACTTCATTGGATTTTCCTTTATTATATATAACCCTTAATTGATCAACCTTTATGCATGGCTCCGCCATTTTTGTTTTTGTTATTTTTGTATTTTTAACTCTTCAGAAATGTCAAAAAATATAATGCTTCAAAATCATCATCCTACTTAAATAATAACACAATATCCAAAAATTTCATATTGCATACATTAAACAAGTGCTCTCTTTTGTGTTTATTTTTGGAGTAATCGCATTAATTCCAAATAGAAATGCAAATTATGCACCGAGGCAAGTTTCAAGAAAAATGGCTCATTCGTTCTGAGCAAATGGTGAAGGTATGCCTTGGTATAATTTTTGCAAGCATAGCATTCACAATCTGAATCTATTGGAGAAAAATCTTCTTTAAATTGTTCATTGCTGATATTTATTGCTTTGTAAAAGTCAGCTTCTAGCTTCTCCTTATTTTTCCAGACAAAAAGTCTTCCATGTCTTCCCTCTCTTGTTGGAATGACACAATCAAACATGTCCATGCCAGCTTTCACAGCGCTAACCAGTTCTTCCGGCTTTCCCAGGCCCATCAAGTATCTTGGCTTATCCTCAGGCAGAAAAGGCGTCACCCACTCCAAAATTTCAATAAGATGTTTTCTCGGCTCCCCCACTGCAACTCCACCAATAGCATAGCCATCCCAACCGGAAGCCGGACCACCCAAAGATTCGAAATCTAACTTCATGAGCTGGGAAAGACTTTCTCGCCTAAGATCCTCATAGATTGATCCTTGCACAATGCAAAACAAAAGAGGTCTTCCGTTTTGATATTTTTCAGAATTTTCCTTGATTTTTTCATGAAAATATTTGAAGCATCTCTGGGCCCAGCGAGTCGTGAGCTCCAATGATTTTTTTGCATCTTCATGCGAGCAAGGAAACGGTGGGCATTCATCAAGAACCATAATCATATCGCTACCCAAATTCAATTGAATATCAATCGATTTTTCTGGAGACATGAAATGCTTTCCTCCATTAACAGGATCTGAAAACTCAACACCTTCCTCGCTCAATTTAACTCCACTGGCACCATATTTTCCCTTGGCTCTTTCGCCCAAAGAAAAAACCTGATAACCACCCGAATCAGTGAGAATTGGACCATTCCAATTCATAAATTTGTGCAGTCCCCCAGCTTTTTTGATCAACTCATCGCCAGGTCTGAGCCACAAATGATAGGTATTCCCGAGCACAATTTCAGCCCCGATCTCACGCAGATCTTCAGGTGAGACATTTTTAACGGCACCTTTAGTTGCAATCGGCATAAAAAACGGAGTGTGAATAACTCCGCTTCTTGTCCTCAAGAGGCCAACTCTGTGTTTATTTTCTTGTGATAACAATTCGAACATATCATTCCATTATAGGTATTTTTCATTCAAAAGTCCAGTGGTTTGCAACTTTGACAGCTAATGACTAACGGCAATTTTGACCATACTTATTTTACAACTTTTCCACCCACAAAACCAACCGTTGAATCTTCAAATAAGCTTGATTTCTTGATCTCTGTTTTTTTGGTTATATTTTGCATGACAAATGCATCTTTGGCAGTGAAAATTGCCTCGTTGACCAAGTTTACATGATTTCCAATTTGATTAATCTGAGGCTTGGCAATTATCTGAAATTCAACTTCGCGAGCAGGCTCAAGAATTCCAGCACCAGCCTTAATCTCTCCCGCCTCCCAGATTATCTGATTTGTTCTTTCATTATATGAAATTTTTTCATTTGTTGGATATATTTGTCCACTCCATCGTATCCCAGATGGCAAAGATGAGACAACCCTGGCTTCTGTAATATCATTTGAAACTGATGCAATTGACCACCTAATTGAAAAGGTTGTTTCCGCTCCTGATTTTATCGGAATTGGCCCAGTGTTTTTCATATTGAAACTTGAATAATAACCTTTTGTTTGGAATAAAACTTTTGAAGCAAGTTTCAGCTCAAGAGTATTACTTCCTATTATTTTATTGGAATCAAACGGTGTCGGAACATCAGGACTGTCAATTTTGGCAACTGAAGATACCACAAGATTCTTGTCCAAGGCACTATCAATCGGAATAATAGATTTCACGGGAACACTAAAGAAAACAGTTCCGCTATCACCAGGATTCATATAAGCAAGTTGAGGAACATCTGATGCCTTCCATATTACCATTTCCTTAACACTATCATATGAACCCTTACCTGGATCCAATTTTGGAATATCTATTATTTTGCTTTTAATCTCTGCTGTTAGGATTGCATCCCTGAGGCCCGTAGCCCCAGTATTCTTAAATGTTATCGAATATTTCAACTTATCCCCAGCATTTATTATGTCATCATCTTTATTTTCTATTTTCTGGACCACAGTTAAAACTGACGAAACCATTTTTGTTAAAAATGTTTGCTTGTCATATACTATAAAATCCCTATTATCATTAGTATGACCAAGGGTCACAATCAAGTTCTTGCCATCACCACTTGAACCACTAAGTCTTCCCCGAATGCGAATCTCCCCAGACTTACCCGCCTCCAGGCTTCCCAAATACCAAACACTATCACTTTCTGACGGCTCCGGATTGGCATTTTTCAACAAAAATCCCTGAGGCAAAACGACCTGCATTTCTGCATTGGATATGCTTTGAATGTCTCTGTTTTTATAATTAATAACATATTCCACAATGTCCCCGTCAACAACCTGTTTGGATCCACTAACACTAAGCTCCACTGGAGCACCCGTAATAATAATTCCTATTTTATTTTCGACATACAATTCAGTCGTGCCATTTGATGGAGTAAAATAAAATTTACCATCAACAAAAACAGGAAAATCCTTAGGAGCGTAGAAAGCACCCTTAAGTTTAACTGCTCCCTTGGTCATTGGCGCTATATCACCAATAAACAGCTTGCTTGAGGTTGGACTTAATGACTTTAGATTCGTATTGTCGATCGGTTGAAAATTCTCCAAATAATCAAATTGAATGAATGAATTTTTCAATGTAACACGATTATTATTTTCATAGTTAATCGTATATTCCATGATTTTAGTGCTATCAGCCTCTTTCAATCCCTCAAAAGAAACCAGAACTCTGTCCTGATGAAAAGCATTTTTTGTCCACCAATTATAAGCAAACATTCCGCCAATTAAAAAAGCAATGACAAAAAAAATACCAATGCCGATGTAGATCTTCTTTTTATTTTCTGGAGTTAATCCTTTTTGTGGCTTGTTCCATTGTTCATCCTGATCAAAAGGACTTACTGCCTTGCCTGCATTCACAGCAGGATCATATTCGCTTATTTCATGCGCTCGCTTGGTAATATCTCCTGAATTTTGACCGCCGTATAATTGATCATTTAAATCATTGAGTGGCATATATTTTATTTTTATATTTATATCTGTTTTTATTATAGCAAAAAACAACTAGAATAAAAAGCACCAACTCTGTTAAAATTATCAAGATACAATAATCAAGATACAAACACCAAGCATTTTAGCTATTTTGAGTTTATGTTTTTTGATTATTGTATTTTGTATCTTGGTTATTGCGTCTAAGTATTCCATTTCAAAAAATTGTCCACCACCAAATGAAGATTGTCGCAGTCCTCAGTGCTCGCCTGTATTTTTGAAAGGTTTATTATTTCATTACCCAGAAACAATCTAATCATCTTGATTGTATTTGGCTTAATTAAAATTAAACCATCTTGATTCTCCACTGTGCAATCCACACACAAAACACCCCCCGCAGAAGGGCTAAACATCAATTGATCCTTGCTCAAAGATTTTCCACAAGAAACGCACCCACCAACCTCGATTGCATAACCAAGCGTATCAAGCAATTTGACCGCAAAACCGAGTCTGAGCAATAAAAATTTTTTCGTCGCTTCATCAACTGAACATTTTTCAGTCGCCTCAAGATAATCCCTGAGCAAGAAGAAAAGTTTTTGATCGGGATTTTCGAAATCAACCAGCTTATCAAACATGTTGAGTCCGGCAAAAATCTCCATCAAGGCATCATAATCTTTTTTTATTGAAGAAAAATTGTTTTCCACAATTGACCCTGTTATTTTTCCAAGTCCCCTTGCTCTGACAATTGTGATATCTGCCAAGGTTATGTTTTCCAAGGATGATGCCAGTTTGGCGTGAGCATTTCTGACGCCCTTGGCAAGAGAGCGAACCTTTCCACCTTCAAGGGTATAGATTGAATAAATCCTGTCAGTTTCTCCCACATCTCGCTTGCTTAAAATAATTCCAGTGTATTTGTATTCCATTTGTATTAAGCTTTTTTGATCGAAATATCAAAAGCTTCGCCTTCTGACTCAAATTTTTTGGTCAGGTCAGCATTTTCAATTGCATCGCTTGAAATGGCGTCTGCAAGGGTTTCTTTGGCAATAAGCTCGCCAAATTTTTCCATAACTTCAGATGTTCCATTATAGCACACTTTTATCCTATTGTCAACTTCATATCCAGCCTCTTTTCGCATCTCCTGAATGTGTCTCACAATTTCTCGAGCAATTCCCTCACTGCGAAGTTCAGGCGTGATTTCAACATTGAGAGAAACTTTTTCCTCCTGATTTTGATCAATCAAAACCTCTTTGATGTTGAGCTCGTCTTTGATAATTTCCAAAAGTTCATCTTCGAGAGATTCCTTAATCGTAACGCTCAGAAGTGGCTGTCTCACTTTGATTTTCGCCTTAGCTCTGAGTTGCAATCCATCACTCACAACTTCACGCACCATTCTCATTTGATCATTAAGGAGTTCATCGATATGCTTATGGTCTCCTGTTGGAAGTTCGGCCAAATGAACAGACTCCTTTCCCGTAAGATTTCGATAAATTTCTTCTGAAATAAAAGGTGCAAACGGTGCCATCATCCTTGAAACTCCAGCCAACACATGATGAAGAGTTGCATAGGCCGCCTCTTTGTCAACATCATTTTCACTTTTCCAAAAGCGTTTTCGACTTCTGCGAATATACCAATTGGAAAGATCGTCCACAAATTTCGGAAAGGCTCTCACTGCCCTATTTATTTCATAGTTTTCCATGCCATCGTGCACTGCCACCACCAATGCATTGTATTCCGAAAGAATCCAGCGATCCAAAAGATTCACAGCAGTTGAGTGATGGAATTCGTCCTTGTGCTCCCACTTGTCGATGTTGGCATATAGCACAAAAAAGGAATATGAATTCCAAAGCATTCGCATCATGCCCCTGACAATTTCACTGACATCTTTTTCTGAAAAATTAAGATTTTGAGCCCCAACCACAGGCGAGCCCATCAAATACAATCTCACTGCGTCAGCTCCATATTTATCAAACATTAGCATCGGATCAGGATAATTTTTGAATTTCTTGGCCATTTTCTTTCCATCCTCAGCCAAAACAATTCCATTAACAATAACATTTTTAAAGGCTGGTTTTTCTTTGATGCCAGTTGCAATAACATGCAAGTAATAGAACCACGCCCTTGTCTGATCAACTCCTTCAGCAATAAAATCAGCTGGAAAATCCTTGTCGAATTCCTCCATGTTTTCAAAAGGAAAATGCTTCTGAGCATATGGCATGGAACCGCTGTCAAACCAGGTGTCGAGCACATCAGGAACTCGATGCATTTGATTTGAGCATTTTTCACATGGCAAAACAATCTTATCAACAACATGCTTGTGCAGATCTTCAATTTTTTGACCACTGACAACTTCAAGTTCAGCCACACTTCCAAAAACACGCATTTCTCCGCACTTACATCTCCAAATTGGCATCACTGAAGCCCAAAATCTTTGCCGTGAAATTGACCAGTCTCTTGCACCTTCCAGCCAATTTCCAAATCTCCCACTTTTAATATGCCCGGGCGACCAATTAATCTCATTTGCAAGTTCAATTGCCAATGGCTTTATGTCAGTAACTTTCACAAACCATGAACTGGTCGCATAGTTAATAAGCGGTGTGTCGCATCGCCAACAATGAGGATAACTATGCTCATATTTTTCCTTGGCAAACAACAGTTTGTTTTTTGCAAGGTATTTGATAATTTCAATGTCAGTTGAAGTGTGATCCTCAATGGGTTTGACATTCAATCCCGCAAATTCTCCGGCCTCTTTTCTGATGACACCATCCATTCCAACATGTTGAACAAATGGAAGATTATTTTGCTGACCAAGAGCCAAGTCGTCTTCACCAAAAGCTGGAGCGATGTGCACCACACCAGTTCCATCCTCAACTGTCACAAATTCTGCACCCAAAACTTTCCAACCATTTTGATAATTTTCAATCTCAGGTTTCGCATAATAGTCAAAAAGGGGTTTGTATTTTTTTCCAATCAATTCTTTCCCAGTCACTTCTCTGGCTATTTCAAATTTCCTATTCTTGAAAAGTTCTTCAACTTTCTCTTTGGCGACAACGAAAGTTTCATCAGTAAATGATCCGTCTTTTTCATTGGTCACTGTTTCCACAAAAACATAGTCAATTTCTGGATTGACTGCCAAGGCCACATTTCCAATCAGTGTCCAAGGTGTTGTTGTCCAGGCCAAGATGTAAGTTTTTCCATCCGCTGGAGAAGTTTCATCATCCAAATCTTTTTCATCATCAATAAGTTCAAATTTTGCAATCGCAGAAAGATCTTTAACATCAATGTAACCCTCACTAACTTCTTGTTGTGAAAGTGTTGTTTCACATCGCGGACAAACATGCATTGAGCGATATCCCTCATAGATCAAGCCTTTGTCCCAAAGTTCCTTGAAAACCCACCAAACAGACTCCATGTATGGCAGATCCATGGTTTTGTAAGCATTTTCCATGTCTGCCCACCTTCCCATGCGATTGATCACAACTTTCCAAACATCGACATATTCAAGCACCTTGCTTCGACAAAGTTCGTTGAATTTTTCCACGCCCAATTCTTCAATTTCTCGTTTTGATTTCGAGCCCAATTCCTTTTCCACAATATTTTCAATTGGAAGACCATGACAATCCCAACCCCATTTTCTTTCCACCAAAAATCCACGCATAGTCCAATATCTCGGGACAACATCTTTCATGGCACTTCCAACCAAATGACCATAGTGAGGTGCGCCAGTTGCAAATGGAGGTCCATCATAGAATGAATACCTCTGCTCATCTTTTCTGTTTTCAACAGATTTTTCAAAAATCTTATTTTCATCCCAAAATTTCAAAATTTCTTTCTCCATTTCTGGCAATGATTGCTTGGGATCAACTTTTTTAAACATACTTTTAATTTTAATTATTTTAGAACTTACGAATTCAATTTAGCAATGTGAGAATATTTTTCTTTTTGGCCCATATGCAACGAGAGTGAATCGGAGCTTTTG
>CAYVME010000031.1:0-10773 GCA_964452415.1 uncultured Bdellovibrionales bacterium
TGCATATGGGCCAAAAAGAAAAATATTCTCACAAAAAAGTTAAAACAACATATGGCACAGAAAAATGTTAGAAATTTTTGCATAATCGCTCATATTGATCACGGGAAGTCAACTTTGGCTGACCGTCTTTTGGAGGTGACTGCAACAGTTGAAAAAAGACGAATGAAAGAGCAACTTCTTGATCAGATGGATCTTGAGCGAGAAAGAGGCATCACCATCAAGCTTCAGCCAGCTCGCATGAACTATTCTTCAAAGGGTCAAGACTATATTTTGAATTTGATTGACACGCCGGGGCATGTTGATTTCGGCTATGAAGTTTCAAGATCATTGGCTGCGGTTGAAGGCGCAGTGCTTTTGGTTGATGCAATCAAGGGAGTTCAGGCGCAAACACTTTCAAATCTGTATTTGGCAATCGAACAAGATTTGGAAATTATTCCCGTGGTAAACAAAATTGATTTGCCAAATGCAAATGTGGAAAAAACCAAGAAAGAAATCATTCATATTTTGGGTTGCAAGGAAGAAGACATCTTGGAAGCTTCAGGAAAATCGGGAATTGGAGTGGAGGGAATTCTGGAAGCTATTGTTGAAAAAATTCCATATCCGCAAGGTGACAGTGAAAAACCTCTTCGCGCTCTTATTTTTGATTCGAAATACGACACATATAAAGGAGTGCTTGCGTATGTTCGAATTGTGGATGGACATGTGAAGCGCGATGATGAAATTCGCATGATGGCGACGCAAAAAGAGAGTAGTGTGATTGAAGTTGGATATTTTAAACCGGAATTTGTCTCAAGCGACCTTCTCACTGCTGGTGACATTGGATACATCGCCACGGGACTCAAAAGTGTTGAGTTTTGTCGTGTGGGAGACACCATCACGGTTGAAGGCGATCGTGCGTTGGTGCAAAGCTTGCCAGGATATAAAGAAGTCGTGCCAATGGTCTATGCAGGACTCTATCCTATTGAGGGTGATGCATATAATGCGATGCGAGATGCTTTGGAAAAGTTGAAATTGAACGATGCTTCTTTTGTTTTTGAGCCTGAGAGCAATTTGGCTCTTGGAAAAGGATTCCGTTGTGGATTTTTGGGGCTTTTGCATTTGGAGATTATTCGCGAAAGACTCGAAAGAGAGTTTGATTTTTCACCAACAATCACAACTCCAAGTGTGGTGTATGAATTGAAAACCAAGGGCGCAACTGAATACAAAAAGATTTACAGCGCAACTCAAATGCCAGACCCTTCATCATTGGAAGAAATTACCGAGCCTTATGTGAAGCTGGACATTATCACACCTGCAACTTATCTCGGCTCAATTATGGAGCTTATGGGCACACTTCGAAGCACCTATCTCAATACTGAATATATCGACCTGGAAAGAATCCTACTTTCATTTGAAGTTCCGCTTACTGATATTATTGTGAATTTCCACGACGACTTAAAAAGTGTTTCTTCCGGATATGCATCAATGAGCTATGACATGATTGGATATCGAAAATCTGATTTGATCAAATTGGACATCATGCTGGCAGGGGAACTTGTTGAAGCTTTGTCGAGAATCGTGCCAAGAGAAAGAGCTCACAATGAAGGCAAAAGGATTGTGGAAAAATTGGCCGGCGCAATTCCAAGGCAAAACTTCGTGATTCCTGTGCAGGCTGCAATTGGAGGAAAAATTATTGCCAGAGAAACAATCAGACCATTTCGAAAAGATGTTATTTCTGGTTTGTATGGCGGAGATGTGACGCGAAAAAACAAACTTTTGGACAAACAGAAAAAAGGAAAGAAAAAAATGCGTAATATTGGAAAGGTTCAAGTTCCATCCGAAGCATATTTGGCAGTACTTAAGCGCTAACATTTCGCATGAAAATCATTGTAATTTTTCAAAAATTTAGTTATAATATATCTATGAGTCATAAAAAAAGAAAAAGGTTTGCAAATTTTGTTTGGATTATAATTTCCGTCTTGGCGATCATTTCAATGATTGGCTTTTCTTTGTCTTCATTGTTCATTGGACAATAATTTTCAATTCAAATGACAAAAAAGAAATTTTCATTTGCGATAATAATTTTTGTGGCAGGAATTGCTTTGGCAGTTTTCATTTCATCAAACGCAATCAGGGAAGCATACCGTTCTCAATCTATTGAAGAAGAAGTCGAGAAATTGAAGCAAGAAGCCCAGAGAGTTCAAAATGAGAACAAGGAATTGAGCGAGAGGATTGCATATTTTCAAACCGCCGATTTTCAAGAAAAAGTTGCAAAGGAAAAATTGAACCTGCAAAAACCTGATGAGAATGTGGTGGTTGTGAAATCAGCTGTCAAAAAGGAAGAAGCCGGAAGCACACAGCAAGTTTCAGTTGAGACTGTTGTTGATCCCACGCCCAATTATCGAAAATGGTGGAACATTTTTTTTAAATACTAGTGGTGACTCAAACTGGGTATTGATGCGATTTTATTAATACAAAAATATCTAAGCCTATGAAAAGATCAAAGGATGAAGAAAAGATCAAGGTGTCCACTTTGTTATATGGATTTGCAATCGTGGCTATTTTCTTGATCATTGTTGCTAGTGTTTTGGCATATGGGACACAAACAGAAATCGGAGGGAAAATTGCCAATAAGATTTCAGCAATTGTTCCTTTTCCTGCTGCTATCGTTGACTGGCGACACATTGTTTTTGCTGGCGATGTTAAGGCTAATCTGGCTTCAATTGAGAGATTTTACAAAACTCAAAACTTTGCTTCAGAGGGTCTTCGGATTGATTTTTCAACAGAAAATGGCAAGAAGCGTTTAAAAATAAAGGAAAAAGAACTTTTTGACAAGATGGTTGAAGATGAGATTATTCAGATCTTGGCAAAAGAGGAGGGAATCGAAATTTCCGAAAAAGATGCTCAACAAGAATTGGATAAAAAGCTTAATGAATTCGGAACAACAGAAGAAGTTAAGGCGGATTTGGAAAAGTCATATGGATGGGATATGAATGATTTCAAGAAGCGAGTTATTCTGCCCGGGCTTTATGCAGATGCTCTTGCCAAGAAAATCTTAGAGAAAAATGTTGACAATGCCAAGGAAAAAGAAAAAATAAATAAAGCGCAAGCGGAGCTTAAGGGCGGAAAAGATTTTGTTGAAGTCGTGCGTATGTATTCGGAAGGATCCTCCAGGGAAAATGGTGGCGATCTTGGTTGGGCAAAAAAGGATCAGGTTGCTCTTGAACTTCAAGAGTCATTGTTTGGAGGGGTTCCATATGAGAAAAATAGCGTAATAGAAAGCGTTATTGGTTTTCATATTATTGAAATTAAAAACAAGAAAAAAGAAAACAACCAGGATGTTTTGGAGCTTAGACAGATTTTTGTGTCTAAACTTACTTTTGCTGACTGGCTCATTGGAGAAAAGAAAAAAATGAATGTCTGGGTTCCATTGGCTGGATTTGCTTGGGATAAGGAGAATGGCGGAATTGATTTTGCGGATGAGAGCATGAGAACATTTGAAAAAGAAGAAAGGAAAAAGGCTCAAGGCGATGCTTCGATAATGTTTTAGTGATACAATAAGAATCAAAGAAAAAATATAGAAATTTTAATAATAATATAATTTTAAATTCTGCGACCTATAAATATTTTCTGTTTATATGTCGGCGGGATGAAAAAAGTATGTCAAAAGCAATTGTAAATGAAGATTTGTGCATTGGATGCGGAACATGCGAATCACTTTGCGCAAGCGTTTTCAAAATCGAGGACGGAAAATCACATGTTATTGCCGACGAGTGTGGTGATTGTGATTGTCAGGAAGCTGTTGATAGTTGTCCTGTAAACGCCATTTCTTTGGAATAGTTTCAACTCTTATCTTGTATAAATTAATAGACCCTAAAAATCTTGATCCAATTAAGCTTTTTTGGGGTTTAGAATATAAATATTATCATAACTCATTGTTAAGTAAGTCGAGTTAGAATAGGAGAATAATCTCATTTTTCTGACTATTTTTTAATGATAAAATATATGGATATTCAAAATGAAAACAATATGGAAAAAAAATCGGAATCAAAAAAAATTACCATAAATATCTCAAGGTGGACACTGCTTGGAATTGTGATTTTGGTTGTGCTTATTTCATCAATATTCGGTGCATTTTTTGGTTTTGTGTCAGGGGGAACTGCTGGAATATTTTCCTCTAAAATTGGAACGAAGTTGGAAAAAATTTTTCCAACCTTGAAAAGTGATGATGTTGTTTCCGAGGTTAAACAGCAGATGCTTATTGAAGATTCGGCTGTTATTGATGTGGTGGAAAAAAATAGTCCTTCCGTGGTTAGTATTGTTGTATCAAAAGATGTTGCAAGGGTTGGAGACCTTTTTAATTCTCCTGGTTGGATGTTTGATCCATTTTTTGGAGGTCAGATTGGTGGTGAGCAAGGACTGGAATCTGACGAAGAACCTCAAAAGGAGAAAGTTGGAGGCGGGACAGGATTCCTTATTTCGAAAGATGGCATGATTTTGACCAATAAGCATGTGGTGCAAGATAAAAATGCCGAGTATACTGTTGTGACTAGTGATGGTAAGGAATTTAAGGCAACTGTGCTTGCTCTTGATCCGGTCAGGGATATTGCAGTTATAAAGATAGATGGAAATGATTTTCCGACACTATCACTTGGAAATTCTGGCAATATAAAAATTGGACAGACAGTTATTGCAATCGGAAATTCACTCGGAGAATTTTCAAATTCCGTCAGTAGAGGAATTATTTCCGGATTAAAGAGAAATATTGATGCCGGATCTGGATTTGGCGATAGTGAACGATTGACTAATATTATTCAGACTGATGCCGCGATTAATCCTGGAAATTCTGGAGGTCCACTTTTGAATTTGAATGGGGAGGTCGTCGGGATTAATGTTGCAACAGCTCAAGGCGCCGAAAATGTTGGCTTTGCAATTCCGATTGATCAATCTGACAGAATAATTGAAGAAGCCAAAAGTGGGAAAAAAGTCGTCATTCCATTTCTGGGAATTAGGTATATAATAATTAATCAAGCAATTCAGCAAGAGGCACAACTCCCATTTTCATACGGAGCCTTAATTGCAAGAGGAGAAAAGATTACTGATTTTGCTGTTTTGCCTGGATCTTCTGCTGACAAAGCTGGCTTGATTGAAAATGACATAATTCTTGAGATTGATGGTAAAAAGATCACGAAAGAGGATCAGTTGAGCGACATGATTTCAAACAAGAGTGTTGGAGACGAGGTTACATTGAAAGTTTGGCACAAGGGAGACACAAAAGATGTCAGGGTGATTTTGCAGGAAAGAAAATAAATTAAAATAAACAACTATGGATATAAACAGATTTACCACTAAAAGTCAGGAACTTCTTCGAAAATCACAAGAGTTTGCGATTTCTCTTGGGCAACAGCAAATTGATATTTTTCATTTGCTCTTTTCTTTGATTTCTCAGGATGGATCAATTGTGCCAGTAATCCTGAAAAAGAAGGGGCTTGATCTTGAAAAAATGAAAAGTGAGGCTGAGGCTGAGGCAAAAAAATATCCAAAAACTTCAACTGGAATTTTGGGTCAAATTTTCATCACGCCTCCGCTGGTTCAAATTTTGGAACAAGCTGAGAAAGAGATGGATAATATTGGTGATGATTTTGTTTCGACAGAACATGTCCTGTTGGCATTTTTGGCTGTCAGTTCTCCAGCTAAAAAACTTTTGGAATCCAATGATCTCTCTTATAGTGATGTCTTGCAAATTCTTTCAGAGCTTCGAGGAGCTCAAAAAGTGGATTCTCCTGAGCCAGAAGGCAAGTTTCAAGTGGTTGAAAAGTACACCATAAATCTGACTGACTTGGCGCGCCAAGACAAACTTGATCCGGTTGTGGGACGCGATGAAGAAATTCGTCGGGTCATGCAGGTGCTCAGTCGTCGCACCAAAAATAATCCGGTTTTGATTGGTGAGGCTGGAACAGGAAAGACTGCCATTGCAGAAGGCTTGGCTCAAAGAATTGCGCAAGGCGATGTTCCTGAAACGCTGAGAGACAAAGAACTCATCTCGCTTGATTTGGGATCACTTTTAGCTGGAGCAAAATTTCGAGGAGAATTTGAAGATAGGCTGAAAGCAATCTTGAAAGAAATTGAACATGCTGATGGAAAATATATTATCTTCATTGACGAATTGCACACACTTGTGGGAGCAGGAGCTTCCGAGGGGTCGCTGGATGCTTCAAACATGCTCAAGCCTGCCTTGGCGCGAGGGAAAATGAAAACCATAGGTGCCACAACAACCAAGGAGTATCAGAAATATATTGAAAAGGATGCAGCTCTCGAGAGAAGATTCCAGCCTGTGATTATAAATGAGCCTTCGATTCTTGATTCAATTGCGATCCTCAGAGGAATCAGGGAAAAATATGAATTGCATCATGGAGTTAAGATTACTGACGATGCTCTTATTGCTGCAGTGAAACTTTCATCGAGATATATTGCCGACAGATTTTTGCCAGATAAGGCAGTTGATCTTATTGACGAAGCAGCCAGCGCGCTTCGAATGCAAATTGATTCGATGCCAATTGAAATTGATCAAATGGAAAGAAAGATCAGACAACTTGAAATTGAGAAGAAGGCAATCCAAAGAGATAAAGCTAAAGATTCCAGAAAAAACATTTTGCAAATAAACAAGCAACTTGCTGAATTCAAAGAAAAATCAAACACACTGACTTTGCAATGGCGAACAGAGAAAGACTTGATCGCTGCTTCTCGCGAGCACAAAAAAGAGATTGACAAGTTGAAATCAGAAGCTGAGCTTGCTGAGAGAAAAGGTGAGTTGGACAAGGTTGCTGAAATTCGTTATGGAAAAATTCCGCTTCTGGAAAAAAAGATTAAAGAAGAAGAAAAAAAATTAAATAAAATTCAAAAAGAAAATTCAATTCTGAAAGAAGAAGTGAATGAGGAAGATATTGCGAATGTGGTTTCTCGTTGGACTGGAATTCCTGTTTCCAAGATGCTAGAAAGCGAACTGGAAAAACTTGCAAACATGGAAGATGATCTTGAGAAGCGTGTGATTGGTCAAGGCGAAGCAATTAAAGCTGTTTCCAATGCTATCAGGAGGTCTCGAGCTGGAATTGCTGAAGAGAATCGTCCAATTGGGTCGTTTATTTTTCTTGGACCAACAGGAGTTGGAAAAACCGAATTGGCAAAAACCTTGGCTGAGTTTTTGTTTAACGATCCAAAATCCATGATTCGCTTAGACATGAGTGAATATATGGAATCGCATTCAACCGCCAAAATGATTGGCTCTCCTCCTGGCTATGTTGGATATGAGGAAGGTGGGCAACTCACCGAAATTATTCGTCGCAGACCGTATAGTGTGATTTTGTTTGATGAAATTGAAAAAGCTCATCCTCAAGTTTTCAACATCTTGCTTCAGATTTTGGATGATGGAAGGTTGACTGATGCCAAGGGCCGAGTTGTAAGTTTCAAAAATGCTGTCATTGTGATGACTTCAAATGTGGGAAGCGATATCATCTATAAGATGCAGTCGTTTGGTTTTCAAGGAGAACCAATGGAGGAAAATGTGAATGAGAATGACATGCGAGCCAAAGTTCAAGCGAGTCTTAGGGAGCAATTCAAACCGGAATTTTTGAACAGAATTGATGAGATGATAATTTTTCATCCTCTTGGAAAAAAAGTTTTGCAAAAGATTGTTAACCTGCAATTGAATGCTGTGCAAAAACGCTTGGATGAAAAAAATATCAAACTTCGTGTCTCCAATGATGTAAAGGAATATCTGACCGAGAAGGGATTTGATCCCACCTATGGTGCAAGACCCCTCAAGAGAATCATCCAAAATGAAATTTTGGATGAACTTGCCTTGGAAATAATTGAGAAGAAAATCTTGGATGGAGATACCATCAAAGTTCAATTGCAAAAAAATAAGATTGTCTTTGAGAAGTAGTTTGTTCAGTGAAAGATTTTGTTTAGTAAGCTATATTGAGTACATCGTCTCAAGTAGAGACTTACGCAATTGCTCGACTATTTCTCTTTTTGGCACGCTTTTGGATGAATGCTCAATATCCAAAAGCTCCGATTCACTGTCGTTGCATATGGGCCAAAAAGAAAAATAGTTTCACATTGCTAAACTAAACGCGCAAATATCAAGATATTACTTTTTTGATTTGGCCGTTTTCTTTCGGGGCTATCCACAGCGACAGCGAGGACGAGCGAGCAGTCATAGTTCCTGACTGCGAAGCGTGCCGAGAAGGGAAACAGGTAAAGCAAAAGAAGCTCTTAATTTCCAAAATCATCTTTTTGACATAAAGCCAAGTTAGTGCGAAAATCATTAATAGGTGTTGACTATCAGTTTTTACTGCAAAGAACCTCTTAATTATTTTTTGACAAATTACTTTCAATGTTTTTTCATTTTCAAATATTGCTCTATAGTCTTGTCTTTTATTTCTTTCTTCAGTTTGTTACGGGTGATTTTGTTTCTGATTGGCTCCTTTCAATTGTTGATGGGTGGTCATGGAGCATGGCATTTTTTCTGTCGTTCTCCTTCTTTGGGTTTTTTCAAATAGCAAAAAATGTTTCTCGGAAGCTTTGGATGACTCCGATTCCTGTTTTGCTTACAATCTCAACAACGGGGCTTTTGTATTTTGTTCAATCTATCAAGCAACAACAGTTGTTGATTTTGTTGGCCGGAATCGCTTATTATTTCTTGCATATTGCGCTGTATCGTTTGCGAACTTGCGAAACTGACAAAACCGCCAGGGGAATTATTTCAGCCGGCAGTGTCTCAACGATCTTCCTTTTCTATGCAATGTCGTATGGGATATACCTTAATTTTGCAATTCCTTTATGGATTTTGATGGGCATGTTGATGATTGTGACGGTGCTTGTAAGTTTGCAATATCTTTGGTTGATTAATAATGATAGCAAAATAGTGCTTAATTACAGTCTTGTTTTGGGATTTGTGATGGCTGAAATCATCTGGATTTTGAATTTTTGGCCCTTTGGATACTTGACAACAGGCGTTATTAGCCTTATTTTTTACTATGTGTTTTGGGACCTTGTGCAACGACATTTCCTTTCTGAGCTTTCAAAAAGAAGAGTTGTTGCCAATGTGATCATCTTTGGCTTGTTGACAGCCTTGGTTCTCTCAAGCACGAGATGGCTACCTGTTGTGTAAATTTCAATTTTTAAGAATAATCGACCATGAAAATGAATTCAGTGAAAATTAAAAAAGTTTTGAAAATTGCGATCATTGTGTTGTTTGTCTTTGTCGTGGGTGGATTTGGAGGCGTGTATTTCGATCAACAAATACTTCCATTTGTTCGCACCAATAAATATCTTTCCAAAGTTGATTTCTTGAAACGCAGTGCAGAGAATGTCACCATTATCAACAAAACAGAGCAAGTCATCATCAAGGAAGATGATTCCATCAATGAAATTGCTTCGCAATCTTCAAATGCGGTTGTGAACATCATCTCACTTTCTTCTCAAAAAGATGGTTTTTCAAAAATAGAAAAAATTCAAGATCAAAGTGGAACAGGTGTGATTGTAACGAGCGACGGCGTGATTGCGACATATAGAAGTGCAATCATTGAAAAGAATGCTCGATATCGCGTGCTTCTTTTCAATGGGGCTAGCCATGAGGCCAGGTTGATTGGCGTGGATGAATTTTCCAATCTGGCTTTTTTGAAAGTTGAAGCCTCAAATCTTACAGCAATTTCTTTTGGTGATTCTTCAGACGCAAAACCTGGCAAAAAGATTGTGGCCATCGGAAATTCATCTGGAGAATATCAAAATCGCTACGCTGTTGGGCTTCTTAGTAATATTGCAAAAATATATAACTTGGGAGGAAAAACAGTTTCAATAAGTGAAAAACTTGAGGGAGTTCTTGAGAATGACTTCACCAATCCAAAGGAATATATTGGTGGACCCGTGATTGGTTATAGTGGAGAAATGCTCGGCCTGATTGGGGCGATTGTTATCGATGGTCAAAATGAATATTTTCAAATTCCTTCAAATGTCGTTCAAAAAACTTTGCAACAAGCTTTGGCTGGAAGTTTTGAAAACAGACCATTTTTTGGGGCTTATTATGTTTCAATTACCAAGGAATATGCCATTGCGCATGACTTGAAACGCGATCGTGGAGCACTCATTTTTTCTCCATCAGGAAAGCAAGGTCTCGCAGTTATTTTTGCTTCACCTGCTGAGAAAGCCGGTCTTATGATTAATGACATTGTTGTTTCAGTTAATGACCAAGTTGTTAATCTTGACAATCCACTTTCGAACTTGATAAACACTTACAAAAAAGGTGACAGCATTGAGCTGTTGATTGACAGAAACGGCGAAGAAATGAAATTACAAGTGAAATTATAAGTTTGAATTGCGCCTATTTGATTCATTTATTTCCTTTCTCGGCACGCTTCGCAGTCAGGAACTATAACTGCTCGCTAAGAATTCACTGTCGTTCATTATAGCCTCTAAAGAAAACAAATAAATCAAAAACGGGATTTTGCTTAAGTTGTATGTTAAACTCGCACAAATCTTCAAATTAGTGTAAGCTGATTAAGGAAAAGCCTTCAGAATAGAGAATCGAAAAATTGAGACCCACCTGGATTTCAGGGAAAAAATGAATTTTTTTCCTTATCTTTTTTCAAGGGACTCACACGACTCTCTTGCATTGAGGGCTTTTTCATATTTTTGTGAATAATTTATTTATCCAAATTGTATCAATATTGCATCTACGCAACTGCTCGACCATTTTCCTTTTTGGCACGCTTTTGGAAAAATACTCAATTTCCA
>CAYVME010000032.1:0-10759 GCA_964452415.1 uncultured Bdellovibrionales bacterium
CAGTCAACTGCGCTACCGCTGCGCTACGCCGGAGTGGTAAAGTCTACGAAATTTTTCGAAAACAGCCTTTTCAGGCAACAAAATCAGTTTAGCAAAGATTTTTTACATTGGCAATAGTCAATATGGATATGATAATGTTGACGGAGGACCGTCCTTGGCGCAGAAGAATTTGAGTTTGAACCCGCTTGGTATTAATTGACATATCGTTTTAATAATCGTATTATCTATTGAATATCAAAATATCCCAAAAGGAGGTTGCAGATGGCAAAAGCTATCCTAATATTCATCGTTCTTTTACAAATCTGTTTTTCCTTGAGGGAATATATAAACTATTCAAGGAAAATGACAAAAGCATCAAAGATAAAAAGTAGCCTGGTAATTAAAGTGAAGGATTATTTTCTCGCACCAATTATCGCCATAGCCTATGGAGCGTATTGTTTTAATTCAGAAAGTCCTTTCTGGTTATTATTTAATGTTTCATCTAAAATTATTTTAGTTGGGATGATATTTTTCATTGCCCACCTTGTATTGAAGGCTGTATCACATGGATTTATAGGGGATAATTGGTCGAGATTAACGACAATATATCAGGGGCATGTTCTCATAAGAGAAGGACCATATCGCCTGGTACGGCATCCAATTTATCTGAGTTATCTATTGGGCGCTTTAAGTGTGCTATTTTTATCTGGCAGTATTGTTTTGTTTGTGTTGTCATTGCTATATTTCATTCTTAATGCAATGAGGGCTAATGATGAGGAAAAATATTTGTTGCTGAAGTTTGGTAGCGAGTATGAAAAGTACACACAGGAAACCGGAAAGTTTTTTCCGAAATTAAAATTTTAAGAGCAGCAAAAGGAGGCAGTCATGGAGGATGTTGAACTTAGAATCAATCGGGATGAAGAAGACAATGTTACTGGTTTTACCTTGATGGGTGTCGGCAATACTGATGCCGAAGCATACTGCATTTCTTTTGTAAGGGCGCAGCAGCTCGGAAGAGCAGCTATCCATTTCAAAGGAAGCGAAATGATTTTTTCTCACCAAGGTGTCTCCTTGGACGATGCTGACTCGCGCCAGGGTATCTACGGATCATCAGAAGGGGGAGATTTCCGTGCGAAAGTTGCTGATTCCGATAAGGAACAACTCGAGAGTCTTCTTAACTCAACTGGTCCCTATAGCGAAAGTAAAATACATGTAAAATTCGAAACTGCCCGGGGAAAGGGTTTCACAGTTTACATTAAGTAAAACCTGATTTTTAACCCACCATGGAGAACCTTCCGATTTGGTGGGTTTTCTGTTTTTATACCCAATTTAAATCAAATTCTTTAGATATCTCTTGAAATTCACTCTGATTAAAAGTTCTAAGTTTATTCAACAAGGGAGCATAAATCAAAATTACGCAATTAATTGCGTAATTTTTTTGTTTGTGGTGTGTATTAAGTAAGTACTTACTTTTTAATAAAATAATATGAGAAAAATAATTGTTTTAGAGTTTATTACACTAGACGGAATCATACAGGCCCCTGGTGGACCAGATGAAGACACCTCAGGTGGGTTCAAGTATGGTGGCTGGACTGTTCCATACTTCGATGAATTTTCTGGCAATGTCATGATGGAGCAGATGAAACAACCTTTTAATTTGCTACTGGGCAGAAAAACTTTTGAGATATTTGCATCTTACTGGCCACAGCATGCGAGTGACTGGCCTGGCATAAATGAGGCCACCAAGTATGTGGTTTCAAATACGCTTGCAAAGCATGATTGGAAAAATTCAGTCTTTATAAAAGGCGATGTTGTGGAGGAAATTAAAAAACTCAAAATGCAAGACGGCCCTGACTTGCAGGTATATGGCAGTGGTAATCTTGTTCAGACGCTTCTGAAAGATGACCTCGTCGATGAACTTTGGCTGAAAATTTTTCCAGTAACCCTCGGACAAGGAAAGAGATTGTTTGCCGAAGGTGCAATTCCCGTTGCATTTAAACTGACCAATAGCAAAGTTTCTCCAAGTGGAGTTGTCTTTGTCAATTATGAGCGTGAAGGCAAAGTAAAAACTGGATCGTTTTGACTAATAATGGGGACTTAATTATTTCTGAGAATATGCCAAAAATAACAATTACAGGGCGTATAAATGCAACAGCACTTGAATTGCTTGAAAAGTATCCAAGTGGCTTGCATTGGTCGGAGCTTCTTTTGAAAATTAAAGCATCCAATGAAAGCTTTCATCCAAAAACAGTAAATGGATGTATTTGGAAACTTACCGAAAAATTTCCTGACAAAATCTACAAGCCATCCAGGGGAATTTTTCGTTTATTGAAATATAGAACTATCAGGAATTGATAAAATATTAAAGAAAAACGATTGTATTATTGTGTGTAAGTTTAATTAAATAATATGAAATTATATGAGTAGATATGTTGATGGTTTTGTGCTTCCAGTTCCTGAAAAAAAACTGGCAGAGTATAAGAAAATGTCATTAATGATGGGAAAGTTAATGAAGAAATATGGAGCATTGGAGTATAGAGAGCTTGTGGGAGATGATCTTGATCCTGACATGGGTGGCATGAAGATCTTGACTTTTCCAAAGATGGCAAAGGTTAAACCCGGAGAAACTGTTTTGTTTTCATATATTACATTTAAATCACGAGCTCATCGAGACAAAGTGAATGCGATGGTTATGAAGGATCCAAGCATGAATGATCCTAAAAACAAAGATATGCAAATGCCTTTTGACATGAAGCGCATGGCCTATGGGGGGTTCAAATCAATCGTTGATCTTTGACGATCAATAATTCAAAAACCGCGAAATTTTCTCGCGGTTTTTTGGTATTAAGAAGTGTAATCATTGATACTAAAATATATGAAAATTCAAAAAATAACTCCGTTTATTTGGCTTGATCACGAGGCTGAGGAAGCGGCAAATTTCTATGTTTCAATTTTCAAGAATTCCAAAATATTAAGTGTCACAAAATATAACAAGGCAGCCGAGGAGGTTTCTGGAAAGCCTGCTGGTAGCGTGATGACGGTTGCTTTTGAGATTGATGGGCAATCATTTGTGACTCTTAATGGTGGTCAACTGGATGAAGCAACTCCAGTTTCTCAACTTATAAACCCAGTTTCATTTGTGGTTAATTGTGAAAATCAAGAAGAAGTTGATTATTTCTGGGAAAAGCTTTCTGAGGGCGGTGAAAAAGGTGTATGCGGTTGGATCAACAAAGACAAATTTGGCGTGACTTGGCAAGTCGTGCCAACAATTTTGGATAAACTGATCAGCGACCCTGATCCGGTCAAGGCGGGCAGAGCTATGGAGGCAATGCTCAAGATGACCAAGATTGAAATCAATAAAATAGTGGATGCGTATGATGGAAAATAAATTCTAATTTTACATGAATCTATGAAGGATAAATATTTGAAAACGAGCGACATTAAATGGATTGAAATTCAAAAAGGTGTTTATGAGAAAAAATGTTTTGCTCATAATGGTGGTCTTGGTATTTCCATATTAAAAATAAAGCCAAACAAAAAAATTCCAATGCATGAACATGCAGATACAAGGTATAATTATATTTTAAAAGGCAGTATGTCTGACCAGAATCAGACATATGTTAAGGGCGATATAGTTTTCAATGAAAAGGGAACAAGCCATTTTCTGGAATCGGGAATAGGTGGATGTGAATTTTTGTTGATATGGAATCAAAGTTAATTATTTGGAATTGAGCCAGAGTTTTTTCTTGTGGTATATTTGTTTTGTGATTATAAGAATTAAATAAGACTATGAACAAGAGGGAATTGATTGAAATATCGAAACAGGGAAGGAGGGTATTTTCAATATTTTTTTGCTGATGTAGCTTAAATCATATCTTGCTGTGCAAAAATAAAAGAGGCTTTGAAGCCTCTTTTATTTTTGGATGTTGATGGTGGCTGGCAAATAAGACAAAAAATAAAATAAAAAACAGCACAGCGGTTTCCCTTATTTGGTCGGATAAGTAGGTTTAAAAGTTGACTTTATAATAAAAATATTGTATTATTAATAACTTGGTAAAAAAGAGCTTCTGTTAAGCAATTAATGAAGATAAAAATGAAGAAAAATCCTCAAATAATTAAAGATTCAATCCTGAAAATGGGTGGCACAATCGAAGAGTTCATCCCCGAAAGAGGATGCTTCTATATTAATGTGGATGGAAAGCGAATTTTGATTGAGCGAAAAATATCCATTTCGAGAAAGTCTTTTATTAGTGGTCAGATGACCAGATGCAAAGACATTACCCACAAGCTTCTGCAGGAGCATGGTTTGCCAACACCTGAAACTGAATGCTTCTACAAAAAAACATTCGACAAAAAAACAGCTGAAAAGCAATTGGAAAAATTGAAATATCCGATCATCTTGAAAGATGCGCAGGGTTCCAATAGTCGGGGGATTTTTCCGTTGATTGGGAAATCGCAAGATGCGATTTCTTTGCTTGAAGATGAATTGCCGTCATACAGAAGCATGATTGCTCAGGAAATGGTTTTCGGGAAGGAATTTCGACTTCTTGTTTTGGATGAAAAAGTGATCGGGGCACTGGAGATGATTCCGCCCTATGCCAAAGGTGATGGTGTTTCAACGATTCGAAAAATTATTCAGGAAAAACAAGACTCAACCGAGGCAAGAACTGCTTTTGATGAAAAGCTTGTTCAGATTTTAAAAGATCAAAATGTGACACTGGAAAGCATTATGCCAAAAAGTGAAATTGCATACATCAAAAGAAGTTCTTGTTTGGCCGAAGGTGGTGAAACCAGAGATGTGACAGAATTGGTGCATCCAAGCATTGAAAAAATTTGCGTCGAAGCCTCAAAAGTGGTGGGAAAACATTTGGTTGGTATTGATGTGATGTGCCAAGACATTGCAATGGACGCAAGTGTGCAGTCTTTTAATATTATTGAGATAAACGGCAAGCCGGATTTGTATATTCATTACAAACCGACTCACGGAGAGGTTCGAGATGTGGTTCGCGACATTGTGAAATTCATGGTTGAGTTGGCATAGATTGAGGCTTATAATAAGAATAATAATTTTTTATCATAAAAAATATGTCAAAAACACAAGAAGACCTGAAAGCGGCATTTGCTGGAGAATCTCAAGCCAATCGAAAATACTTGGCTTTTGCTAAGGTGGCTGAAAAAGAGGGAAAAGTTAATCTGGCCAAACTTTTTCGCGCAGTGGCTGAAGGCGAAACAATTCACGCTCTGAAGCATTTGTCAGTTCTTGGTCAAGTGAAAGATTCAATTGAAAATGTGAAAGGTGCAATCGCCGGGGAAACATTTGAAATTGAAAGCATGTATCCCGGCTTCATTGTTGATGCACAAGGCGAAGGAGAAAAATCCGCTGAAACCAGTTTTGTTCAAGCCAATGAAGTTGAAAAAAATCATCAAAAACAATTCGCTCAGGCCATGGAAAAAGTTGAAACAGGGCAGGATATTGAAGAAAAACAGTATCATGTCTGCAGTGTTTGCGGAAATTTGTTTGATGGTGAATTGCCTGAAATTTGTCCTATTTGCAAAGTTGGAAAATCTAGTTTTTATTCTGTGGAATAATTGCAACATGTCAATTTTTTGAAAACATGTTAAAGGGGTGGTCAATTTCGGACCACTTCTTTCTTTGTATGCTTTTTTGTGATAGCATTTGAATATTAAATACAATTTATTGTAAGCTTGGCATATGAAAAGAAATAGAAAAAGAAAAAATTATTGCATGTTGGGATTTTTAATTTTTGTTTTGGCGGTTCTTTTTTCGTTTAATCGTAATAAGGCCCAGGCTCAAGAAGTTGAAACATTTTTGGTCACTCCTAGTGGTGAACTCGAAGATGTTTCTTTGGACGGGGGGATTCAAGGTCAAACTGATCGAAATTCTGTTCCGGTTATTGAGCCAATTCTTGACGAGGATGACACTCTCGAAAAAGATTTGAAAAATCAAAAGTTGGATACAAGCACAACCTTTTATCCCGAAGTTCTTTCTTCGCTTCAACTTTCACTTAAAAATTTTTCTCAGCATTTCAGAAAAGAAGCAAAGGGAGACACGGCAGTTTTTGATGAAATCGATGTTATCTTGGAGAATTCAGATTTAGCCAAAGCAGAAATCGATTCAAAGTTTGCCTTGCTTGAAAAGAGAGGCAAAGCGGCCACTTTCTTTTTTGGTCCCAACTATGGCGCAATAAAAAGACTGAAAATACGACTGGTTGACATTGAAAATATCGCAAAACAATCCAATTATCTTTCAGAAAAAGTTGAAAATGAGGACTTTTCAGCCATGCTCAAGGCTTTTTCTTTGCAACTTTTAATGCAAAAAAAGGAGCAGGAAGAAACAGTGGCTCAATTTGAAAACAAAAAATCAATGTTTGGATGGCTGATTAAGATCTTTTATTGATATTGTTGGCAGAATCAATTCTGACTTTCTTTTTGTTCAAGACTTGCGTTTTGTGCTATAATGTTTGTATGCAAATTGTAATTATAAAATAAAAAAATGAAAAAAATTCGAAGTGAAATTGTATTATTGCTAGTTTTTATTTTTGGAACTTCCTTGTTTTTGCAAAGTGCCCTGGCCGCTGCTCCGGTTATATTATCGCTAAGGGCGGTAAGTGGAGTAACAAGCAATCTTGATTCTTCCAATAATTACACAACAACACCAAGTCTTTCTGCTTCAACTGAGCTTGTAATTATAGCACTTGATACGGATGTTCCATCGGTATGTAGTTTGTCTTCTGACAGCGGGATGGCTAGCCCAGAAACAACTGTTAGTACAACAAGTCACAGTTTTTCTGCAATAAGTGTTTCAGCTGGTTCAACAACTCACAGATACTTGCAGTGCATGGATACTGCTACCAGCACAAATACGGCAATCTATGATCTGGTGATTGTTGTTGATTCTCTTGCTCCAGTTATATCATCAATTGAGGCCAGAAGTTCAGAGACAAAATCTTTAAATGCTTTAAATTCTTATTCAACTAATCCCCCTTTTCTTTATTCAACCGAGCTTGTAATTATAGTACTTGATACGGATGTTCCATCGGCATGTAGTTTGTCTTCTGATAGCGGGATGGCTAGCCCAGAAACAACTGTTAGTACAACAAGTCACAGTTTTTCTGCAATAAGTGTTTCAGCTGGTTCAACAACTCACAGATACTTGCAGTGCATGGATACTGCTACCAGCACAAATACGGCAATCTATGATCTGGTAATTTTTGTAGATGATGCTCCTGTTCCAGATATCCCGGTTGCAGACTTGGTGGCAGGTACTTATAATGATCCGCCTAAAACAGTAACCATAACCTCAGAAGTTGGGACAGTAATTGATTATAGGTTTATACTTGCCGGACAAGATTTTGACGAAATCAATTTTTGCGGTGTATATCCTGACAATTGTGTGCAAGACGATGACAATTCTGTTACTTTAACCATAAGCGCAACACAAACAATCAGGGCCAGAGCCTGTGACTATGCCGGCTCTCTGAATTGCAGTGATCCAACTCTGGCAGAATGGGCATATGTGATAACATCGACAACCTTCACTGTGACTCCCTCTGCTGGAGCAAATGGCACAATTTCTCCAAGCACTGCTCAAACAATCAATTCTGGCTCGACAACCACATTCACCGTCACACCAAGCAGTGGCTACACCGCAACAGTTGGAGGAACTTGCGGAGGAAGTCTTGTTGGAACAACCTATACCACAAATGCCATCACGGCAAATTGCACAGTGAGTGCAACCTTCGCATCCACAGAAAATCAAGTCGTTGCCCCAACCACATCTCCTGCCGCAGGTACATATTCTTCAGCACAATCAGTAACTCTTTCATCCACAACTGATGGTGACACAATATATTACACAACCGATGGTTCAACTCCAACAACTTCTTCAGCTTTGTATTCTGGGGCAATTTCAATTTCCTCAACCACAACCCTGAAGGCTATTGCAGTCAAATCAGGTATGACTGACAGCACCGTGATGAGTTCACTTTTCACCATCTCAACCGGAACAGGAGTTGCAAATGTTTCTGCTGGTGCGGATAAAACAGTGGGCGCCCCAACCACCCTAATAGGCTTAGCTACGGGCACAGGCCTCACCTATGAATGGACAAAGCAATCGGGACCGGGAGCAATAACCTTTGGTTCTTCAACAAGTGCAACCACAACAGTTAGCGCAACTGTTGACGGAACATATGTTTTGAGACTCACTGCTACCGATGGATCAGATGGAACAGCATATGACGACATGACTTTGATTTGGGATTCAGCTCCACCAACAGCCACTTTTGATTCATTTGGAACAACTGACACCACTCCACAACTTGCAGGAACTTCAACGGGATCACCCGTTAGTGTTAATTTGTACATTGGAAGTGCCACCTATACAGCAACTCTCAGCAGTGATGGGACATGGACAGCTGGAATTACTTCAGCTCTTACTCCCAATGCATACAATGTGCGAGTCAGAGCTTTTGACCTGGCTGGAAATTACAATGATAATTATGTGGTTTTGACGATCTCATCTGGAACTTCAACCACCACAACCACCACTTCAACCTCAAGCAGCAGTTCTTCTTCTGAGAATAACAGCAAAAAAATCAAAAACACCAGCAAGTTCGTAAAAGGTGGGGACACCATTGTTCAAACAGGAAAAAGATTTCCAAAAAATGCCAAAGTCCTTCTTTTCTATCAAAACTCCAATGGTTCATACAATGCTCCTCAAATGATAAAAACAGATGATGATGGCAAATTCTCCATAAAATATGTGGTTAAAAAGACTCCTGGTGTTTACAATTGGTTTGCTCAGGACTACAACTCAGGCACAAGATCTTGGTCAAAATACAGAGTTAAGTAAAGGGAATGACTCTTTTGGATATATGAAAGAGAGGTTGGCGGACTGGCCAGCCTCTTTTCTTTTTTCCAAATATGATATAGAATGGGAGCTCAGTGAATTTCCTAAAAAGCTAAGAATCTAAAGCCTAAAAAGCTACCCAAAAGATATGACAAACAATGATGTTGCAGTTAGATTTAATAAGGTTTCTTTTGAGTTTGGCCACGACAAGCCAATTTTGGAAGAAGCATCTTTTTCGCTTAGGCGAGGGACAAAAATGACCTTGATGGGGCAAAATGGGGCTGGAAAAAGCACCATCTTCAAGTTGATCATGGGCGAACTGAAAGCTGATGATGGTTCGATTTTCGTGGACGACAGACTCAAGATTGCGATTGCCAAGCAAGTGATCCCTCGCGAGCAGCTCGACCTCACTGTTAAGGAATTTTTTGAAAAATGTTTTGATGAAAAAGTTTACAGCATTGATCCAAAGATCGATGCGGTTTTGGATGTGGTAAACTTGAAAGCTCCGCATGACAAAATCATCCGAGCTTTTTCCGGGGGGCAACAAGCGCGATTGCTTTTGGCTTCGGCCTTGATTCAAAATCCTGACCTTTTGATTTTGGATGAGCCAACAAACAATTTGGATAAAGCTGGCATTGCACACCTCACTCAATTCTTGATCAACTATCACAACACTTGCATCGTGATTTCGCATGATGCGGACTTCTTGAATTCTTTCACAGATGGAGTTTTGTATTTGGATGTGTTCACCAAAAAAGTTGATCAATATCTCGGAGACTATTATGTGGTGGTGGCTGAAATCGCAGCACGCATTGAGAAAGAGAAAATGAAAAATGCACAATATGAAAAAGAAATTATTGCCAACAAGGAAAAGGCAAACTTCTTCGCCAACAAGGGAGGAAAAATGAGACTTGTGGCTCGCAGAATGCGCGACAAAGCTGAAGAAATGGAAGAAGCCAAGGTTGATGTGCGAAAAGAAGACCAAGCCATAAGGGCTTTTACAATTCCTGCGCAACCTGAACTTGTGGGAGATCTTTTGAAAATTTCATCACTAACTGTCATTGTTGATCATCATCCATATCCCAAAGAAGCCAATGTTTCGCTGAAAAAAAATCAACACCTTTTGCTTGCTGGTCCAAATGGAATTGGAAAAAGCACATTACTTGAATCTCTGGCCAACGGAACTGCGCCAGGCGCAAAAATTTCTGAGGGCGTGCGAGTTGGATATTATCGCCAAGATTTCTCAACCCTCAATTTTGACGACACGGTCTATGAATCATTGGCCAGCGCCATGAATGGATCTGATGAGCACCGCCTGAGAAGTGTGGCATCTGGATTTTTGTTGGACAAAAAAATAATGAATTCAAAAGTCGGAATGCTTTCAGAGGGACAAAAAGGCTTGGTGGCATTTGCACGATTGGTTCTTCAGGAACCAGGACTTTTGATTTTGGACGAACCAACCAATCATATCAACTTCCGTCATTTGCCGGTCATTGCTGAAGCTTTGAGTAAATATGAGGGTGCCATGATCTTGGTTTCTCATGTGCCAGAATTTGTGGAGCAAATCCGAATTGATGAAATTTTGGACCTTGAGAAATAGGGAAATATCGGTGGCTATTGACTTTTTGAGTTCAATATGCTATATTTAGGAAGCACCAGTTGGTGCGCAAGCAGTACTAGTCGAACATGCTCCCGCAACAAAACAATCTGTGCATTTAAACAACAACAATCAAACAACATGAACCAAGGAACAATCAAGCGTTTGACAGACCGAGGATTCGGATTCATTTCCCAAGAAGGAAGTGACAAAGACCTTTTCTTTCACGCAAAGGAACTTCAGAATGCTGAGTTCAATGAATTGCAAGAAGGTGACAAAGTTGAGTTCGAAGTAAGCGAAAGCCCAAAAGGACC
>CAYVME010000033.1:0-10296 GCA_964452415.1 uncultured Bdellovibrionales bacterium
GGATCTGCTCTACCAACTGAGCTAACAGCGCAATTTTTTACAACTAGCTAAGCTTACCAGGTTTCTTGTCGTTCGTCAATAATGGCAAGAATGTGTCAATTATCCTAATTGGCTGTTGCCTTAGCCATTTCTTTGATTGTTTTCTTGTATGCCTTCCACTCATCATCCGACCAATTTGATGGTTTGGCTGTTAATACTGGTCCTCCGGGATGAGGATATTTGTATGGAGAGGCATAGGCACTGTTGAAAACATCATTAATGAATTCATTTCCATCTTTATCAAAAACATGCTGAGTGAATGTCGCTTTTAAGGCTCCGTCAGGCTTTTTTTCGGTTATATATGGGCCATCAACCGTTGTTTTTCTTCCATCATTTGTGCCATAGAAATCAAAAGTTAACACTGTTCCAACGATATTCACTTGAATAAGAATGTGACCGGGTGTGTTATTTTTAAATCTAAGATCTGGATTTGGAACATAGACAGTGGCATCCATGCCTTGTGGATTGTAATATGAAACCGGATATGCATGATTTCTGCGAGCTGTGATCTCAAGACCTGAATATATGGCAGCTCTGAAAGCTGTTGATGAAACTTGGCAAATTCCACCACCAAATTCCGGTTCTGTTACTCCTTGTTTGATTACAAGTTCTGGGAAGTAGCCATGTTCCTTGTCGACATCTCCCAATGTTTTTACAAATGAAAATTCTTCACCTGGTTTTATTAAAACACCATTAAATCGTGCGATGGCAACTTTGATATTCTTGACTCGATTTATGGGTGACCCCTTGAAATTCGAAGTTCCTTGCCCGATCAAAGATGAAATTCCAAGATCATTGGCATCTCCATAATTAAGATTTGATTTTGTTGCTTCGAATGGTAGTTCTATTTTTTGTGAGGAATTGAAATCAGCACTATTCAGAACCTCAACAATTTTTATTAAGCTTTTTTCGACATCAAGAGCGACCCCTGGTTTGGATTCGGAAAATGTGACAACTTTTCCTTCCTCAACTTTGAATTTTGCTTCTGATGGATCTCGGTCGACTTTTCTGGCCAAGTCCTCAAGATGAATACGAATTTTTTCCACATCTAAAAATTTTTCAGATGAGAGATGAAGGAGGGAGCGCTTTTTTTCTGTCAAAGTCAGTTTGCAAAAAATTTGACTTGTTGGACAATATGCGGTGTTCTCAAATTCAGCTTTGAGATTTTCAGACAGGGAATAGATGCTTTTGTATGTTAACCATTCTCCCAATATTTCTTTTGATATTGAGTCAGTGTGTTGCTCAACAACCAAAACCAAATCAGCCGAAGATGCAATTTCCGGTTGTTTTTCTGTGTTAGCTTGAGCTTGATTCACATTAAGCAAAATCAAGGCTAAAAATAGGGTTAAGTATCTTTTAGACATAGGTTAAGCATACTTTAATTCTTCTGAAAACACAACAGTAAAAAGCTTTCAGCTGTCAGCTTCCAGGTTTGAAGAGTACAAAATAAAAACACCTTAAGGTGTTTTTATTTTTTTGACTCGTGAGCTGTAAGCCGTTTCCTGAAAGCTAATTTAGAATCCACGAACCTGAATCCTTTTCGTTTTGGTCGTATCAGCTTTTGGAAGACGAATGGTTAGGATTCCATTTTTCAATGAGGCTTCAGCCTTATCTGAAATGATGTCAACCGGAAGAACAACTGAGCGGGAAAATCCACCCCAATAACACTCTTGGTAGTAATAATTTTCATTGTGAACAACTTCTTCATTCTTTCTTTCTCCTTTGATTGTAACCATGTCATTGTTGATTGTCACATCAAGATCTTCCGGTTTTACTCCGGCAATTGTTGATTTGATGACAATTTCAGCATCAGTCTGGTACACATCAATGGTGAGCTGACCTTCAGCATCAACAGAATAGCTCTCGTCTTCTTCGACGAAAACACTTCGTTGTGGTTCGGCGCGCATGATCATTTCAGTTTCTTCTTCTTCATTGAAAATTGGCATAGATGAATGTTGTCGCTCATCTGGCTCAATTGAAGTTGCTCCAGTTACGCGCTCAAAAAATGATTTTTTTGTTTTTAACATTATTTTAATATGCAATCAATGGTCAATTTGAGCATTAATTACCCCCTGCTTAAAAATTAATCCTATGTAAATATTATATGATGATTTTTGGTCTTGCGCAATGCCTACTTATCATTGAGGAGAAAAATGTTCAGCATATTCAATGCCAACATCACCCCAAGAAGGCCAAAAATAGCATAATTTACAATAAAGGTTCTGTCCAATATAAGCAGATTATAGCCGACATGGAAAATTGATGCTAAAAAGATTGTAAGGATAAAAGTGCTAATCTTTTTAGGATTTCTGCTGGCAACAATGTAGCCAATAAATCCAGCTGTGCCAATGTGCACGATCGCAAGCTCAATTAATAAATTGCTTGGTGGCACGGAGTTGGAAAAATATGACAGGCAAGTTTCAGTTGCGAAAAACCCAAGTCCGACAAAAAAAGAATTTAACATCAATAGTCTTCCCAGGGAGAAAGTTTCCAAGCGCTTCGAGATAACAATATATTTAAGCAATTCCTCAATGACAGCTCCCAGGACGATAAATTTTGGAATGGTGAAAAGTTGAAAAAAGGATAATGAAACTGCCGAATTTGAATAAAATGAAAAAGCAATAAAAAAAACAAGCTCAACAATAAGAGCGCCAAGAGCAGCAATTATTCCCAAAAAGAATGATTCAATAATATTTTTCATTTTTATTTTTGTGCGAGTGGGTATTTAAATACCCATTTAAATACCCACGGAAAAGTTATTTTGAAAGCGATGTGAGATGCTTTTTGAGCTCGGCTAATTCGGCTTGTTTTTTGCCAAGAGTCTCTTTTTGTTGATTTATAATCTGCTCAGGCGCTTTGGAAACAAAGTTCTCATCCGAAAGTCTTGCGCTGAGGCCCCTTACAAAATTTTCAATGCTGGCAATTTCTTTTTCAATTCGAGCTTTTTCTTTTTCGCCGTCAACTGCATCAGCGACATGAACATAGAGATTTATTTCTCCAATAGTTCTCTTGATAGCTCCTTCCAATTCAGTTTCTGCTTGATTGTATGAAATTGAATCAACTCCAGTTTTGAGTTTTTTGATTATATTTTCTTGAAATTCGGCTTGCATACTGGAGATGATATTTTTGTCATCTGAATTTATGGTGATGGCGATTTTCTTGCCAAGTTCGATCTTGTTTTCCATGCGCACATTTCTGATGGCCACGATAAGTTCTTGAATAATTTCAAATTCACCTGGATCAGAAAAAGCATTTTCCCTTGGCCAAGCTGAAATTATCAGCATCTTTTTTTGCTCGGCCAAACTCCAAACATGTTCAGTGATGAATGGCATGAATGGATGCCAAAGACGCAAGATTTGATCCAAGACAAAGCCCAGAACTTTTTGATTCTTTTCAATTTTGTTGATTTCCAAATACCAATCAGCAAAATCATTCCAGGTAAAAGCCTTGAGGACATCGGCGGCCAGTGCAATTTGTTTCCCCTCGATCAATCTGGAGCATTCCTTGATTGTCTCATTGATTTTTTTGTTGATCCAAAAGTCAGCAGGGGATTTGAGGTCACCCTGGGAAATTTTTTCAACAAGCTGAAAATTTTCTTGTGTAAGGCAATACCGTGAGATGTTCCAAAGTTTATTGGCAAAATTTCTGAAAGTTTCAATTTTTTCTTCATATAGTCTGGAGTCTTGCCCTGGAGCGCTGTCCATGATGAGGCTCATGCGCATTGCATCTGCTCCAAATTTATCAATCATAAGGAGGGGATCAATTCCATTGCCTCTGGATTTGGAAAATTTGTGTCCCTCTTTGTCGCGGACAAGTCCTGTGAAGAAAAGATTTTTGAAAGGAACTTTGCCTGTTTTATAAAAACCCATCATTATCATGCGAGTAGCCCAAAAAAACAGAAGATCACGCCCCATTATCATTGTGTCTGTGGAATAGAATTTTTCATAATCATCACCATGAGCTTTGAGTGTGGTGTATGGCCACTGATTTGAAGTGAACCAGGTGTCAAAAGTGTTTTCATCTTGAATCAAGTCTTTTCCTTCGCAATGAGGACACGCAGTTGGTTTTTCCAAGGACACAATATATTTTTCTTGTCCGCATTGCTGGCAATACCAAACAGGGAATTGCGGTCCCCACCAAATTTGACGAGAGATGCACCAGTCGCGCATATTATCAAACCAATCAATCAAGACTTTCTTGAAATTGCTTGGAAAAATTTCAACCAGATCTTTCTCAATAGCCTTCTTTGCTTCATTTTTGAGTGAATATTTTTTTGCATCGACATTGATGAACCATTGGCTTGAAGTCAGAGGCTCAATAATGGTTTTGCATCGTTCGCAAATTGAAACACTGTGAGCAAGGTCCTCAATTTTTTCCAACAGTCCCAATTTTTCAAGATCTGCAATGATTTGCTCTCGGGCTTCATGGGTTGTGAGTCCTGCATATTTTCCACCAAGTTCAGTGATGAGAGCTTTTTCATCAATGATTTGAATTTCGCCAAGATTGTGGTCTTTTCCAATTTCCCAATCCAATGGGTCGTGAGATGGGGTTATTTTCACTGCACCTGTTCCGAATGACAGGTCGATTCGTTTGTCTGCAATGATTGGTATGATTGTTTCTTGAAGCGGCAAGACCACATTCTTGCCAACCAATTTCGCAAAGCGTTTGTCTTGGGGATTAACTGCCACGGCAGTGTCTCCAAGCATTGTCTCAGGTCTGGTTGTTGCGACTGTGATGAAGTCCGAAGAATTTTCAATTGGATATTTGATGAAATATAATTTTCCAGGAGTGTCCTTGTGAAGAACTTCAACATCAGAAAGGGCAGTGGCACAACGAGGACACCAGTTAATGATTCTTTTTCCTTTATAAATCAAGCCATCTGCATGCATTTGAACAAATGTTTCAAGCGCGGTCTTCAGTACATCTGGATCAAGGGTGAATTTTTCCCGTGACCAATCAGCGGAAATTCCAATCTTTTTTTCCTGACTCCGCATGTAATTGCTGCGATCAATGCAGAAATCATAAGTCTGTTTGTAGAATTCTTCACGCCCAAGTTCTTGTCGCGAAATCCCTTTTTCAGCTTGCAATTTTTTTTCAAAAACAACTTGCGTTTGAATTCCGGCGTGATCTTTCCCTGGCAGAAGCAAGGTTTTCTTGCCATTCATGCGGGCATAGCGACCAAAAATATCCATAACGGTGTATCCGCTGGCATGTCCAACATGAAGCTCACCATTGGCGTTTGGAGGTGGAAGAACATTGCAATAAGCCTTTCTTTTGTCAGGATTATCAGCCAAAGGCTGACCAGCCTCTGGCTGGAAAAAACCACCATCTTCCCAGGATCCATAAATTGCATCTTCAACTTTCTGAGGTTCGTAAATTTTTGGAAGTTCTTTCATTGATTTTTCTTGATAAAAAAGCTTTTTAATATATGTATCTTATCAGGATTTGGCTTATATTTCAAGTATAAAAAGAAAGAAGGACCACGCACTAGCGTGGTCCTTGATAAATTGAAAACAGAGTTATTTCAATTTTAAGCCTGCGTCTGGTTGGAGTTTGTTCCAGTTGCTGAGCAGTTTTTTCTTTTGAGAATCATTCATTTTTTCCCAACGCAAAGCTCCGGCAACTCCAATCATGGCGGCATTGTCTCCAGTAAGTTCAAGAGTTGGGATATTGTAAATTGTGGATGGCAGATTTTTTTCAATAGCTTCGCCAAGTTGTTTGCGAAGCTCTTTGTTGGCGCTAACACCTCCAGCTAGCATTATTGTTTTTGGTTTGTGAAGTTCGCCGGCCTTGATGGTTTTGGCAATCAGAACATCAATACAAGCCTGTTGAAATTCATGGCAAATTTCGGCAATGTAATTTTTATCTTTTAATAATTCAGGATGCTTTTTTGTTTCATATAAAACTGCAGTCTTGAGTCCTGAAAAAGAAAAGTTGAATCCTTGTTTATTTAACATGGGTCGCGGAAATTTTACCCCATACCCGACATTATTTTCCGCATTGAATTTTTTGTCATCAGTCATCAGTAATCCATCATCTGCATTTTTTTTGGAATTGGAAATTGAGTCATTAAGATTTGCTTGGAAATTGGAAATTGGAAATTGGAAATTGGCAGCTCGAGCTGCAACATTCGGTCCTCCTGGGTAACCAATTCCCAAAATGCGAGCGACTTTATCAAAAGCTTCACCGACAGCATCATCCACAGTTTGCCCAATTTTTTCATATTGAAAATGATCTTTCATCAAAACAAGCTCAGTGTGACCACCGGAAACGACAAGTGCAAGCACTGGAAATTTTATATTTGTTGAATTTGAAATTTGTTTTGGATTTGGGATTTTAGATTTGAGATTTTCGCCAACGAAGTTGGCATATATGTGCCCCTCAATGTGATGAATTCCCAAAAGCGGTTTTTCCCAGAGATAGGACAGGGTTTTTGCATAGCCAACCCCCACCATGAGCGCGGGAATGAGGCCAGGACCGCTTGTCACTGCAATTGCATCAATGTGGCTGGGCAAAATTTGCGCCTCACTCAGGGCCATTTCAAGGAGTTTGGGAAAGTTTTTGACATGCTCTCTGGCAGCCAAATTCGGCACAACTCCGCCCCATTTGGCATGAAGTTTGACTTGAGAAGAAATTTGATTGGTCAGAATTTCCAAACCCTTTCCTGAATTTTTGACAACAGCAATTGCAGTTTCGTCGCAAGATGTTTCAATTGCTAGGATTGTTGACATATTTGTGATATTATTATAGTATATAGAGTACTTCAGACTTGAAGCACGATGCTTTGATTTAATAGCGGTTAACCGATATTATCATATGGCAACGAAAATGAAAAGTCTACTTGGCAGGCAAACTCGCAAGAAAGGTTTGATGCAATCCTGCGCACAAATGCAACTCTTCAGACGCAAAGATGATTTGCCGTGGAATGATTCCGACGGTGAAAAACTCCTTTCAAAAAAATCGCCAAATCAAGTCAGACAGCTTTTGTTTCGAAGAAAGACGGATCTGGATTATTGCTCCGAACTCGAAGATAATGATTTGATTGTTGTCATTCAGACTCAAAATCCCGAGGCATATCGGGAACTTTTTTCCAGATATCAAAAGAAGCTTTTCGCCTACATCTATCATTTGGTTGGCAATAGGGAAGAAACTGAGGACATCTTGCAAAATGTTTTTTCAAAAACATATAAAAATCTTGAGCACTTCGATCTCTCCAGAAAATTTTCCTCTTGGATATATCGCATTGCACACAATGAATCTGTGAATTACCTTAAAAGGAAAAGCAAGCGGTACACAATTTCCTGGGAGGATGTTTCAACCAGCAAGGACAAATTGGAAAGCGCTTCAAATGAGGAGAGACCGGAAGAGAGAATGGAGCATCAAGAAATTGTCAAAGAAGTTGACGGGGCAATGGAAAAACTTGCACCGCAGTACAAGCAGATTTTGAAAATGAGATATTTTCAAGAATACTCATATGAGGACATCAGTAAGATTTTGAAAAAACCGGTCAACACGGTCGGAACCTTGATAAACAGAGCCAAAAGGAAATTGTCCGAAGTTGTAAAAGAGGGAAAATAGCTTGAATTGAAAAATCTCCACAAGAAGTGGAGATTTTTCCTTTGGTAGCGCCAAGGGGAATCGGACCCCTGTTACCAGGATGAAAACCTGGTGTCCTAACCACTAGACGATGGCGCCATTTGGTGAAATTTCAATAAAACAGTAACTCGGACAGTTTAACACAAATAAAAAATAAATCAAGGGGTGGGCATTATTAATGAATAATAGCCAAAAAATATCTCCAAAAGACCAAAGCACTTGATTTCTGGCATGTCTGTGATAGGATTGAAAACTCAGTAATTTTACAATTCAAAAGTCAAAATTAACATATTTTGGAGGTGCATCGTGGAGAATAGGGCTATATATAACAATAAGAATGGTTTGGTTTTGGGTTATTTTGTCAAAGACGGAGATGTTGGGTTGGGTCTCAGGAAAAAAACTCCCTGGTCTGGAAAACTTAGCGGTCCGGGCGGAAACAGGGAAGAATGCGACAAAAGTTTGAAGGATGCATTGGTAAGAGAGGTGAAGGTGGAATTGGATGTGAATATCGCGCTTGATGAAATTGAAAAAAGGGCAGAGTTTAAAATTTTCCGTCCAGGAAAAAAACCGATCTTGCTTCATGTTTATACTATGGGTCGGTATCAGGGTGATTTCAAGGCGTCTGACGAGATGGATATTCCTTGGTGGTTTCCAATTGAATATTTGCCAATAGAACTCATGGTTCCTGGGGACGAGCATTGGGTATACAGGATGCTGAAAGGGGAGTTCTTGGGAGGAGAGATTCATCGCAGTCTTGATTTTGAAACACTCATTTATATGAATGTGTATGAGGTTGATCCAAAATCTTTCGTTCATTACTGAAGCCACAAAGGAGATTAGCAATGGAACTCAATGATCGTGTTAAAAAGAAAATTCTTTTCGTGCATTATGGCGGTCCCTGGAATGAAGATCCTTATGCATTTGAGAAGCCTATCGAGATTCTCATGAAATTTTTGGAAATCAATGGGCATGGGGTTCAGCGAGTCACTGTCGCTCCCTCAGACAAGGAGCTTTCAAAGGTTGATGCGGTGGTTTTTGCCTCAATAAGATTCAAGGAAGAAGCTGACAAAATCAGAAAAAGCACCGGCAAAAATGTTTTCATTGTTGAAAATTCCGTTGGAGAAGGCGGGGGTGAATCTGGAGTTATTTTTATAAAAAGAGACATTGACCTCTGCGGAGTTGCAAGAAAAATAGAAGCGCAGGCGTAGCGACTCATCTATGTTTTATCGAGGCGGGTTTGAAATTTTTCGAATCCGCTTTTTTTATTATAAATTTTTCGAAAATAAAAAAGCCCCGGAGTTTCTTCGGGGCTTTGATTCAGAGAGGCTTTCTCGTTCTCATATCAATAATATTGTGTTTCTTAATGGGGGGAAATCTTCTGGTTCTTTTTTCCATGTCAGTTTCAAGAAAATCAATAATTTTGACGACATCGTCTTCTTGGAAAAATTTTTCCAATTTGGAACCCCTGCGTCCTATTTCTTCAGTGGTCAGCGCAAAAGCATCATTGCTTGCATTGATGAATGTGCTTTTGAAGCAGACAAATTCAGCGTAATTTTCTGATGTTTTCACATAGAAAATTTTGCCTTCATTGGGTTGCTCATCATCACCATACTGAATGAGGACAAAAACAGCGCAGGAACCAGTTAGAATATCTCCAAATTTATAAAATTCTCCAATTATAAGTTGGTTAGTCAAGGCTAATGTTTTATTCATTTTCATTTCCTCCTGGATATTTTATTGTGAAGGTACGACTTTTAACTTTGCTATATTATAAGAAATGAGTTAATATAGAGTTTATGAATATTATCAAATCACCACAATTTATCAAGGGGATCATGGGAAGCGATCCAATCTTGAAGGAAAAAATCCCTCAGATAGCCTTTGTTGGTCGATCCAATGTTGGAAAATCAAGCGTAATCAATACCTTGGTCGGGGTTAAGGGTTTGGCAATTTCCAGTTCGACTCCGGGTCGCACGCTTCAACTAAACTTCTTTGATATTGATGGCAAAGCCTATTTCGTGGATCTTCCGGGTTATGGCTATTCCAAAACCTCCTTGAAGCAAGCCGAAAAAATGCGAAAGATGATAATGTGGTATCTTGAGCAAAATGAACACAAACCAGACAAGGTTGTCCTGATTATTGATGGAAATATTGGTCCAAGCAAATTCGACATCGAAATGATGGAGCTTCTTAGTGAAAATGCCTACAATGTGATTGTGGTGGCCAACAAAATGGACAAGGTGAAAGCCAGTGAATTGGTCAAAAAACAACGCTTGATCATCGAAAAACTTGATACTGAAAACATTGCCTATTTCTCAACCAAAACCAAAAAAGGCAAAGAAGAACTTTTGGATAAGATTTTTGCATAGGCTATAGCGAGAATGAGTTGACAAATTCTCGCTTTATTGCTATATTTGTATGGCTTTGGAAGTCTTACTGCCTGGCGGCAGTTTTTTGTTTTATTATATTTTTTTACATGTAAATTCATAGGGTTAGAAGGTTTATAAGGTCAATTACTTTACAAACTTTAAAAACTCTATGCATTTTACGAACTAAACACTATGGAAATTCGAAACATTGCAATCATCGCTCATGTGGATCATGGTAAAACAACTTTGACTGACGCAATCATGCGCCAGACTGGAATGGTGGAAGAGGGAA
>CAYVME010000034.1:0-9725 GCA_964452415.1 uncultured Bdellovibrionales bacterium
CAAGCCCTGGACCCTTTGGGCTCACGAGGCAAGCCTCGAGGTATTAAACCTTTTGTTGTTGTCGTTCGTTCGGAAATTAAATTGCTATTTCATTTCTCTCACTTCACTAAACAATAAATAATAAATATCTCAATCAATATGAAATTTTCATTTCAAGCAAAAAATTCAAATGGTGAAGTCGTCACTGGCAGGATCGATGCTGTCAGCACTGAAAGTGCCATAAGAATGCTTCAGGAAAAAAACCTGATCCCTCTCAAGGTGGAAAAAAAACAAGAAAATTCTGAATTAATAAAAGAGATCCAGCATCTTTGGGATGGCGTCAATGCGAAGGAACTTTCTGTGTTTTATCGTCAGCTGGCAATTTTGATTGAGGCCAAGGTCTCCATTGTTGCATCTTTGAAAGCTGTGGGTGATCAAACGGACAATGAATTTTTGAGAATGATAGTGTTGCAAATGACAAGTGACATTGAAGATGGTGTGCCATTTTCCGAAGCCATGTCAAAACATCCTGAGATTTTCGAAGCTTTGGCTGTGAGCATGGTCAAAGCTGGTGAACTTTCGGGAAATCTTCAAAGGTCCATAATGTTTTTGGCTGACAACTCAGAAAAGAATTATGAATTGAATTCAAAAATCAGAAGCGCACTTTTTTATCCAGTGTTTGTTCTTTCGGCTGCTTTGATTATTGGGTTTATTGTCTTCACTGTGGTTATCCCAAAACTCACAACAATTTTTGATGACATGAAAGTTGAAATTCCCTGGTACACGCTATTGTTGATGAATGTTTCTGCTTTCATGGCTCAATATTGGTGGATAATCCTTTTCGTTGTTATTGGGTCAATTGCTGGAGGTTTGTATTATGTCAAAACATCAGATGGAAAAAAAGAGTGGGACATTTTGAAAATGAAAATTCCAATTGTTGGGAAACTCTTTCAATATGTGTATATTGCTCGTTTCGCTGAGAATTTCGCAGTTCTTTTGGATGGCGGAATTCCAATTGTGAGATCACTGACAATTGTGAGTGAAGTTGTGAACACAACAACCTATGAATCTGTGATTTTGAGAGCTGCTGACGAGGTGAAATCAGGTGGAGCAATGAGCAGTGTTTTTGCCAGAAGTGAATATTTTCCACCAATCGTGCCACAAATGATCAAGATTGGAGAGGAAGCTGGAAAAATAAGTGAGGTTTTGCGTCAAATTTCACTTTTCTACACCAAAGAAACTGATCGCATAACCAGAAATCTCTCAACAATGATCGAACCGATTATGATTTCCTTTCTGGGAATCGGAGTTGGCTTCCTGGTGTTTGCTGTTTTGATTCCGATATACAACTTGGCTGGAAGCATTGGATGAGAATTAAAAATATTAAAGGTGAAAAAGTTGAGGTTACCAGAAAAGATGTGCTATAATGAAAAAGTGATAAATTAAAAAATAAAAGTATGATGCAGGAAAAAATGTTGTTAATAAAAAAAGGTTTCACGCTGGTTGAGCTTTTAACGGTGATTGCAATCATTGGAATTTTGTCTAGCATAGTCTTGGTGAGTTCGAGTGGTTCAAGAGATAAGGCAAAGCGAGCATCCGCACTAACAACTGCTTCAAGTGCACTTCCTGAAATTGTGACATGTCAAGATGATAATGGTACGATAAGCGCTTATTCTGGAGTTGGTGGTGCTGGAGCTGTAATATGTGTGGCAACTGGACACACCACAACTTGGGGAAGTCTTGGTACTACAACTGGCTGGACTTATAGTATTCCAGCGAAAACAAATGCTGAAATTGGAACTATGGTGTATCGACTCAGAAGCTCAACTGGGCAACTTGGCATTATGTGTGATTATGCTGCAAATACATGTTGTGATGATGATAATGAGGGGGATAAGCCTAATTGTTGATGATACAATGTTGGTTTGAGTGAAAGTTTAAATATATGCTAAAAAGAGAAGGTCGAAATTTTTAGCGCAAAAATTAATAATATAAAATTAAAAAAATATGAAAAATTTCAAAAAAGGTTTCACATTGATTGAACTTTTGATTGTGATTGCAATCATTGGTATTTTGGCAGGAATCATCTTGGTCAGCACGAGCTCAGCCAGATCAAAAGCAAATGGGGCGAAATTCAAATCTTATGTTGCCAGTATGAAAGCTGGTCTTGTTATGGCCTGTGCTGAGACCCCATTTGATCCAGCTGCTGGGAAATTAGATGCTGCTTCATTAGCTGGTGCAACCGATATTATTGATGATGCGACTGCTGCCACTAACATTGCTGGTTTTGATTGTGCAGCAGATACTGCTGTTGCTATACCTGTTAGTGCAGCTCTTGATGTTCCAACTGGATGTACTGGTGCAACCGTTAACCAATCTTCCATGGCGGCTCCGAGTTGCTAGTTTTTTGGGTTATGTTCTGCTCGCTGATTTTTCGGCAAGCAGGCAGATTATCTAAATAGTTTTAAATGTAAAGAAATGCGACGAACTATCTTAAAAAGAGGACGGGGTTTTACCTTGATTGAAATAATGGTCGTTATTGCTATAATAGGGATAATTGCTGGAATTATTCTTGTTTTGGTTAGCGATAGTGGAAAAAAGGCAAAGGCTGCTGCAACGAAACAGTCCTTGTCTGGTTTGCGTTCAGCCATGGCTCTTTGCTGTGCTAATAACGAAAACAGTCTTCATGCATCCATATTTAATCCTGATAATGGTATTGATATCTGCTTGTCTGAGAATACTGGAGCAAGATTTCTCACTGCGTCTGAGTTGAGAGCTGAAAATGTCTATTATGAGATAAACGCGAGTTGTAGTAATCCTTGGATAAAGGTTCATGTGGATGGACACCCAAAAGATGAATGCAATGAAACTCCTGATGCCTCCAGTGGAAATTCAAATAATTTTATCATTGAAACTGCTGGATTGCTAAGCCCATCAGGGTGTTGATTCTTAAGATTTTTATTGATTGAATTGCTATGATAATTATCTTTCTCATTTTTGGACTTATTATTGGAAGCTTTTTGAACGCGGTTGTGTATCGTTTGAATGCGGTGGAATCCTTGATGGAGCGGAGTCATTGTCCGAATTGCAAAAAGAAAGTCAGATGGTTCGACAACATTCCGCTTTTGAGTTTTGTTATTCTTTCAGCGAGATGTCGCGATTGTGGAGAAAAAATTTCTTGGCAATATCCGGTTGTTGAAGCTTCTGTTGGAATCATGTTTGCTTTGATTGGGAATTATTTTTTCAACATCTTGGATCTGACAAGTTGGACAACGACTGCATTTTATCTGATCGTTTTTTCATTGCTGATGATTATTTTCGTGTATGATTTTAAGTATATGGAAATCCCGATGCTGATTTTGTGGCTTGGGGTTGGAATCAGTTTGGCATTTTTTGTTTTTTATGATTTGCAAAATTTTCAAGTGGCTTCCTCGGCTTGGGATCTTCGAATTTTTTCAGGAATTTTGGGCGGTTTGGTTGCTGGAGGATTCTTCTTTGCACTTTCTGCATATTCCAAGGAAACTTGGATGGGATATGGCGATGCCTATTTGGGACTTTTAGTTGGTTTGATTGTTGGTTGGCCAAACATTCTTTGGGCATTGATGCTTTCTTTCACAATTGGCGCCCTCATCAGTGTGGGATTGATCGCGGTTCGAAAAAAAACCATGAAAAGCCAAGTTCCATTTGCTCCATTTTTGATTACAGGAACTTTTTTGACAGTCATTTTGCCTGAGATTTTTCCAGTCCTTAAATATTGGTTTCTTTATTAGAAAAGATTATGAGCTATAAGTTACAAAAAGGTTTTTCATTGGTTGAAGTTTTGGTTTCTCTGATGGTTCTTAGTATTGGTCTTTTGGGTGTTTCTGCGCTCATGGTGGGAAATATTAAGTCAGCAGCAAACGCCAAAGATCAAGTTATTGCATCGGCTCTTGCTCAAGAGGGAGTTGAGTTGATAAGGAATTTTAAATTCAATAATTCAAATTTTGTTACTGAGGTGGATGCTTTGGATGGTCGTGACTATATGATTTATCCTGGGCAAGATTATACTATTGGATTTTTAGGTTCAGATCGTACCAATACTGATATCAGTAGTTCTGGCGGTCTTGATAAGTGTGTTTTTTATTTTTATAACGCTTTAAATCCAAATGGGGCTTATGTTCAGGGAAGTGGCCTTTATGCTAATTCAGATATGACACCAACTCGCTTTTTCAGAAAAGCTCGGGTTGATGTTGCTTCCGGTGTGGTGACAGTTACTGTTTTTGTTGGTTGGAATGGGGGCACTCCATTTCTTTTTACTGCAGGAGGCGATGATATTACTGGTTTGTGTACTTTGGGTAATAAATGTCTTTCTGTTACTGCGACTTTGCAGGATTAAGTAAAATAGTATTTAGGTTATTAAAAATAAAAATATGTTCAAAGGAAGTCATAAGTTAAAAACCGGAAAGAAAGTTTCAAGTAAAGGTGGTTTTTCTTTGGTTGAGGTTTTGGTAGCGATGTTTGTTTTTTCTTTGGTTGGGGTTATGTTGGCAGGATCGTTCTCGGGATTTCTTAAATCATATGTTTCTGCAAAAAAGGCTCAAAAAAGTTCCGAAAGCGCTTTGAATGCAATCAACTTGATGGCAAAAACAATTCGAAGTAGCACACTGTATACGACTCCTATTATAAATTCAGGTTCTCAAATATTGATGCTTGATAATTCTCAGGGCAGTTGTGTTTCCTTTAGGTATTTTAATGAGGCAATTCAGGTGGCTGTGGGTACTGCTGTAGCTTCAGATGTTACTGAATGTACCGAGGCATCTTTCACGAATTTTTCAAATTTGACATCAGTTGATGATGTTACAGGAGTGGGTGATGTTACAGGTCTTGTTTTTTCTGGAACAGCATCTGATTTGGCTTCAGCAACACCAGTAATTGGAAAAGTGCAGATATCTATGAAGGTTCAGGATAAAGCCTCAACTCATCTTCAGACGACTGTTTCCCTTCGAAATTAATAGACTCATTGATTCTTTCTGTTTTTTGGCTCGTGAAATTCGCGGGCTTTTTCTGTGGTATGATATAATGAAGATATGAATAGAAATGAGGCAAAAAATAGAATAGAGGCTCTGCGAAAAGAAATTGATCGGCATCGGCATGCTTATCATGTTTTGGATGCACCTGAAATTGATGACACAGCATATGATTCTCTTTTTGAAGAGCTTTTGAAATTGGAAAATGAGTTTCCTGAATTTTTTTCACCAGCCAGTCCAACTCAAAGAGTTGGTGCCCAACCACTCAAAGCTTTCAAGAAAATAAAACATCTCAAACAGCAATGGTCTTTTGATGATATTTTTGATTATGCTGGCCTGGTTGCCTGGGATGAGAAAATAAAGAGAATGGTTGAAAAAACTGATTTAAAAAATGAAAAACTTGAATATGTTTGCGAAATGAAAATTGATGGACTTAAAATGATCTTAACCTATGAAGATGGGATTTTGGTTGCTGGTGCTACTAGGGGAGATGGCGTGATTGGAGAAGATGTGACCAGTAATTTGAAAACCATTCAAAGCGTGCCATTGGAACTTTCTGAAAAAATTTCCACAACTGTCGTGGGAGAATGTTGGCTCAGTAAAAAAGAGTTGGAAAGGATTAATGTCGAGCGCAAAGAAAAAGGCGAAGCCCTTTTTGCCAACACGCGAAATGCGGCAGCCGGCACGATTCGCCAGCTTGATCCGAAGGTTGCATCGCATCGAAAATTGGATTCTTTTATTTATGATATCGATGAATTCAAAGTCGAAAGTCGAAAGTTAAAAGTTGAAAGTGAAATTCAAGATGCTGAACTAAAAATGCCAGATACGCAAATAGAGGAGTTGGATCTTCTGAGTAAATTGGGATTCAAGGTTAATGCTGATCATAAACTTTGCAGGAGTGTGATTGAGATTCAAGAATTTTATGAGAGTTGGGCCAAGAAAAAAGATAAGCAAGATTATGAGATTGACGGCATTGTGATCAAGATTAATTCTCGTCAGCTTCAAGAAGCTTTGGGCTATACTGGAAAGTCACCTCGCTGGGGAATTGCATACAAATTTCCAGCTCAACAAGTGACGACAATTGTGGAAGATATTGCGGTGCAGGTTGGGCGAACTGGGGCCTTGACGCCAGTTGCTCATCTTCGCCCTGTGCTCGTGGCAGGCTCCACGGTGAGTCGGGCGACCCTTCATAATGAAGATGAGATAAATAGGCTTGATGTGAGAATTGGTGACACCGTGGTCATTAGGAAAGCCGGAGATGTCATTCCGGAGGTGGTTGAAGTGCTCAAAAACCTTCGAACTGGCAAGGAAAAAAAGTTCAAAATGCCTGAAATCTGCCCAATTTGCGGGTCAAAAGTTCAAAGGCAGGTTGTGGGCACAGTCAAAAGTTCAAAGTCAAAAGTCAAAAATGAGGAAAGCGCTGCGCATTATTGCACAAATCCAAAATGTTTCGCAGTTGAAATGGGAAATATTATACATTTTGTTTCACGCAAGGGTTTTGATATTGTGGGTCTTGGTGAAAGCATTGTGGAGCAATTGATGAATGAAGGTGTGATTTCGAATGTGGCTGATATTTTCGAATTGACCGAAGGCGATTTGAAACCATTGGAAAGATTTGCTGAAAGATCTGCAGAAAAATTGATTGAATCGATTGGAAAAAGCAAAAATGTTTCTCTGGAAAAATTCCTCTATTCTCTGGGTATTCGATTTGTAGGCGAAGAGACAGCCTTGCTTGTTGCCCGCAATTTGTCATTCGTGATTGGTCATCAGAAAATTAACAGTCCTGGTGATGTTGCTAGGATTTTTCCAGAAGTATCATATGATCAATGGATTGAAATAAAAGGAATTGGCGAAAAGAGCGCAGACGAATTGGTCAGGTGGTTTTCGGATAGAAATAATTTGGAAATGCTCTTTAGGATGGAAAAAAATGGAGTTCATTTTGAGGGGTCAGGATCTAAGATGACTGGTGATCGATTGCATGGGATGGTGTTTGTTTTGACTGGCGAGCTGGTTGGCTTTACAAGGGACTCAGCAAAAGATATGATAAGAAAAGAAGGTGGGAGTGTTTCATCTTCTGTTAGTAAAAAAACTGATTTCGTTTTGGCTGGTGAAAATGCAGGATCAAAATACGATAAAGCTAAAGCGTTGGGTGTTAAAATTATCAATGAAGAAGAATTTGTAAAACTTTTAGAGGAATAAAGTGAATAAATTTTCTTGAGACATTTTCCTTTTTGGCACGCTTTTGAATAAATACACGATATTCAAAAGCTCCGATTCGCTCTCGCTGCATATGGGCCAAAAAGAAAATTATTTCAGAAAATTTTATTATTATTTTTTTATTTTAAAGCCATGTTATCAAAAGAAGAAATTTTGAATATTGCAACTCTGGCTCGAATTGGGGTTAGCGAAAAAGATGTGGAAAATTATCAGCATGATTTGTCTGATATTTTGGATTATTTCAAGAAGTTGGATGAACTGGATGTTTCAGGTGTTGAGCCAATAGGTCACATTACTGGAATGCGAAATACTTTTCGAAGTGACCAGCAAAGTGATTTTGGAAAAATTGGAAAAGAAGCAATTTTGAAAAATGTGCCTGAAATGAAAGGCGAATATATTAAAGTAAAATCAGTTTTATGATTAGAGACCTTCATGAAAAGCTTATAAAAAAGGAAATAACCTCCGTGCAGTTGACGCAGGAATATTTCGATGTGATTGAGAAAAGCGATAAAGAAATCGGAGCCTATCTGACGCTCACCAAAAAACTTGCAATGTCGCAAGCAAGATTGGTTGACGAAAAGATTGCTCGCGGAGAGGAGATTGATTTAATTGAGGGAATTCCTTGTGCCATTAAGGATAATATTTGCGTTGATGGCGTTCGAGCAACAGCCGGATCAAAGATTTTGGATAATTATATTGCCCCATATGACGCAACTGTTATCAGGAAATTGAAAGACTGCGGAGCTGTGATCTTGGGAAAGGCAAATCTGGATGAGTTTGCAATGGGGTCATCCACTGAGAATAGCGCTTATCAAAAAACTAAAAATCCTGTTGACACTCAAAGAGTTCCTGGTGGTTCATCGGGCGGAAGTGTGGCAGCTGTGGCTGGTGGCGAAGCTGTTTGGTCCTTGGGAACTGACACTGGAGGATCAATCAGGCAGCCAGCATCTTTTTGTGGAGTTGTTGGACTCAAACCAACATACGGAAGAGTTTCAAGAAGTGGCGCAATCGCAATGGCTTCAAGTCTTGATCAAATCGGACCAATCGCAACAACCGTTGAAGATGTGGCAATCATTCTGTCTCGAATATCAGGAGAGGATTTGTTGGATGCGACAAGTGCAAAAAGTTCTGACAAAAAATATGAAGATTTTTTGACGGGAGATATTGCTGGAAAAATTATCGGTGTGCCGAAAGAATATGTGGAAAGTTTGGATGGTGAGATTAAGGATATTTTTGAAAAATCTCTGGAAAAATTCAAAGCTCTCGGCGCAAAAATCCAAACCATTAGTTTGCCACATTCTGGCTATGCTTTGCCGACATATTATATTCTTATGACAAGTGAGGTTAGTTCAAACTTGGCAAAATTCGATGGAATCAAATTGGGAATGAGGGTTGAGGATGAAATTGATTCTACTGCTGTCGAAAATGGATTGTCAAAAAAACTTTTGGAAACATATCTCGACACAAGAAAGGTTGGATTTGGCAATGAAGTCAAAAGAAGAATAATGCTTGGAACATATGCTCTTAGTGCTGGTTATTATGACGCATATTATTTGAAGGCTCAAAAAGTTCGAGCACTTATCAAAAAAGATTTCGAAGAAGCTTACAAAAAAGTTGATTTTATCTATTCTCCAACAACTCCAGAAGTGGCTTTTAAATTTGGTGAAAAATCCAATGATCCACTCAAAATGTATTTGTCTGATATTTATACAATAACCGCCAATTTGGCTGGCGTGCCCGCAATTTCATTTCCAATTGGCATGACTTTAGTCGACGAGAAGAATCTTCCAGTTGGCGGTCAACTCATGGGAAAATGGTTTGACGAGGAAGGACTTCTCAATGCAGCACATGCATTTGAGATGAATAAATAAAAAATATGGCTTACGAAATTGAAAATTTAATTTTGGCCTTGGTTGAATCTTTGAAAAATTTTTATCATTCACCGTTTGTGTTGGTGGTGAAAATTTTATTGGGGATATATCTAGCTGTGCTTTTTGTGGATATTCTCTTGCTTCTCATTCTTCGAGATGTTCCTTCACATCTCCGAGTTGGAATTCGAGGTATGGATATTCCCTTGGCTTCAAAAAAGAAAATGAGAAAGCGCTGGGATGAAATCAGGGCCAAGCTTACTGTTGAAAATAATGAATCTCAATACAAGATTGCAATTCTTGAAGCGGATGCTGTTGTTGAGGAGGTTCTTTCTGGTATTGGGTATAAGGGGGCAAACATGAGTGAAAAGCTTGATCAAGTCGGCACTTTTCATTTGGATGACCATCTTGGAGCCCTCAGGGGTGCCCATGAAATTAGAAACAGGATCATCAATGAACCTGAGTTTGCGATGGATCAGCGTATGGCGGTGGCGGTTTTTGGAGTCTATGAGAATTTCTTGGAATATTTGGAATATTTGAATTAAGCTCGAAATGTTGAATAATTGACAGTTTCTGAAAATTCCCTATAATTAGGAAGTTGTTGTTTTTGTTGAATATAGCGGGATGGAGCAGTCTGGCAGCTCGCGTGGCTCAT
>CAYVME010000035.1:0-9679 GCA_964452415.1 uncultured Bdellovibrionales bacterium
CGAGTCGAGGCGGGAAGCTCTAAAATCCGATCAACAATTTCATCTGTTGAAAGTTTTGAAATTTCTCGTCCACATTCAGAGCAATGAGGAATTCCAATTTTTGCATACAAAAGACGCAAGTAATCATGAATTTCTGTCACTGTTCCCACCGTGGAACGCGGATTGTGAGAAGTTGATTTTTGATCAATTGAAATTGCTGGTGAAAGCCCCTGGATGTAATCCACGTCCGGCTTATCCATCTGTCCCAAGAATTGTCTGGCATAGCTCGACAAACTTTCAAGATATCTGCGCTGACCCTCAGCAAAAATTGTATCAAACGCCAAAGTTGATTTTCCAGAGCCAGAAAGACCAGTGAAAACAATAAATTTGTTTCTTGGCAATTCAAGATCAATATTTTTCAGGTTATGCTCACGCGCACCTTTGATGATTATTTTATCTTCCATAAGATGTTTTCTTCAATATTACTCCCTCTCCTTCCGGGAGAGGGCCGGGGTGAGGGTTCGCTTGCTATGCATAATTCCCCCCCTCATCTGTCCTGCGGACATCTTCTCCCGAAGGGAGAAGAATATAATGTGTAAAACTTATTAAACGCAAAAAATTCCCTTTTTTCAGGTACTAAAGTTACTACGCCTTATTTTGTATTTATATTGCTTTACTACTTCAAAACCCTCCTTGTTTTGACAAACCACTTGTTCACATCAGCAAATCTGCCTGAAGAATTGTTAATATTTTTCACTTCAACACCTTGCAAATTGGTGCTGGTTGGATACAAATAATATCTCGAATATAGAAAGATTGCGGGATTTTCCTTTTTCAATATTCCCTGGAATTTTTGATATTCTTCAATTCTCTTTTCATCATTGGTCTCCTGTCTCAAGCTCTCAAGCACTCCATCCGCATCCTTATTATCGAAAAGTGAGAGATTAAGTCCCGGATCTCTTTTTTGCGAAGAATGCCAAAATGAATACAAATCAGGGCTGAAGCTGATTGCCTGCCCAAACAAAAGACTGTCATATTCGCGCGTTCGAATATAATTCTGCTGCAAATCTGAAACAGTCAAAACTTTCACATTAACTCTCGCACCAACTCTTTCCCATTGTTTTTTGAGAATTTCAGCTGTCTGATTCAATTCTGGCCAATCTGTCGTGACCAATTCAAATTCAAGTTTATCATCGCCTTTTTTGCGAACATTCTCGGATTCATCCAATTTCCAACCTTCTTCATCCAAAATTTTGTTCGCTTCATCAATATTAATCTTGAGTTCCTCATTATTATAACCTTTCATTTGAGGAAAAACCGGCGAAGCCAAGGCAAAACCTTTTCCATACAAAACAACATCAATAACTTCCTTCCTATCAACACTCTTGGAAAGAGCTTTTCTAACTGCATCATTAGCCAAGGCAATACTTTTTGTCTCATTAAGAAAAACAGAAAAATATCTCGGAATGATCAATTCATGAACATTGGTACTTTTTACATTTTTAATATTCTTGATATTTTCTGGAGGAATGCTTGCCATTCCCATAATCTCTTTCTTGTTGTAAGCAGCAATAAGTTCTTCATCGCTAGGATAAAAATTAAAAGCAAGCCTTGATATGAAAGGATTTCCACCATGATAACCCTTGTAGCCAACCAACTGCATAGTTAAAATATTTCCACCAGAATCTTTTTGCAGACTTGAAAAAATGTATGGGCCACTGCCAACCGGATGTAAATTATTTTCTGCAAGAGCAAATTTTTCTGGTGCGATGTTTTCCCAAATGTGCTTAGGCAAAATTCCAACAGTCAGATTGTCCAAAAATCCAATAAACGGATTTTTCAGAACAAATTTAATCGTATTTTCATCAATCAAGCTCACCTCAACACCTTGCAAATTCTGACGAAGTGGACTCTTGTAAGCTGGGTCCTGCAGAGCATTAAAAGTAAAATTAACATCCCCTGCTGTTATCGCCTCGCCATCATGCCAAAATGCACCTTTTCTGAGTGAGACTATGTACTCTTTTTGATCATCAGAAACTGAATAATTTTCAGCCAAATCAGTGACCACATTTCCGTTATCATCATATTTAAAAAGTCCGCTATATATAAGACTAGCCAAATCACTGTCTGCCTCACTTGTTTGAGACAAAAGTGGATTGAGATATAACGGCTGTCCCACAACTCCCTCGATGTATTCCCCTCCGACCTTCGGAATTGCTTTTGTCATGTTCAAATAAAAAGAACCGATCCAAAAAACAAAAGAAACCCCTATCACGCCAAGCAATGCGGTTACGATTAATTTCTCCTTGAATGTCAGCGCGCGCCCAACTGTCTTCCAGTTTCTTGGCAGAAGATATTTTATTTTATCGCTTGAATCTATACTAATATGTTTGAAATTAAATTATTACAAGACTATTGATTTGCAATCATTACGATCACAACAGAAAGAGCGATGAAGATGAAACCAAGAATCATGGAAACATAGAAAAGAAACTTTTCCAATCCTCTTTTAGTGTAATAGCCACCAAAGTCACCACCAAAAGCTCCAGAAAGGCCACTTCCCCTGCTTTGAAGCAAAATTGAAACAACGAGCAAAACCGAAACAATCAATTGGAGTATAGTTGCTAATTTCATCTTTATATTCTCAATAATTATTGGACTTCTTACAACTCTTAATCTATCAAATTGGGACTGTTTGGTCAAGCTAAACTGAGTATTTTTGGCTCAACTAAGCGATAAGTTGATCTATTTTCTCTTTGAATTTTTCAAAAATCACCGGACCGTGAGGGGCAGGCAAAAACACCAAGGCGTCATCATTGGCATATACCATGCTTCCCTCTTGATGAGTTTTTGGATTAAGCATGATTCTTTTTCTCTCAACTTTCTTCAAAAAATTCTCAAAAAAATTCCAGCCCAACAACAATTCTCCTAGACTGCGAATGTTTTTTGAAAAAGCGCAGTCTGAAATAATTTTTGGCGGATCAATTTCTCTAAGCGCATATGTTGGCTTCATGTTTTGGATCCATCTGTTCTTGATTTGAAATCGATGATAAGTTTCGCTGCCAAAGAGCGGAAAGAGAAACATGTATTCACTGGCAGAAAATAAATCTTTCGTGATTACCTCGAGTGACTCATCTGTGATAAAAAAATTAAGACAAACCCTGTCTGAAACTTTCTTGCCATGCCTTCTTTTCCCCAAAAAATGCACCAAGCCGGTCACCAAAGTTCTGCCTGTCCAAATTTTTCCGTATTTCAGGACAACAAAAAGATCCAGGTCACTGCCATGGTGAGCATTTTTCATTGCCAAACCCCCAGTCGCTCCAATCATTCGCACAAAAGGCACAAATCTGAGACATTTCACAATCCACTCGAGCTTTTTTATTTTTTTGGCAGAAATTTTATTGTTTAATATTCTTCTTGAAACCAAATCCTTTCTGCCTTTTAAGAAATAAAAACCATTGAAATGTTCCACAAATTTTGCAAGTTCATTGCCATTAATTTCATTTATAACCTGAGACAATGCTATGCTTGGAATTGTTGTGTTATTAGAATAATAATCTGTCCTGATTAAATATTTCCAAAGTTCAAAAGAAGTTAACGGATAATTCAATCCGTCATAATAAATGATTGTTGCAAGAATATTTTTCTCTAATTTTTTCGACATGATTTTCAGATAACATCTTCTCTGCTTGATTCATTCTTGTTTACAAAATCACCAATAAAAACACTCAGCACAGAAGCAATTGGCACAGCCAAGATTGCTCCAACAACTCCTCCAAGCTGAGCCCCAATCAAAAGAGCCAGGATAACAACAACTGGGTTAAGGCCAACAGCTTTCTTCATTACTTGTGGCACGACAATATTGCTTTCTATTTGTTGGTTGATTGTGAAAATACAAAGCACAATAAATCCAGTCAGCGGAGAGATCAAAAATCCAATAAAAGAAGCCAGAGTTGCCGAAATAATTGGCCCAAGATATGGAACTATTTCAAGCAAACCAGCAATTAGAGCCAATATCAACGCATATGGAATGTCAAACAATGACAACGCAATGAAATCCAAAGCGAAAATTATAAGCATCAAAATTATTTGTCCAAGCATCCATTTTCCAATTTTATCTTTGATCCTGCTTGCAACTGAAATAACATAGGCTTGGTTTTCCTTTGGCGTGACCGATTTGATGAACTTATTCATTCCATCCTCTTTAACTGACATATAGAAAGTGAGCGACATCACAACCAACAAGGAAATGAAGAATGTGAAAACTCCAACCGTAGTTGTGAAAATTTGACCAGATGACTGAAACAAATTTCCAGTCATGTTTTGAAGAAATTCATGACTGTTGAAATTAATTCCATAAGAAAGGGCATACTGTTCAATTCCAGAAAATGTTTGCGAAAAACTTTCTCCGTATACAGGGAGATTTTGTGTGAAACTTGCAAATTGACTCAGCATTGGCGGAATCAAAAAAGAAATCAGAATTCCCACCAATGAAAGCAAGACGATGTAGATCAAAATAACTCCCAAAGAACGAGGAATCTTGCGTTTTGCCATGAAATCTATGGCCGGATCAAGTGTGGCTGTCAAAATAACCGAGAGAAAAAACAATGCCAGAACATCCCGCACCAAATATAAAAACCAAAGCCCCAAAATTATTGCGACAATTTTGATAATCAAACCGGTTGAAATGTCGATTGTTCTTTTTTCCATAGGTTTAAACTTATTTTCTTGTCTCACTTACTTCCTTTTTCGGCACGCTTCGCAGTCAGGAACTATGACTGCTCGCTAAGAGCTCACTGTCGCTCACTATTGCCTCATAAGAAAGCAAGTTCGCAAAAAAATAAAATGAGATTTATATTTTCAATATTTTCTCTATCGCCTTACCATTTTTATGTGGTCCAATTATTGCGCAGTTAAGTTTTTTATTCACGAAAATATCTTTGGCAACTCGCAATATGTCATTCACTTTGACCGCATCAACTTTCGCAAAAACTTCTTGGGGTGTCAGAATTTTTTCTTTATGCATTTCCTGATCAATAAAGAACATTGCAACATCATCAGAAGCTTCAAAACCCATCACTGCTCGCCCTTTCACATAATCCTTGGCCCTTTGCAATTCTTTTTCTTCAACTTTTTCAGTTGCTATTTTTTTGTATTCCTCAAGAATAGCTGTGACTGTTTGCTCAACTTTTCCATGCTCCACTCCAGCCTGCGTTCCAATGTATCCACAATCTTGGTATGTATCCACGCTGGTATGTACAAAATATGCCAAACCTTGTCGCTCACGAATCTTGATAAACAAGCGACTGCTCATGTTCCCACCGAGAATAATTGAGAGCATCGCCAACGCGTAGCGATCTTTATGATTTTGGCGATACGCCCTGGTTCCCACAATCAAATGCGTTTGATCGGTCTTCTTAAATTTAATGTGAACTTGAGGAACTGATTGTTTCTCGATAACTTTTTTCATTTGAGCCTTTTTTCCGGTTTGAAAATCAGCAAAATATGATTTTATCTGAGCAAGAATTTTCTTTTCATCAAATTTTCCAGCCACGCAAACCACAGTTTCAAGCGCATTATAATTTCTCTTCATGTATGCAATGAAGTCTTTTCGCTCAAATGATTTGATTGTTTCTCGATATCCAACAAGCTCCCTTCCAAGAGGCTGCTCGGGATATAACATTTTTTCAAATTCAGTTCCGACTGATCGACGAGGATCATCTTGATACATGCTGAGCTCTTGCAAAATTGGACCTCGCTCGCGATCGATCTCCACTTGCTCCAATTTTGAATTGAGAAAAATATCAGACACAACATCCAACGCTTTTTCGACATGCCTGGCATCAACTTTTGCATAATATGCAGTCTTGTCAGCTGAAGTGAAGGCATTAAACTCTCCACCCACCATGTCCAATTCCTCAGAAATTGATTGTGCAGTCGGACGCTTTTCGGTTCCCTTGAACATCATGTGCTCAATGAAATGTGAAAGTCCTGCCTGCTTTTCAGTTTCATGTCGCCCACCAACCCCAACCATGACCATCACAGTTGCAGTTTGCGTTCCACTCATTGGAATCGTCAAGATTCGAAGTCCATTTTTTAAGGTTGTTTTTTTATAATTCATACTTATTTTTTCTTATTAACTCGGCTTACGCGAATCAATCCTGAGCATGGCACGATCTCAATTCCTTTTTTCTCAAGTTCATCTAAAAACAAGTTCATGCCCAATGAATCAGAAGAGATATGCCCAGCAATCACAACATTAATGTGCGCAGCCTCTGCTTCTTTGCGGTGTTCTTCTCCCATATGCATTCCAATTATTGTTCCCACTCCAGCCTGTGACATTTTTGCATACATCTCCTTGCTTCCCGATGTTCCACCTGTAATTTCAGTGAAGGCAATTTTTCCAGCTCTTCGATTTTCACTGCCAGCAAAAACTCTTGGACCAGCTCCGCGAATTGCACCTTCCCTATATTCAGGAATTTCCAATAATGATTTTATAATATCCCTGACATACACAGGATTATCCTTAAGCACCTTATTCTTCACGAACTGAGCCACAAGATTATCAGCTGGGGTGTGCACATTCATGAAATTCATGCCGAGGAGTCTTGCAGTATCAACTTCTTTAAAATAGTTGGCTGGACTAACACCCCTTGAAACTTCACTTATGCGAATACTCATCAAGCTTTCCGCAATATTTATCGGGACACCATATTGAGCAAGAACATCTGCCTGAAGTTCCATCACATCCACAAGTCCAGGCAGAGCCATTCCCTCTGGATGATGCCCAATAACCAAATCTATTGGACTTTTCGGATTATGATTAGAAAGATATCTTGCAACCATAAGTTCACTGCTATCAATATCCACTCCAACCATCACTTTTTTTATTTTTTTTGCTCCACCATCAAAATGAATCCTGGAGTCCAGATAAGGATTAGTTAAACTCTCCAAATCAAAAAGTTTTTTTTCCTCCTTGGAAAGTTTTTCATACCTCTCTTTTGCATTTTTCAATAAATGATCAATCCTACTCTTGGGACGAAAATCTGATTTAATACCAAGGTCTATTGCAAGTTTTTTAATTTCTTGAATGTTCATACTATTTTAAAAAATAAATTATTATTTATACAAAAATAATCACTATGCAACTTTTCTCAATAATGAAAAAGATTGAACATCTTTCTTATTTGTTTTCAAAAAATATAATTTCCCATGTCCTCCATGAGCTGACTGGACTTCTTCCATTTCATCATTGAAAATTGTTTTCACCTTCACTGAAATGTTTTTTTCTTTCATCACGACTTCCAAATTGTCTCCAGCTTTAACAACATTGTGAATTTTCGCAGTTAAAAGACCATCCTTATTTTCCATGATTTCGCCCACAAATTGGAATTTTTCATTGTTTTGTTGGCCTGAAAAACCGTGCTCCGGCTCATTTCCAAGCAAAAATCCTTTTGTATAGCCACGATTGGCCAATTTTTCCAATTCTTTTTGTGCCCATTTTTCAATTTTTTTCTTCTCCGGAGCTGTTTTTTTGGACTCAATTGCATCCAGAACGCTCCTATAGGCCCTGCAAACATTTGCCACATAGAAAACGCTCTTGTTACGACCCTCTATTTTGAACGAGGTCACACCCGCATTTCTGAGCTCCTGCAAATGCGAAAGCAGGTTCAAATCCTTGCTATTGAAAAAATATGTTCCATGAGAATCTTCTTCAAGCAAAACCGGTCGCCCGCTCTGAACTTCTTCAACTTCCATTGTCTTATATTCTCCAATTCGCATTTCCGCATTTGCTTTTGGCTTTGAACTTTCGACTTTTGACTTTTCCCTATATCCCCATCTGCAAGGCTGAGTGCAATCTCCAAGATTGGCGCTTTTTCCACTCATCCATTTGCTCAAAATGCATCGTCCTGAATAACTCATGCACATTGCTCCATGCACAAAATATTCCAACTCGAGTTTTGGCACATGTTTTTTAATCTGAGCAATATCATCCAGTGTAACCTCTCTAGCCAAAACAATTCGCGTCACTCCAAGGTCATGCCAAAATTTGGCAGCTTGCCAGTTGGTCGTGTTTGCCTGAGTGCTCAAATGAATCGCAACTCCTGGCAAATGCTTTTTCACAAGCATGATAACTCCAGGATCAGCCACAATCACACCATCAACACCTATTTTCGCGAGGAATTTCAAATGTTTTTCAATCTTGGCAAGATGATAATTATGAGCATATATATTCAAAGTCACAAAAATTTCTTTATTTTGTGCATGCACAAATTCGGTTGCCTCTTGCAAGTCCTTTTCAGTGAAAGTGTTCACCCTCGCGCGCATCGAAACATCTGGAACGCCGGCATACACAGCATCAGCCCCATACAAAATCGCATACTTAAGCTTTTCGGGACTTCCAGCTGGCGCTAATAGTTCAATCCGTCTATTGCCGAGACTAGTTTTTTGGCTTCTTTTAGTCATAAGTTTTCTTTAATCATACTATACTCTAGCGCTTTTTGATATTTTGGTCAACAAATATGAAACCTCGCACTTCAAATGAAAAACAAGACCGGCAATAACAAAAAAGGATGCCGACGCAGGCATCCCTTGAAAAATAAGTACAACTTTTTACTAGACTATTTTTTTGCTTGCCAAATTATCATTATAAGAAATGATGGTTTCAGCTTCAGCAACCAATTCAGAAGGAGTGTGTTGAGATTTGACAAAATAGTCTCTAGCTCCAAGATCCATTGCTTGAGCTTTATCTTCACTGTTATCCAGGTTGGTCGAGACAACCACTGGAATTTTTTTAAATCTGTCATCCTTTTTGATTTTTTCCAGTGTTTCAAATCCATCCATTCCAGGCATCACAATATCCAACAATATAAGATCTATTTGATCATATTTTTTCTCCAGCCACTCCAGAGCCTGGATACCGTTAATGGCCTTAAGCACCTCAAATCCCTTACTCGAAAGAGCCATGGAGTACATTTCCAGCAGATCCTCTTCATCTTCAGCAATTAAAATTGTTTTTTTGATTTCTTCTGCCATAGTTTTGATATTTACTTTTATTTATTTTACTGCTTATATATATTGAAGCTTTTAATACAAATTTAGTATAGCACAATTTCAAAGAAAAGGTAAATCTGTGCTACAATACCCTCATGCCAACATTAGCAACCAACAGAAGAGCCCACTTTGACTATGAACTTCAAGACAAATATGAAGCTGGTTTAATGCTGACTGGAGCAGAGGTAAAATCGGCCAAATTGGGGCACATAAGCCTCAAAGGAAGCTTCGTGACCATGCATGACAATGAACTATACCTGACAAATGCCAACATTTCCCCATATGCTTTTGCAAACCCAAAAATTGCCTATGATCCCACCCGCTCTCGCAAACTATTGGTCAAAAAATCGGAAATCAAGTCATTGACAGGCAAATTACATGTAAAAGGCTTGACATTGGTGCCCCTTCGTGTGTATACTAAGAGACGCCTGGTTAAGTTGGAATTCGCTGTAGCTCGCGGAAAAAAGGCTTTCGACAAGAGATCCGACATCGCAAAAAGTGAAGCAAAAAGAAGCATGCAAAGGGCTCTCAAAAGCAATTAAGAATTTTTTTGAAATTTATCATTCCCGATTTGTTTCGACAATCGAAATAAATCGGGGTTGTTTAGTTTCGACAGGTTGTACTTTTCAAAATATGCAAGTCGATA
>CAYVME010000036.1:0-9350 GCA_964452415.1 uncultured Bdellovibrionales bacterium
GTAATCGCGAGAAACTTTGGGTGAGGAGGAGTCCCTCTCCTATTGAAGGGACTCGAACGGGCAGAAGTGAACTAGAAATTTTTCAGCAGGAAAATTTCACAGTGAACATCGACAAATTCGAGCGAGCGAGGATTTGGCGCCACTGCGGGCAAGGAATGAATGAGCGTCGGCGATTGAATGACGCGGAAGTCCCTTTTTCTTTCTGTTTTCATTGTTAAAAACAAACCCAAAAAGCCTTGCAAGGATGTGGAAAGGAGACTATAATAAACTAGTGGTATTTGAGATAAGAAACAAAAATATGACGCTAAAATCGTATCTTTGGGGAATAAAAATTGCTACAATTCTCTCTTTCGGTGCCTGGTCTTTGGTCATTTGGCTGATTGATCCTGAAAAGGCTGGAGTGATTGGTCAGTTTATTTTTTTTACAAGTACTGCATTGTTCTTGTCTTCTGTTTTCGTTTTTTTCTTCACATGGATGAAGAGCAAAGCGCAAAAAAGTGAAGATGCTCAACTTTCTCATTTGAGCGTCGGTTTCAGGCAAGGAATTCTGATGGCAATTTTGGTTTGTGTTCTTTTGATTTTGCAACAGTATAGGATTTTGACTTGGTGGGATGGAGCATTGACTGTGGCTGGAATATTGCTTGTGGAACTTTACTTTTTAACAAAGAAATAGGTTTTTGAAATATGTTGCAAAATAACCAAACATCAAGAAACAATAACCAAACAAATTTCAAATTCCAAATCTCAAACTTTAAAAAGGTATTTTGAATGTTGGTGCTTGTTATTTGTTTGATGTTTGTTTCTTGGTTATTGTGTCTTGAAGATTTTTTTAAATAGTTTAAATTAGAAATCATAAAACCGTATGGCAAAAGAAAAAGTTGAGAAATCAGAATATGGCGCCAAGTCCATTCAAGTTTTGGAAGGGTTGGATCCAGTGAGAAAGCGTCCGGGAATGTATATTGGTGGAACTTCAACTGAAGGTTTGCATCATTTGATTTGGGAAGTGGTGAACAACTCAATCGATGAAGCCATGGCTGGACATGGAAAAGATATTTTGGTGCAACTTTTGCCTGATAATATCATTTCTGTTCGCGACTTCGGACGAGGAATTCCAGTTGAAATTCATCCTCAAACAAAAAAGTCAACTCTGGAAACAGTTTTGACAGTGCTTCATGCTGGAGGAAAATTTGGAGGTGATGGATACAAAATCTCAGGAGGACTTCATGGTGTGGGTGTCTCGGTTGTTAATGCGCTCTCGTCTTGGACAAAAGTTGAAGTTTGCAGGGAGGGAAAACTTTGGGTGCAAGAATATAAAAAAGGAATTCCTCAAGGAGATGTTAAGCCAGTTGGAAAATCAGATCATACTGGAACAACCATAACCTTTAAGGCTGACAGCGAAATTTTTCCAGAGATTAAATATTCTTGGACAAAAGTTTTGGATTATGTTCGTCAACAAGCATATCTCACCAAGGGTGTGAAAATTGTGGTTGAGGACAAACGAGAAGTTGGAGAAAATGAAGAGTTCAAGATTCGCAGGCACGGATTTTATTTTGACGGAGGAATTATTTCTTTTGTGAAGTTTTTGAATCGTGGAAAACAAATTAAAAATGAAATGCCTGTCTATATTGAAAAAACTGTTGACGATGTGAATGTTGAAATCTCGCTTCAATACACTGATGGATACAAAGAGCATTTGTATTCTTTTGCAAACAACATTTTCACTCCAGAGGGCGGAATGCATGTAACGGGTTTCAAAATGGCCCTGACTCGAGTTTTGAATGACTATGCTAAGAAGAATAATCTGATAAAGGAGAAGGATGGCGGAATGACCAGTGATGATTTGAAAGAAGGTCTTACTGCTGTTGTTAGTGTGAAACTTCGAAATCCTCAATTTGAAGGACAAACAAAATCAAAATTGGGCAACGCTGAAGTTCGCGGAATTGTTTCAAGTATTACATCGGAAGGAATTCAAGAATTTTTGGAGAAGCACCCTGGCAATGCCAAGGCAATGATTGATAAATGTCTTTTGACGGTGCGAGCCAGAATTGCTGCCAGAGCTGCCAAGGATGCGGTGCTTCGAAAAGGCGCATTGGAGGGAATGACACTTCCTGGTAAACTTGCAGACTGCACCACTCGAAATGCTGAAATTTCTGAACTATACATTGTGGAGGGAGACTCTGCTGGAGGTAGTGCTAAGCAAGGAAGAAATCGAATGTTTCAAGCAATTTTGCCACTTCGAGGAAAATTGGTTAATGTGGAAAAAACAAGCTTGGACAAGGTTGTGAAATCAGACACTTTGAAACCAATCATCATCGCGCTTGGAACTGGAATTGGCGAAACTTTTGACGCTAGCAAGATTCGTTATGGAAAAATTATCATCATGGCCGATGCCGATGTCGATGGTTCGCATATTCGAGTTTTGCTTCTGACATTTTTCTATCGATATTTTGAAGATTTGATCACCAATGGTCACATCTATATCGCTCAACCGCCACTTTATCGAATTCAAAAAGGCAAGGATGTGAGATGGGTTTATACTGATGAAGAAAAAGATGTGGTTGTGGAAGAATTCAGATTGAAAGCAGTTGAAAAAGGCGCTGAAAAAGCTGCTGATAAGAAAGCCGCCAAAGCAGAAAAGATGAAGGAATCAGGAGAAGATGAGATTACGGATGCTGATCTGGAGGAAGCTGGCGGAGAAGTTGAAAAAATTGCCGGAGTGACAATTCAACGATACAAAGGTCTCGGAGAAATGAACCCGCAACAATTGTGGGACACAACAATGGATCCTGAACATCGAAAAATGATGAAAGTTGAAATTGAAGATGCTGAAGAAGCTGATCGAGTTTTTGACATTTTGATGGGCTCAGATGTTGAGCCGCGAAGAAGATTCATTCAAACACATGCCAAGAGTGTGAAGAATTTGGATGTCTAGGGTATTATCCTTAAAATTGAGATGAGTTTAGTATGGAGGTAGAAAAAACAGCCAGCATTTAGCTGGTTGTTTTTTTGCTATGCAGGGGCTGTGCATAACTTTTTCATTTTTTTATTTTTGACATATTTTATGGTATAATAAAATCAAATTAAAATTATTAATAAAAACAAATGAAAATAAAAATCTTGTCAGCGTTCTTGTTTGCAGTATTTTTCAGTGCTGGAAATATTAACGCTCAAACTCCTCCCGTGAATCCATCTCCAAATGTCCCGTCAGCACAACCAAAAACTGTTACTGTGGCAACTGTTGACATCTATGATTCAAAAATAATTTCACAAGATGGAAGTACATTGAAAATATCCTTCGATCTTTCCAATAGAGTTGGTGTTCAGCCAGATGTCAGATACTCGCTTGCACTTATTGAGGAAACTGAAAAAGGTCAAAATCTTATTGATGAAAAGATTTATGATGAAAAAATTTCCTTGAATGAAAATGAGACACTAAAGAAGGAAATAATCTATCAAGCACCTTCTTATCTAAAGGGTAATTACACTCCAATTCTTTTTGCGAAAAATTCTGCTGGTATGGATTTTGCTATTTCTCCTTTGGCTCCAGTTACTTTTTCTGGCACTGGCGAATATGTTCAGATTAAAAATGAGACTTGCTATCTTAAGATTAAGGGTGATGAGTCTGGCGTAAAATATAGTCTCATGCAAGGAGTGGATATCGCAAAAGACGAAAACCTGATTTTGTCTTGTGTGGTGAAGAATAATTATACAGAATCAATTATCATATCTCCTGAATTTATAACTCATCAAGGGAGTGTTCTTGGAGAAATAGTTGAAGCAGAAAAGGGTTTTTATGAACCTATAGCCATAGCGAGTATGGAGGAAAAGGAAATTTCATATGAAACACCCAAAGCAAAAGAATCACGAGCGTATAATATTTCAATGAAACTTGTTGGAAAGAATGGAGAAATTTCAAATGAAATAATTTCACATTATATTGTGCGGGGTCAAATTGGCATAATTAAAAATATTAGACCGGACAAGGATTACTATCAAAAAGGGGATATCGCTAAGATTTTGCTTGATTGGCTTCCCTTGATTAATTCTTTTCAGAATTCCAGAAAAATAACAGATTACGCTAGTCAAGCCCTTGAGGTTGAGATAGGCATTAAAAACAAAGAAAGTAAGGATTGCATTCAATTGAAGAAAATAGATTTAAAAAATCAGATTCAAGTTAACTTGGATTTTCAAGTGATTGAAGATTGTCAGAACCCCGTCATTATTGCAAGCCTCAAGGATATGCAGGGAAATGTGGTTGATTTAAAAGAATTAAGGGTTGAATCAAGAAACATTCCTTCTAAGAAGATTGGAAGCAGTTCAATTCTTTTTGTTATCATCGTCTTGGCAGTGCTGCTAGTTGTTCTTGTGGTTATTCTTCTTGCGCTTAAGAGAAAATCCAATTCAAGAGTTGTAATGCTTCTTGTTGGAATATTATTTTCTTCAGTGCTGTTTTTCTCAATGGGAAATAGAGCCATGGCTAGCACTTTCAGTATTTTTAATGATTATGGACCATTGGTATGTACTTATTGGTCAGATAGTTGTGAAGGTGCCTGTCCAACATGTTCGGAGTGGTGGGGTGGAGTAGTTGAGGTTGGACAAGTTACGGTAAATTTGAATAAGAGCACATATTCCCCTGGAGAAAGTATTGTAACTTCAGGATCATTTAAAAATCTAGTTGCTGATTTCGGGGAAACTGTACTGGATTTAACATCTACTATTAATGGGGTAACTTCATCAATGCTTCACTACACCAGTGCAAATAGAAATAATGTTTATATTGCTTCTGCTACTACTACTCCAGCACAAACATTGGGTGGGACATTCAATGCGACTTTTGTAGGCTCACAATATACACCTGATTTTAGAACTAACTTTACATGGTATTTTAGTGGTGCTAGTGCAAGCGTATCGATCCCATATACCATTCCAGCAGTACCCTGCAACCTCCCATGGGGTGGAACAATAGCTAGTGGATCAGGTGTTACTGCATATGCCTCGTCCTCTGTTTCATGCGGGTCAACTTGTTTGTCACAAACAAGAACCTGCACCAATGGAACACTTTCTGGATCGTATACGAATCTTAGTTGTGCTCCAGCAGCTTGTGCCTCTTGCACTGTCTCAACTTGGACTCCATCAACCAGCACTGTTTGTACGGGAATTCCATTCACTCAGACAGAATCGGGTTGTGGTGGAACAAGAGGAGCAATAGGTTCAAATGCCTCTCTTTGCACACCACCGCCAGTGGCATCTTGCCCAGCCTCATATTCTGATGTGGTGGTAACTGGCGCAACGACTGGCGCAACAACATGGGGATCTGGTCCATACACTGATGATTCAAATATTGCCACCGCTGCAGTCCACGCTGGCTTAATTGCAGTTGGGGAAACCGCAACCATAAAACGAGCATCGGCAGGTTCACTTAGTAATTACACTGGAACAACCGCAAATGGAGTTACAACTTCCTCTTGGACTTCGGAATGGTGTGGAGTTAATTTGTCAAAAGCTACCACTAGAAAATTAACTGTTTCTGCTGGATTGAATACTACCGTTTCATCGGGGGCAGATGGAAAGATAGCTTGCAGTGGTGCGACATGCATAGCAAACTACAATGACGGGACAACTGTTACATTGACAGGTTCTGCAACTTCACCATATGTGTTTAATAATCCTACAAGTTGGACTAGCGGTTGTAGCTCAATAACTCCCCTAGGAGTTTGTAGAGTTATAATGGGCGCCGATAAGACGATAAATGCCAGTGCTACTTGCAATCCCGGTACGAGTTGTGACAGTTCCGCATTGTCATTATTGTGTCCATCCGAAAAATGCACTGATTTATGTGGGCAAAAGCATGATGGCACAAGATCTTGTCCCGCCGCAACAACAGGAATCACTTCTAATAATTGGAGAGAAGTTACACCTTAAGGTTAACAATTTAAGATAATAATTTTCAAATTAATTCAAACCAAAAAATGTAAAAACATTCTTTGATTAAATAAAGAAATGAATCAGAAAACAAAAATTGCAATAATTATTTTAATCTTGTTGGTGACGGTGGGTGTGTTGGTATTTTTAATAATGAAATCAAAAGAGGAAAAACAAGTTCTAGCTCCATCAAAATCTGCTCAAGAAGCTCAGAACACAGAGGATACTATTAAGTCTCCAGAAGTGACTCCACAAGTTATCCAAAGACAAATTCCTGATCAAATTGAAGGAAAAATTGTTGGCATCTCAAGATCCATGATTGTCATCGATCACCCAACTGGAGCATTTGAACTTAACTTGAAAAAGGAGACAGTGATGACTAGCAGTGTCAATCCGGAGGAATTAAAAACAATCAATTTGATGAATTTGAAAGCTGGCTTAAATGTGAGAACAAAGGTTGATCCTGAAACCAAGGATGTGCTGGAATTGATTGTTATTGCCGAATAGTAGGCATTTATTAGATGTTTTTGTTAGAATTGAAAAAAGTGATTCCCAGGGCGGAATCACTTTTTGTTTAGTTTCAATGCGGTTTTCTATGATGCTCTTTTTTGACTAAAAGTCAAGTCGGCGCGGAATGGTGTTTTAATTAGTTGGCTTTATTTTATAACTTAAAAATGATATAATCAGCATAAGATTTAAGTTGTATAATATAAACAAAAATGTCTCAGGTAAAAAGGGAAAACGAATTTGAACAGATGGAGAGATCGCATTTTGAGCATGAGATCAAAGCAGAAGCGGAACTTGAAAAAATTGATATTGTGGCTTCAAAAATGATGGAAAGATATGGCGAATATGAAGCGCTCAAATCTTTCGTGACCTATCTTGCTTCAATGGAGAAAGTTTTTGCGAGATCGCGAATCTATGATTCAAGCCCAACAACAACCAAGGACGAAATCATCAAAGCCGAGATGCATATTTTCAGTTTGGATGCATCTTTGGATGAAGATGTGCTGAAAAGCATTCGGGATGATTTTAGTTTGGCATATCTGACAATTTCGCAGGTGTATGCGATTGCCGAAAAATTGCTTCAAAAATTTTCAGACAAGGAGGGTTGCAAGGACTTCATTTCTTCATTGCGAGACATTTCAATTGCCTTTGTTGAAGCTCATGAAAAACATTTCACCATTGATGAGATTCAAGACCGTGTCTACCACTCTCGAATGAAGATTCTTTCAGCAAATGGCGATCCCGATATTATTTTGCTAGAGAAGATATATGGAGAATTCAAAAAAGAACTTGGCATGATTGGATAGGGAAAAAGATTATTGAATTTGTGCCCTGATAAAAATAAATATAAACTGATAATATTATAATTTTAAAATAGAAATCATTAGAAGATTGTATTTATGAGTCATACTTTCTGCTAAGTAATTTCTACAATTTTATGAATCCAGTTCAAACATGGGGACAAGCAATCGCAACGGCCTTGATCGATCTCTGGGTTAGATTCATTGCTTTCGTGCCAACTTTGATTGGCGCGTTGTTGGTTTTTTTATTTGGAATTGTTGTCGCTTCAGTTTTGGGAAAAATTGTGGAAAGAATTGTCAGGGTTATGCGAATTGACCAAGCGCTTGATCGCATTAGTATTGGTGGAAAATTGAAAGCTCATGGTATTAGCATCACATTCTCAGAATTTTTGGGAAAACTTGTGCAATGGTTTTTGGTTTTGGTATTTCTTATGGCAGCAACTGATATTTTGGGACTCAAACAGGTAACCAGTTTTTTGAATAGCGCATTGATGTATCTTCCAAATGTGGTGGTGGCAACAATCATTCTTTCGATAGCATTTTTGCTGGGAGGAATTGCTTACACTGTGGTTCGAGGGAGCACGAAAGCAGCTGGTGTGATGAGTGCATCGCTTTTGGCGACTTTGATTAGATGGTCAATTGTGGTTTTCGGAATGCTAGCAGCATTAATACAGCTTGGAATTGCAACTTCACTCGTGAATACCATTTTTATTGGCTTTATTTCAGCTTTGTCGCTTGCGCTTGGTCTGGCTTTTGGACTTGGCGGGAAAGATGAGGCAGCTTTGATTCTCAAAAAAATCCGAGAAAATATTACGGAAAAAAAATAAGCTTAAAACCTTAACTATTAAAAAATGAAAATGAAAATTTTTTCTAGAAAAGGTTTTACATTGATTGAGTTATTGATTGTTATTGCAATAATTGGTATTTTGGCTGGGATTATTTTGGTCAGCACGAGTAGTGCTAGACTGAAAGCGAGGGATGCGTCGATTATTTCTGCGGCGAACTCTCTCATGAAGGCAGCGCAAGTGGATTCAGTTGCTGGAGGTGATTATAGTGCTTGGAGTACTGGAACTTGGGCTGGTAAATATAGGCCTTGCGATAGTGCTAGTCTTAATTTTTTTGCAGGAACATCTCAAAAAGACAATGCTGTTGCTTCATGCAAAAGCATTGTAGATAACGGGGGCGGTACGGCTCCGCTGGGTGCGTCATTATGGATGGGCTGGGCTGGGGTGCAACCAAATAAATTCTCAATAATGGCCTGGTTACCCGGTGCAAAAGCTTTCTATTGCATAGGCTCTAATGGTCGGTCATCTTCTTTGCAGAATGCAAATAATGCAGGTTGGGGTGCTGGTTGCGGTGGAGCCATTGATTATTGGTGGTGTCCTGGTTGTCCAGGAGATCCTGCCGGATTTTGAAGCTTATTATTGGGAATAATTTCAATTGTTTTATTGCAAGGAAACCTATATAAAAATAAGTCTTTAAAATCTGAAGTTTTTAGCGACATAAAAAGATAGATTTACTTTTCTATTTTCCTTAAAATTTGCTTTAAAATGGGCATATTTAGAATCGCTGGATATTTATAAAAAAACATTATCCTAAAAAGCTTGACACATCTTTCGTATCTGCTATTATGTATTTACGTCTAAAAAATATTTCACAAAGATTTGAGAAATAACAGACAACAATTTAGTGGGTGAGTTCGGGACCTCTTTTATGATGCCTCGAAAATTCACTACCAAGTGAATTTTTTGTTTTTTAAAATAGTGCTGAGAACATTTATTGGATTTTACTGAAAGCTATAAGCTGACAGCTGAAAGCTGATTACAATTTTCCGCATTATTAGCAACTTAACATTTTTGGTCTATTGTGAATACGTGTGGTATGTACTGATTAGCGGAATTGCATACTGGGCGCAGCCATCACAATTAGTCAATAAAGTAGGTCGTGCATATGTGCTTGCTGCACATATCACATCAAAAACGATTTCATAGAGTTTGAAATGTTTGTTCAATAAGCGTTAACGATTTTTCAACTGCAAAGTTGGACATTATGAGAGTGGTCTCATATAAGTGATTGTTAACTGCTAACCGTTAAATAAAGAAAGGTTACTTAACGTATATG
>CAYVME010000037.1:0-7558 GCA_964452415.1 uncultured Bdellovibrionales bacterium
TTGGGCTTCTTCTCTGCTCGAGCTTCTGTAGATGTTTTTGCCATATACCTAATGTTTTATCCTAATTATATTCTAATTCTATGAATTTATATTTATAAACTAATTTGTTTCTCTAATTGGGAATCCCAACAATTTGAACAGTTCCAATCCTTCAGCTTGAGAATGCGCATTTGTCGAAACTGTGATTTGCATTCCAAAAATGTGCTTAACTCTTTCCGGTGAAATTTCTGGGAAAATTGTATGTTCCTTGAGTCCAATGTTCAAATTTCCACCTGTATCAACTGCTTTTCGAGAAATTCCTTGGAAATCTCTTGTTCGTGGAAGTGTCGCGCTCACAACTCTGTCAATAAACTGCCACATTCGAGCTCCTCGCAAGGTCACCTTCACTCCAATCTCCATTCCTTCGCGAATCTTAAATCCAGAAATAGCTTTTTTGGCCTTGGTCTTTACAGGTTTTTGGCCTGTTATTGCGGTAAGCGAATTCACAATTTCTTCAATCTTGTCGTTTTCTTTCAAAATCTTTCCGATTCCAACATTAACCACGACCTTCTGAATTCGAGGTACTGCCATGACACTTTTATAGCTGAATTTATTTTTCATTTCAGCTACGGCCAATTTTGTATATTTCTCTTTTGCTGGAGTTATATTCATACGATTCGCTCTTAAGACTATATATTATTTAAACAATTTCCCAATTTCAGATTTATATTTCTTTGTTACATTTTTTGCAGACACGAACTTTTTTGTCATTCACTGTTTGATATGCAGTTCTTGTTGCTTTTCCACATCCTGGGCAAACAACCATTGCGTTTGAAGCATCAAATGGTGCAGGAATTTCAACTCTCTGACCTCGCTCACCTTCTCGACGAGCTTTTTGGTGCTTTTTCACAATATTCATTTTTTCTACCACTATTTTTCCCTCACTCGGCACAGTTCGGATAACTTTCCCTTGTTTTCCCTTATCCTTGCCTGCTATTTTTTTGATGAGGTCTCCTTTTTTAATTCGCATAATAATCTCGTTTAATCAAATTTATAATACTTCTGGTGCCAATGAAACAATCTTTGAAAATCCTTTTTCTCGAAGCTCTCTTGCAATCGGTCCAAAGATTCGAGTTCCTTTTGGCTCCTTTTCATTCAAGATAACTGCAGCATTTTCATCAAAACGAATATATGAACCATCTTTTCGACGAATTGCTTTCTTTGTGCGAACAACCACAGCACGAACCTTATCTCCTTTTTTCACCAATCCTCGTGGCTCAGATGATTTCACAGAGCAAACAATAATATCACCAACTGATGCATAACGCCTGCGAGATCCACCAAGAACCTTAAAGCATTCAATGATTTTTGCTCCTGAGTTATCAGCTGCCTTTAATTTTGTTTCTGCCTGAATCATATATCTAAATGTTAAACCAAATTACAAACTAATTTATACTTATGCGATTACGGTGTGACTCTTGTCTTTACTGATTGGTCGACACTGTGTAAATTCAACTTTGTCTCCTTTTTTGAATTTATTTTCCGCGTCATGAACCTTGTATTTCTTTGTTGATCGATATTTTTTCAAATATTTAGGATGTGTTTTGAGAGACTCAACGGCAACAACGATTGTTTTGTCCATCTTGTCGCTAACAACAACTCCTTTTTTCTTTGAAACTTTTTTAATAATGTTTGTCATAATAATATTTGTAGTTATACTAATGCTTATTCTTGATCAGCTCTTTGCTTCAAAATAGTTAAAGCGCGAGCAACATCTGTCTTAAGCGCGCGATACTGCCTATGATTCTTAAGCTGTCGGGCTGCAATATCAAATCGAAGCTTCACTGCTTGAGCTCTTTTCTCAGCAATCAATTTCTTCAATTGCTCAATATTCATATCTCTAATTTCCTGTATTTTCATAGGAGTTCTTTTTAAACTAAATTATTATCTAGCTAAGCGAGTTAAATGAAAATTAATTTTCATTTACGAGCGAGCGACGATAACAAGATTTTCTTATTTTTCTTTAACTACAAACTTTGTTTTCACATTAAGCTTGTGAGATGCTAGTCTCATTGCTTCTTTTGCAACTGACTCTGCAATACCATCCATTTCAAACAAAACTCTTCCCATCTTTGTCTTTGCCACGAAATGATCAACACTTCCTTTTCCCTTACCCATCGGAGTTTCATCACCCTTCTTGGTCATCGGTTTATCAGGGAAAATTCTGATCCAAATCTTTCCTCCTCGTTTCACATATCTTGTCATCGCGCGCCTCGCAGCTTCAATCTGACGAGCAGAAATAAGTCCTGAGGTTGTCGCTTTGAGTCCAAAACTTCCAAAACTAACCGTGTTGCCTGTTTGAGCAACTCCACGGATTTCTCCGCCTCGGTGAATCTTTCTGTGTTTAACTTTTTTAGGCATCAACATATGCGTATCTTTTAATTCAAAATGTAAATATGAGCTTGTTTATTATTTTTGGTCAAATACTTCCCCCTTATAAAGCCAGGTCTTAACACCAATTGCCCCATAGGTTGTGAATGCTGTCGCTTTTGCAAAATCGATATCAGCTCGAAGTGTGTGAAGAGGAACTGTTCCTCGAGAAAGCCACTCTCTTCGTGACATTTCTGCTCCACCCAATCTTCCCGAAACTTCAATTTTCACTCCCTTGATATTCTTGTTTTTTTCAACAGTATCCAAAGTTGATTTCAAAATTCTTCGAAATGGTACTCGTTTTTCAAGCTGTTCAGCAACGCTTTGAGCAACAAGTGAAGCATTTTCTTCAAATTGTCGAACTTCCTGAGCTTCAACCTTAAGATCAATTTTTCTTCCTGCAAAAAACTTGTTTTTAATAACCACAATCATGTCACCAATCCCAGTTCCACCTCTTCCAATAAGGACTCCCGGCCGAGATGTTTTGATGATCAATTTCAAAGTATTCACGCTTCGCTCGATTTCAACATCGGCAATAGCTGCAGACTTCCATTTTTTCATCACAAACTCACGAACCTGAATGTCTTCTTTGAGTTTCTTGGTATAATCTTTGCCAGCAAACCACCTTGATTTCCAAGTTGTTGTGATTCCTAGGCGCAGTCCTGTTGGATTGACTTTATGTCCCATAATTTTGTAAATCTCTAATTAACTGTATTTTTTATCGCTTATTATTTTCAAAAATTCCTTTTTTATGCTCCTGATTTTCTTTGGAAAACTTTCTTCAAAAATCCACTGTCTTGTCCTTTCATTGCTGTTTCTTTTTGAGCAGTCACCTTTTTTACTGGGGCTTTCTCTGAAACAACTTCTCCTTCTTTTTCCATTTTTTCAATCTCGGCAAGTTCTTTCTTCATCATTTCTGTTCGAGCTTTTTCTCGATCAGCTCTTTCCTTTTCCAATTCTTGCTTTGATTTTCGATTCTTTCCTTCAATTCTTTCTTCGAGTTCCAAATCAATGTGTGAAGTTCGTTTCAAGAGCAATGTTGCTCTTCCTTGTGCTCGAGGAAGCCATCTTTTCAATTTAGCCCCTTCCCCAACAAGAATACTACTCACAAACATATTCTCCTTGTCCAATCCGAAATTGTTTTCAGCATTTGCCAAAGCGCTTTTCAGCAATTTCTCCATTGGCTCACTTGTCTTTTTCACAACATGATTAAGCTGAACAAGAGCTGCGCTTGCATTCATTCCCACAATGCTGTTTGTTACCAAACGAACCTTTCGTGGAGATGTTCTTAAATTTTTGAGTGATGCTATAACTTTCATATTTTTGTAACTGTCTCAAATTATTTATTTCTTCTTTGCTCCTGGATCAGCCTTGGCTGCCTTTGCAGCATCTTGTTGCTTCTGCTTGGCTGCTTGTTCAATTTCTTTCTGCATCTTTCCTCCATGTCTCAAGAATTTCCTTGTAGGTGAGAATTCTCCCAATCTGTGTCCAACCATTTCTTCAGTAACATACACTGCTGTGTGTTCTCTTCCATTGTGAACCCCAAATGTGAATCCGATCATTTCTGGAGCAATTGTGCATGCGCGAGACCAAGTTTTGATTGTACCTTCGCCTGGTTTAGCATTAACAACTTTTTTCATCACTCTAGGATCAACATATGGTCCCTTTTTTAGACTTCTTGACATATATAATTATATATTTTCTTCGTTCGCTCGGAAATGAAAATTCATTTTCATTTCGCTCGCTCCACTTGAAAATAATTTCTTTAATTAGTTCATTAGTTGCTGGATTGACAAGCAATCAAACAACCATTTTAACTATTTCTTAATTCTTCGTTTTACAATAAATTTATCACTATATCTGTTCTTCTTTCTGGTTTTCTTTCCAAGAGCAGGCTTGCCCCATGGTGTTTTCGGATATTTAAGACCAATTCCTTGTCTTCCTTCTCCTCCTCCGTGTGGATGATCAACAGGATTCATTGCTGATCCGCGAACTTCCGGTCTCTTTCCTTTCCATCTGTTTCTTCCAGCTTTTCCAAGTGTTTCTGCGCTGTGTTCAAAATTACTTACTCTTCCGATAGATGCATAACATTCCTTGCTAACCAATCGAATTTCACCAGATGACATTTTTAGTTGTGCCATTTTTTCATCAATAGCCATCAATGTTGCTCCGGATCCAGCTGATCGAGTGATTTGCCCACCTTTTCCAGCAATCAATTCAATGTTTGAAACAATTGTTCCAGATGGGATATTTTTCAAAACTGTTCTGTTTCCTTTTTTAATTGGCGCATCCACTCCGGTCATAACTTCCATTCCGGCTTTCATTCCTTCAGTTGCCAAAATATATTTCTTGTCTCCATCAATATATGAAATAAGGGCAATCAAGGCGCTTCGGTTTGGATCCTTTTCAATTGCAACAATTCTTCCAAGCACTCCGAACTTCTGTTGTTTGAAATCAACCAAACGATATCGTCTCTTGTGTCCACCACCTTGGTGACGAGTTGAGATTTTTCCATGAGATCGTCCCGCTTTTTGCGTCATCGGCGCAAGCAATGATTTCTCAGGTTTCTTGTCAGTCAAATTGTCAGGTTTAACAATCGACATGTTTCGTCGTCCTGCGGTATTCTTTTTGTATACTTTAATTGCCATAAAATTCGGTCTCTAAATTATTGTATTTACTATGCTCCTTGGAATAATTCGATTTTATCTCCCTTTTTCAATGTCACAGTTGCTTTTTTGATTCCCGATTTTGTTCCCATGTGACGACCGTATGCTTTTTTCTTCGGTTTCAAATTCACGACTGTAATTTTTTCAACCTTCACTCCATATGTTCCTTCAATTGCCAACTTCACTTGTTTCTTGGTGGCAAGTCTGGTGATTCTGAAAGTATATTTATTATCAGCAATTGCCGCGTGTGTTTTTTCAGTAATCCAAGGTTCAACCAAAACCTTAAAAGCAATGTTCGAATGCTCTGTTGAAATTGGAGCTTCTTTCTTGCTAGCAGTGGCCTTTTTCACTGTTTTTTTCACAGTTTCCTTGGCTTCAGTTGCTAAAACTTTTTTATCTTCTGTTGCTGCCATATATACTAATTTTTATCCAAATTATATCCTAATTTTCAACTTTACTTTGCAAATTTTTCTTCCAAAAATGCGATTGAGTCCTTGCTCAAAAGCAAATATTTATTATTAAGCAAATCCATTACATTCAAATCTTTCGTTTCAATGTTCATTACTGAGGCAATGTTTCGGCTGATCATTGATGTTTTCTTTTCAGCTTCTGAGAAGGCAACCATCACGCGTCCTTTGATTTCCAATGCTTTCAAAACCTGCGCAAATTCTTTCGTCTTAGGTTTTTCAATTGCCAAAGTGTCAATTGCGATCAAGGTTCCACTTCTAAGTTTTTCACTGATTGCAATCTTCACAGCTTTTTGCTTCATTTTCTTGTTCAAATCTCTTTTGAAGTTTCTTTCGTTTGTTGGTCCAAAAGCAACACCTCCACCTTTCATCACAGGATTTCTTTTTTGTCCTTGACGAGCAGATCCAGTTCCCTTTTGTTTGAATGGTTTCTTTCCAGATCCAGCAACTTCACTTTTGTCTTTTGTGTGAGCAATTGGATTTCTTTGATTTCCAGCAATAACCATGAAAACCTGGTGCAGAAGCTCATCATTTGCAGGAACTGCAAACACAGCATCTGAAATTGTCAGATCTTCAACTTTTTTTCCTTCTTGATTGTGAACAGCAATTGTAGCCATAATATTTCTAATTTCTAAACTTTTTTCAAATTATCCTCTAACTTCAACGATTCTTCCAACAACACCAGGAACAGCTCCCAAAACTCCCATAATATTCTTTTCCTGATCCAAATATACGATCTTGATTCCCTTTGTTGTTGATCGTTTTCCACCCATGCGTCCAGCCATTCTCTTTCCTTTGATAACATGTTGTGGTTGTTGAGCTCCAATTGAACCTGGTGCTCGATGATCATGCTTGTGACCATGAGTCGCAGGAGAACCTTTGAAACCATGTCGCTTTACAACTCCTTGAAATCCTTTAGCTTTGGCAATTCCACTGATTTGAACCTCGTTTCCGATTTCAAATGTTTCAAGTGAAATTTGGTCTCCAACTGCAACTGTTGAGGCTTCTTCCAGACGGAATTCCTTTCGGTGAGTCACATTTTTAGTCTTTCCAATTTCCAATTGAACAGCGTCATAGCCATTCTTTTCCATTGTGCGAACAACGCTAACTTTGCATGGCTGACACTCAATAAGAGTCACATTCAAAGCACCCTGTTCTTTGTTGTACAGTGTTGTCATTCCCAATTTTTTTCCGAGTATAAATTTGCTCATTGTTTTCATTATTATCATAAAAAAAATCTGGCCTCTCAGCCAGCATAATTCAGGATAAATCCTGTTTTAGCTAGTTGAGTATCCTGATTTACCAGGACTTTAACTAGAGTTTTTCTTTTTTCCAACTTATCTATATTAAACCATTTTTCAAAACTTGGCAAGCCCTCTTTACATCTTTATTTCCAGGTCAACTCCAGCAGGCAAATCAAGACTTGTGAGGTTTTCAATCGTCTTTGGTGTAGGATCCCAGATGTCAATCAATCGTTTGTGAATTCTCATTTCGTATTGATCTCTCGCATCCTTATATACGAATGTTGACTTATTCACAGTGACTTTATGAATTTCAGTCGGCAATGGAACAGGACCAGTGAACTTTGAACCGCTTCTTTCAACGGTTTCAACGATCTTGCGAGCAGATTGGTCAATGACCTTACTGTCATACGCTTTGATCTTGATTCTGATTCTTGTACCTTGTTGTTCGTTTTCTGTTTTTTTCGAAGCCATCTTATTCTTTTATAATACGATTTAAATTACAAGTTCTAGTGAACACAGGCAGACACAGTTTTTAATTGTGTCTGCGTAGTAAACTTGAACTATTTTAGAATCTTTGTTACAACACCAGCTCCAACGGTCTTTCCTCCTTCGCGAATTGCGAATCTCATTCCGTCTTGCATGGCAACTGGAGCAATCAATTTAACAACCAAGTTGATTGTATCTCCAGGCATAACCATCTCAGTTCCTTCTGGAAGAATAACTTCTCCAGTCACATCAGTTGTTCGGATGTAGAACTGTGGTTTGTATCCTT
>CAYVME010000038.1:0-6426 GCA_964452415.1 uncultured Bdellovibrionales bacterium
AAGCTCCGATTCACTCTCGTTGCATATGGGCCAAAAAGAAAAATAGTCTTACATTGCTAATTTAAGTGTGTAAGTTTCAAGTGTAAGCACTAAAAATTAAATCAATTAATATGGATGAAAAAGAATATCAAATCAGGATCGTTAATCAGATGGCTAAAAATGAAGTTAAATTGAGTGAACTATATGCTAGATATGCGCATGCTTTTCCAACCCGCAAAGAATTTTGGACTGGAATCGCTCAAGAAGAAGTGAGTCACGGGGCTTGGATCAGTACGCTTAGAAAAAGAATTGAAGATGGGACAGTAACATTCTCCAGTGATCGTTTCAATATTGATTTGCTCAATGATTTTTATACCTATGTTCAACAACAAGAATTGAGATTGGAGCAAGGTATTCCCTTGATCACAGCGCTGGTGGCGTCAAAGGAAATCGAAGAAACCCTTCTTGAGAAGAAATTTTTCGAAGTTTTTCATGGAGACTCTACAGAACTGGAAATTCTCTTGTTGGCTTTGGAATATAGCACTAAAAATCACCGAGAAATTATAGAAAAAGCTTTGGAAGAAGAGCAGAAGATTTTTGTCTAAATTTTATCAAAGTTTGAAAATACCTCCTGCTTGCAATAAAGCGGGAGGTATTTCTTTGTGGCTGTGTTTCGATGACGCAGCTACATGTTCATGGTGGGATTGTTGTTTTTAACAATTCGACGAGTGGCGCAAGGGCATGGTGTATGCGCAAGTTTTCCAAAACATTTTTGAAATTTGTTAACGCTACATTTTTCAAACGTGGCCTTATTGGGAGTATAATAAATCATCTGATAGGGAAGTTTTACAATTTCTGCGGTTTGCATGTGTCCTCCTTTTTCGTGACTTCTTGGTTGGCCGCGTGAGTAAAAGCAACAGATCAGAAAATGTTTATTGAATAAATTGTAGCATTTTTTGAGTTACGTGTGAAATTGACATCTCAGCCCTAATGCTGTATACTGGGCTTAATTGTAAGTGTCTTACTGGTTTTCGCCCTCTGTGCGTAAAATTAAGAGAGGAGGTCGCCTTACATGTTTAATAAGAACAATATAGCGAAAAACTATGGCAACAAAACTTTATGTAGGTGGTCTTCCATATGCAACTTCTGAAGATGCATTGCGAGACCTTTTTGCTCAAGCTGGAAGCGTTACCTCTGCAACAATCATCATGGACAAAATGACTGGTCGAAGCAAAGGTTTCGGATTCGTTGAAATGTCTTCTGATGCAGAAGCACAAGCAGCAATCGAAATGTTTGACAAAAAAGATTACGAAGGAAGAAATTTGACTGTAAATGAAGCTCGCCCAATGGAAGCTCGTCCTCCACGACGTGATTTCAATGGTGGTGGTAACGGTGGTTACGGAAGCCGAAACAATTACTAGTTAATAGTATTTGAGTCAAAAGAAAAAAGAAGCAGCAATGCTTCTTTTTTTATTGGACAAAAGGCAAAAAATGTGCTACAATGGATGTATTGGAAAGCGGGGTGAAAACCCTGCTTTTTCTTTTATTAAATTTAAAATTATGTCACTAAGCTATTTTGCAAAGAAAGATGTTGGCTTTAACGCTAAAAACAGTGCCGTCGTAAGCACTTTGAGGCAGGACCGGAAGGTAGGCTATGTTCTTGGATCTGCGAGAAAAAGCGAGGCTTTTCATTCAGCCCTCAAAAAGAATATGGTCGGACATGGTAGTGTTACGAGAGAAATCATGGAAAAAACCATCTCAACACTTAGGGACTCAAATCGATTCAGCAAAACAGATGAAAAAATGGCAAAACATTTGCTGGAGGGTAGAGTTTTGGATAATTTGGTTCATGACTCGAAGAAAGTTGAAACAAGAACTGAGCACCAGTTTCAAGCTGGACTCAGCAAATCCAGATATGATGGAATTATGGCAAATCGAAGAACTGCGGTTCAGGATTCTTCACCAAGAAAGGTATTTATTCCAAATATTATTAACGACAATAGTAAATTGAGAAAAGCAAGAGATTTTGCTAAGATTGTTGATGTTGAGGTTGCTGAACATGTATCAATAGTTGAAAAAAATAATAGCAATACAAGAGAAAGATTGGATGCAATAAAATCATAATTATTTTCGGCTTGCTCTTGCCGGCATGTGGGTTTATAATTGAAAAATGGAACAGACAGGACAACACATTTTTGAATTTTTGCGTCATTATGGCTATTGGGCGATGCTTCCCTTGATGATTGTTGAAGGACCAGTTGCCACGATCATCGCTGCAATGCTCGCATCATTGGGTGCTTTTGCATGGCCAATGGTTTTATTGTTTTCAATTTTGGGCGATGTGATCGGCGATGTTCTTCTTTATGGCGCTGGGCGCAAATGGGGGATGGGCTTTGTGCATGGTTTTGGAAAATACATGGGAATCACTGAGTCTGTCGTTTTGAAAATGGAAAAATATTTTGAGAAACATGGAGGAAAAACAATTTTCGCAGTCAAATCCACCACTGGCCTTTGCTGGGCCACATTTGCGGCGGCTGGAATTGTGAAAATGGATTTCAAGAAATTTTTGACAAATTCATTGCTTGGGGGATTGGTGTGGAGTGGATTTTTGGTGGCGATGGGATATTTTTATGGATACCTCTGGAGAGATTTAAAGCAATATATTTCTTGGGTCGGTTGGATTGTTCTTGCGGTGGCAATCGTTTCTTTCGCCTTGATTACGCTGTACAAAAAGAAGCAGTCCGAGAGGTTTATCGAATAAGAAATCAAAGACTTTCTTTAGTTGTAAATAACTGCATCAAGCAGTTTTTTTCTTGCAAAAAAGCCTAATTGAGCGTAAAATCAAGTAAGATTATTATGGTTAAAAGAATTGTAAAATTTGCAGGAGAGGCCATGGGAAAGGCAAAAAGTGTTCTTTTTGCTGATCCGGGGCTTCTATATAGGGAAGAGCGGCATCTTGTGAATCAGCCGTTTTTTTTCGAAGGCTCCAATGGTAAAGGGGTTCTTCTTGTGCATGGTTGGACTTCGACTCCATATGAAGTGCGAAGGCTTGGATTGTATCTCAATGAGAATGGGTATACAGTTTTGGGGATCCAGCTGAAAGGCCATGGCACAGTTCCCAAGGATCTTGAAGATGTGAAGTGCGAGGATTGGATTGATGATGTAACCGGGGGATATCAAAAATTAACTCAAACATGTGAAAAAGTGTATGTGGGCGGAACTTCGATTGGGGCAAATTTGGCCATTATTATGGCTGAAAAAGAAAAAAAAGTTGCAGGTCTTGTTTTGATGGCAACTCCACACAAAATGCGCATTGAAAGGACGGTTTTGTTTTTTGCTCGATTTTTACTTCGTTTCAAAAAGCAATATCGCAAGAAATTTTATCCTCCAACCTTTGGATTGGCAACCTCAATCACACGACTCATTTCCTATCAGTCATATCCCGTCAAAAGCGTGTTGGAGGCCTTCAAATTGGTGCAGGAGGCTCGAAAAAACCTTTCAGCCATAACTCAGCCATGTCTGATTATGCAGTCCACAAGCGACCACATCGTCTCAAGGGGCTCCCTGGAGAGTATCTATAATGGAATCGGATCAAAAGTCAAAAAGAGGATTTACATTAAAAAGGCTTACCATACTTTTATTTCGGATATCAAAAATGAGCATGTATTTCAGGATATCCTTGATTTTCTAAATGAAAATTAATGAAAATAGCCATTTTCACTAATAACTATCTCCCAAATCCTTATGGGGTCTCGATGTCTATTGAGAGTTTCCGCAAGGAATTTGAAAAGCTCGGACACACCGTGTATATTTTTGCGCCTGAATTTGAAAATCATATCGACGAAAATAAAAATGTTTATAGGTTTCCTTCAATAAATTTTACCTTCAAAAAAATCAATTTTCCGTTGGCGATTCCATATTCCTACCGAATTAATATGATTTTGAATGAATTGGAAATTGATGTGGTGCATTGTCAGCATCCGAATCTTTTGGGTTGGGCTGGAAAAAGATGGGCCAAGAAAAAAAATGCACCTTTGATTTTCACTTGGCACACTTTGTATGATCAATATGCTCATTTTGCAAAAGGCATTGTTCCTGAAAAAATAGCAGCCTGGTGGACAATAAGAAATGCGGTAAATTTTGCAAATTCAGCTTATCAGGTTATCACGCCAACTCTTTCAGTGGCAAAAATAATTAAATGGTGGGGAGTGACAAATGAAAATATTTCAGACATTCCGACCGGAATCGACGAAAATGTTTTCAAGAATGCTAATGGTAAAAGCATTAGAAAAAAATACGACATAGCTGACGATGAAATTTTGTTGGTTTTGGTTTCGAGATTTACTGCAGAAAAAAATGCTGAATTCTTGATAAAATCTGTGATTTTTGCGCTTAAGAAAAATAAAAAAATTAAATTTCTGGCTGGGGGAGATGGGTATCTCCTTGATTCTTTGAAGGAATTGATTGAAAAGGAAGGAGTTGCTGACCAAGTTATCTTTCCAGGATTTATTGGTAATGATGTTAAGAAAAATTATTACGACGCTGGTGACATTTTTGTTTTTGCTTCGAAATCAGAAACACAGGGCATGATAATCTCTGAAGCATTATACATGGGACTGCCGGTTGTGGCTGTCAGCGCCACAGGAGTGAAGGACTTGGTGACCAATCAAGTCGACGGTCTCTTGGTTGGGGAAAATGAAGAAGATTTTGCCAATGCCATATCAAGATTGGTCAGCGATGGTGAACTGCGAAAGAAATTTTCTGATAACGGAAAAAGGATAGCAAAGAGGCAATACACATCTTCGGTTTGCGCGGGAAAAATGTTGGAAATATATCAAAAAGCAATTCAAAAAAAGAATAAGGAAAGAAAATGAAAGATGTGAGTGTAGTAGTTCTTGTTGATGGTAATTATTTAAACAAAAAAATATGCAACAAGAAGAATTCTTGGAAGAGGTGGCAGAATTTTATGAGGGGCCGATTGTTGGAAGGAAACTTCCTGATTTAGAATTGGAAGCATTTCATGAAGAGAGCACGAGAAAAGTGAAATTTTCTGATTATAAAGGAAAATGGATTGTGTTGGTTTTTTATCCGGCTGACTTTACTTTTATTTGTCCAACAGAATTGGCTGCGGTGGGAGTTTTGTATCCTCAATTTCAAAAAGAGGGAGCCGAAGTTTTTTCAGTCAGCACCGACACGGTCTTTGTTCACAAGGCTTGGCATGACAACTCTGCCATGATCAAGAACATCAATTTTCCAATGATTGCTGATCCAACCGGCAGACTTTGTCGAGCGCTTGGAACATATGTTCCAGGCGAGGGACTTTCACTTCGAGCGACTGTGATTGTTGATCCAGACGGAGTCATCAAAGCGATGGACATTCATGATAATAGTATCGGAAGAAATAGTGAAGAAATTTTGCGAAAACTTCAAGCGGCAATTTTTGTCAGAGAAAACAAAACGGAGGTTTGTCCTGTGAATTGGAGACCGGGAGGGGAAACTTTGAAACCAGGAATGGATTTGGTGGGAAAATTATAAAAAAAACCGATACGAAACAACGAAACATTCACGAATCTACAAACGGAATTCTCGTTCGTAGATTCGAATTTAATTCGTAGTTTCGAATCGGCATAAAAAATATGTACGAAGCACAAAAATTTGAACATCTGCTTGGTATTGAAGGTTTGAGCGACCAATTGCTCACTGCTCATTTTGGTTTGTATGAAGGTTATGTGAAAAACACCAATTTGGTTTTGGATGAGCTTTCCGATGTTGAGACTGGATCATATCAATTCGCTGAACTCAAGAGAAGATTTGGTTGGGAATTTGACGGCATGCGACTTCACGAGTTGTATTTTGGAAATTTGATGAAGGGTGGAAGCAAGTTGGAAGAGGGGATGGAACTTAAAAAACAGATCGAAAAAGATTTTGGCAGTGCTGAGAATTGGGAAAAAGATTTTCGCGCCGTTTTGGCCATAAGAGGAATTGGTTGGGCAATTTTATATTATGATGTTGAAGCCGGAAGACTTTTCAATTCTTGGATTGGAGAACATGACGGAGGTCATCTTGCGGGATGCGTGCCGATTCTCGTGGTGGATGCTTTCGAGCATGCTTATATTGCGGATTATGGCACCAAACGGCCAGATTATATCAATGCAATCATGAATGTCATTTGTTGGCATGTGGCCAACGCCAGATTTTCAATGGCGAAGTAGGTTTAACGATTAATCTTTGCTGAAAAAGAGCCTTTCGAGGCTCTTTTGTCTTGGGCTGGACAAAAAAAATATTTCGGGTATACTAGTAAGAGTTCGGAAAAATGTTGAAATTAGTTTTAATTTCCTTTTGTTTGGAAATTGAGATTTGAGATTTGGAAATTCCATGCGTAGCATGGGTGTGCGGGTGTCGTATAGTGGCTATTATATCAGCCTTCCAAGCTGAGGAGGGGGGTTC
>CAYVME010000039.1:0-6150 GCA_964452415.1 uncultured Bdellovibrionales bacterium
GGAGCAAGAAACAATGCTCGCGTTAACCTTAAGATTAACGAACCAGAAGGTTCAACTCGAGGAGAGCGAACACCAAGACCAGAGGTTTCCCAAGCTCCAACCGAAGCTCCAAAAAAGAGCATCGATGACGTTCTTGGAGACATGAATATCTAAAAAGTTTTTCAAATACTTTTTTACCCATGCACTTTTGAAAATAGTGCGGGGCAATAGAAAAATCCCATCGCAAGGTGGGATTTTTTGTATGCTTGACTGCTTTTTAAAAAAAGTGTATATTTCACAGTTCTTTTCATTACTAAAAAGGGGAGGCCTTATTATGAACAGTGAAGCTCTGGTGCTAATACTACTTAAAAAGATAAGTATTCAGTTGGATGGTATGTCTTGGCATAATCAACAAAGAAATGTATTAGATGGAAAATATTTTGGTCATGTCATTGGCAAGAGAGTGCATCACAATGGTTTTGTGGCAATTCATCCTAAAATGCTTTCCAAAATTACAATCAAGCTCATATATCAAGCACCTCGTAACGAGATGTTTGACGCAGATTCCCATCGGCATTATTTTGAGATAGAAATGGAACATTATGCTCCAGGTATTCCCAAAAAAATACTTGAATGGTGTGCTGGTCCTAATGATTCCGGATATGACATTTTCATGAGGATATATTTGCGCTTGTGCAAGAAAAATGAAAATGTGATATGCACAAAAGAAGAGGAGACCATAAAGGCATTGGGAAAAATTGTAAGGGCAATGTGAAGAGTTGCCGAGAATAATACAGCGGGAGTGGTAAAACCACCCCGCTATTTTTTTAGGAAATTGTAGATTGAACTTATTAAGTATAGTGAACCAGTGATGACAACTGGTTTTTTTGATGCTTTAATATTGGCAAGTATTTCAGTTTTTTTATTGGAAATTATTTTGAAGTTTTTGAAATTCTGAGATTTGAGGAATTTTGAAATTTCTTGATTATCAATGGAGATCCAATTGTTGTCCATGCCTGTTGTTGAAAATTGCGTCAAAATAATCTTGTCGGCAAGTGGAATTATTTTTTTGAGCATTTGCTTGAAATCCTTGCCTTTCTTGAAAGCAACAATGAACGAGAATTTTTGCCTGGGAAACATTGCGGAAAGATTGCTCGTCAAAGCATCCATTTTTTGAGGGTTGTGCGCACCGTCGATGATCAAATTCCTTCCTTTAATTTTTAGAAGCTCCATTCGTCCTGGAATTTTGATGCTGCGTAACATGCTGCGTAACAATTTTTCATCAATTAAAAATTCATCTCGCTTGGATAGAATGGCAAGGCAGGCAAGTGCAAGGCAGCAATTTTCCGCTTGATGCTTTCCAATCAAGCCCAATGCTATATCTGATAAATTATTTTTTTCAAATGTAAAATTAAAAATTGTTTCCTGGGGAGTTGAAGAAATGATGGAATAATTTTTTCCAGGTTTTATGATTTGTAATGTTGCATCTTTTTCTTCGTATCTTTTTTTGATGATATTGCTGGCTGGCAAAGATTGATTGGTGGAAATGACAAAATTTCCATTTTGAATTATTCCTGCTTTTTCGCTCGCAATTTTCGCAATTGTGTTTCCAAGAATTTCAGTGTGATCCAATCCTATTTTGGTGATGATGCAAATTTTGTTTTTTGAGGTGACTGTGTTGGTGGCGTCGAGCATTCCACCAAGTCCTGTTTCAATCACTGCATAGTCCAATTTTTCTTGGGCAAACATGAAGAAGGCTAGAGCCACATTAATTTCAAAAAAAGTTGGCATGCCAAATTTCGATTTTTCCATTTTCAAAATCATTGGCAAGATTTGGTTGAAATATTTCAAAACCATTTTTTCATTTGGAAGCTGATCGTTGATTTGCATTCTTTCGCGAATGTCAAAAACATGTGGTGAGATTGAAAGTCCCACTGAAAATCCTTGGCTTGCCAGAATGTGGCTGGTCAGATGCGCCGTGGAACCCTTGCCAGAAGTTCCAGCAATGTGGATAACTTTAATTTCGTTTTGAGGATTGCCAATAAGCTTCATGAAATGTTTGGCTCTCCTGAGCCCAATATCACCCATGAACAAATCTGCCCTCGTTGGAATGCGAGATTTCAAGAAGTCTTCAAATTCTGCCAAATTCTTTATTTCCATGCGTTGCTTGCAATGTTTTATGCTTCTTGCATTGTGGGTGTCTGAGTATCTCTTTTGAGCCACCTGACTCCCGCATAGACAAGTGGAGTTTCCAGTATAGATACTATGCATTTTAATGTCCAGTAGGGAATTATAAGCCCAACAAGAAAAACCATATTGTTTGAGAAAGGTTTGTCTATGGCATAAAAAGCAAACAAATAAAAGATGCTGGTATCAAAAAATTGTGCGACAAAATTTGAAGCATTGTTTCGGAGCCATAAAGATTTTTTGCCCATCATAGTTCTTATTTTGACGAAAACGAACACATCCATAAATTCAGCCACAAAAAATGCAAGCAGGCTCGCTATTGATATCCTAATGGATGCTCCAAATATGCTTTGATAAGCTGACTGACTGTTGGCAAATCTTTGAGAGGGGGTAAGGTGTATGGCCACAAAAGAAAACACAATCAAAAAAATAATCATAATAAGCCCGGATTTTATTATGCTTTTAATCCTTTCTTTTCCATAGGCTTCAGTGATAATGTCATTAACGGTGAATATAAAAGGCATCAAAAAGATTGCGACACTTGCATTGAAATTTCCAATCAGGGAGAAGGTCTTAGAGCCCATCAGTTCGGAAACTATTATGCAAAATATGTAAATTGAAATTAGAAAATCAAGTTTGTTTATTTTGAACATGTTATTTTTTAGAATGAATTTTTAGACAACAAAAAAATCCGCCGAGCGGATTAATATCTTATAAGATAAACTTAAAAAATCCATTCTCGACAAATTAGTGGGATGAATATTGTTCATTAAAACCGGACCAAGTTTGCAGATTTTTTCTTATAAGCATGATTGAATATTAACAGTAATACACTCTTTGTCAATTTTATGGAAAAAAGTGGCTCCTATGAGCCCTTTTTATTTTATTATATTATGCTATAATGCTTATACTGAAGCTAAAAAGTTAAGAAACTAATGCCTGGGAAGCTGTTATGAAATTCGATATTATTACAATTTTCCCGCAGATTTTCGAGTCATATTTTGGCGAGTCGATTATTAAACGAGCCAAAGAAAAAGGTTTAATTGAGATTGAGGCACATAATTTGAGGGAATATGCCACCAATAAGCATCACAACACTGATGACACTCCATATGGTGGAGGAGCAGGGATGGTGATGCAAGTGCAACCCATTTTTGATTGTGTAAAAGCTATAAAGTCGAAAGTTGAAAATAACAATCAAAAAATAAGAACAATTTTGTTTTCAGCTAAGGGGAAAAGGTACACCCAAAAAGATGCTCACAGATTGACTCAGTATGATCAATTGATTTTTATTTGTGGCAGATATGAGGGTGTGGATGAGCGAGTGGCGGAAAATATTGCAGATGAGGAAATTTCAATTGGTGATTTTGTTTTGACTGGTGGCGAGATTCCGGCCATGTTGGTGGTTGATTCGGTGACCAGGCTCTTGCCTGGAGTTTTGGGCAATGATTTCAGTTCAGTTGAAGAATCTCACAGTGAGGAAGGATATTTGGAATTTCCGCAATACACCAAGCCCGAAGAATTTGAAGGCTGGAAAGTTCCCGAAGTTCTTTTGAGTGGAAACCATGGCGAGATCGAAAAATGGAGAAAAGAAAAATCTAAAAAGAAATAAAAATGAACAAACAACTCGGAGACAAAACATTGCTGACAATCGTGCTGATTTTGTTGACTCTCGGTTTGGTTATGATTTCAAGTGCTGGAATTATTTATAGTGAAACACGATTTGGAGATCCGTATTATTTTTTCAAGCATCAATTGATTTATGGTGTTGTGCCCGGACTTTTGGTGATGTATCTGCTTTCCAAAATTGATTATCATCTCTGGAAAAGGCTCGCAGTTCCAATCTTTTTTGTTTCGGTAATTTTTTTGCTCTTGGTTTTTGTGCCGGGAGTCGGAAATAAAGTGTATGGTGCCAGTCGTTGGATTCAACTCGGGCCGTTTTCTTTTCAGCCTTCTGAGATGGCAAAATTGGCAACAATAATATATCTGGCAGCTTGGCTTGAGGGCAGGGGTTTGCACAGGATTAAGGATGTTTTTGAGGGCATGCTTCCGTTTCTTGGCATTATGGGTCTGATTGGTTTCTTGATCATGAAGCAACCAGACACTGGAACTTTGGGTGTTATTGTCCTGACTTCATTTTCAATATTCTTCGTTTCTGGGGCAAGTCTTAAACATCTTTTTTCAATGGGCGGCATGGGCCTTGTTCTTCTTTGGATTTTGATAAAGATTGAGCCATATCGCTTTGATCGAATTTCAGCGTTTCTTGATCCTTCAGCTGATCCGCAGGGAATTGGATATCAAATAAATCAAGCGCTTTTGGCGGTTGGCAGTGGTGGACTTTTTGGGGTTGGACTTGGTCATTCAAGACAAAAATTCAATTATCTTCCAGAGCCAGTTGGAGATTCGATCTTTGCGGTCATGGGGGAAGAACTTGGAATCATGGGCACAAGCATTTTGATTATTTTGTTTGTTGCTTTGGCAATGCGAGGAATAAAAATTGCCAAAAATGCCCCTGATATGTTTGGGCGATTGATGGCGGTCGGAATCACGATGTGGATTGTTTTGCAAGCGTTTATTAATATTAGCGCCAACATCGCACTTGTTCCTCTGACTGGAATTCCACTTCCTTTTATTAGCTATGGTGGAACCTCGTTGCTTTTCTTATTGGCAGGAGTTGGTATTTTGCTAAACATCTCAAAACAATCAAGCTTGGAGCGTTAACTGGTGTATTTTGGGCATTATTGCTATAATATCTTCATGCAGAACAATTTTTAATAAAAATATTATGCGAATTATTTTAACAGGTGGTGGAACTGGAGGTCATTTGACTCCACTCATTGCAATTGCTGATAAATTGAGAGCGAAACTTGGTCCAGAGGCCAACATTTTGTATGTGGGCAGTGGTGCTCAGATGGAGAAGGATATCATGGCGGAAAATGGAATCCCTGCAAGATTTGTGCTGAGTGGAAAAATCAGGAGATATTTTTCAATTAAGAATTTTTTTGATGTCTTCAAATTCCCAATTGGACTTTTGCAATCACTTTGGATTTTGTTTCGTTTCACTCCGGATGTTGTTTTTTCCAAGGGCGGATTCGTGGCTGTTCCAATCGTTTTGGTTGCATGGATCTATCGAATTCCGGTCATGATTCACGAGTCTGACAGTGCGCCGGGAATTGCCAATCAATTTTTGTCAAAATTTGCAAACAGGGTTGCAGTTGCATATCCAACAGCTGAGCAATATTTTCCAAAAGAAAAAACAGCTTTGATTGGAAATCCGATCAGGTTTCAAGTGACCGATGGCGACGCCAACATCTTGAGGAAAGAGCTTGGTTTCACCCAGTCGAGAAAAACCATCTTGGTTTTGGGTGGTTCGCAAGGTTCGAAAGTTATCAACGACGCAATTGTCAAAATTTTGCCACATCTTTTGCAACATTTTCAAATCATCCATCAAACCGGAACGGAAAATATTGAAAGTGTGAAAAGTGAAGCTGCTTTCATGGGTGTAAAAGCTGGACATGAAGGATATGCGCCTTTTGGTTTCATGAATGCAAACAGACTCAGAGACTCATTTGCAATTGCGGACTTGGTTATTAGTCGAGCAGGCGCAACTTTCATCTCAGAAATCGCAGCCAATGGAAAGCCGGCAATTTTGATTCCGCTTGATAAGAGCGCCAATGATCATCAGCGAATGAATGCCTATGCGCTTGCGCACATCGGAGCCGCAGATGTTCTTGAAGAAGGAAATTTAGGCGAACATATTTTGATTGAAAATATTGAGAAAATTTTGAATGATGAATCGCTTCAGCAAAACATGGTGAACGAAATTAAAACTTTTTATCATCCGATGGCGGCAGATGTGATTGCAAATGGAATCATTGAATTGGCACGAGTGTAGATTTGCATTATGGGGCGTGCGCAATTGCTCGACCATTTTCCTTTTTGGCACGCTTTTGGAAAAATACTCAATTTCCAAAAGCTCCGATT
>CAYVME010000040.1:0-5547 GCA_964452415.1 uncultured Bdellovibrionales bacterium
TGCATGGAAAAAAGGAAGTGGATGAAAATGTGAAGCAATATTGCATTCAAAAAGAGGAACCTGCAAAGTTTGCCAGTTATTTAGAATGTTTTGCAAAAGAAAGCGACAGTGCGAAATGTTCAACAAGTACAAAGATTAATGCAACTAAAATAACTGCTTGTATCGCTGCTTCAGACAAAGAATTTAAGATCACAGAGACATCAAATGATGGAAGTCAAACTCCTAAATTTAATGTAAACAAGAAAGAAAATGATGCCTATGGCGTTCAAGGGTCGCCGACATTGGTTGTCAATGGAACGGTTATCGATTCAGAGAGAGACTCTGACAGTTTCTTGAAAGCAGTTTGCTCAGGATTTACCAATAAGCCCGAAGAATGCAACGCGAGCATTTCTGCTGTTGCTCCCGCTCCTGGTTTTGGAGATGGAAAAGCAACTGCAGCAGCTCCTGCTGCATCTTGTGGACAATAATAAATATAAAAATAAATTCAAATATGAGTAAAAAAACAAACCCTCCAATAATTAGGAAAAAACACATCAACATCTCCATCGTCGCGTTATTTGTGGTAGTTATAGTCGCTTCCTTTATTTATGCCAACAAAGGAGAAAAAGGAGCCAGTTTCCCGTCTCCTGTTCAGGACGGTAAAATAGTAATTACGGAAAGCGATCGTGTTCAAGGACCTGCGGATGCGAAAATTACCTTTGTTGAATATTCCGATTTCCAATGTCCTTACTGCATAAAGTTTCATGCAACCATGGAAAAAGTTATGAAGGAATATGACGGAAAAGTTCGCTGGGTATACAGGCATTCTCCACTTCCTTTTCATAAAGCAGCTCCCAAGGCAGCAGAAGCCGCAGAATGCGCTGGCGATCAGGGAAAGTTTTGGGAATATTCGGCAGTGCTGACCAAGAATTCGCAACCTGATGGAAAAGGACTTGCAGTTTCCGACCTAAAAAAATATTCAAAAGAATTAGCATTGAATGAGCAACAATTCGAAAGTTGCCTGAGCGATGGAAAATTCAAAGCAAAGGTTAATTTGGATTTGGCATCAGGAAAAAAGCTTGGGGTTCAAGGCACTCCTGCAACATTTATGATTGATGACAAAGGCAACAGCCAACTGATTTCAGGTGCTCAGCCTTTTGAGCAGGTAAAGGTTAAGATAGAAGAAGTTTTAAACAAATAAAGCAAGTTGTATGAATTTGGAACAAATTAGAAAAGATTTCCCTTTATTGAATAATGGTCAAAAACTTATTTGTTTTGATAATGCTTGTTCGACTTTGCGACCAGTTTCGGTTATAGATGTGATTTCGCAGTATTATATGGATTACCCTGTGTGTGCAGGCAGAAGCTCCTATTCGTTGGCAGTTTCGCTTTCTGAAAAATGCGAGGCGTCGAGAAAAACAATTGCGAAATTTATTAACGCAAAAACTCCAAAGGAAATTATCTTTGTGAAGAATGCAACGGAAGGAATAAACCTTGTAGCTCAATCCTTAAAACTGAAAAATGGAGATATTGTTTTGACAACCGATAAGGAGCACAATTCAAATCTTGTGCCTTGGCAAATAGCGCAAGAAAAAAAAGGAATCGCGCATAAAGTGGTGCTTTCCAATGATGACAACGTATTTAATCTTGAATCGTTTAAAGATGCGATGAATGATAAGGTTAAACTTGTGGCGATGGTGTGGACATCTAATTTGGATGGCGTTACTATTCCCGCGAAGGAAATCATTGAAATCGCACATCAATATGGCGCCAAAGTTCTCTTGGATGCCACTCAGGTTGCCGGGCATCGAAAGATTGATGTTGCAGATTTGAATGTGGACTTCTTGGTTTTCTCAGGGCACAAAATGCTGGGACCATGTGGCATAGGAGTTCTGTATGGAAAAATGCATTTATTGGAAGAAATGGATCCCTTTCTGACAGGCGGTGGCACAATTTCTTATTCCGATTATGAAAGACATGAACTGCTTGCTTCACCTGAAAAATTTGAAGCTGGAATTCAAGACTATGCAGGAATCCTAGGACTGGGTGAAGCGGTTAGATATTTGGAAAAAGTCGGATTTGATAATATCGCCAGACAGGAATATGAATTGAATAACTTCATCACTTCGGAATTGCAGAAAAATGATCATATTAAAATCATTGGTCCGACTGATGCGTCATTCAGAGGTGGAATTTTCTCATTTTGGATAGATGGCATGGAATCGCATCAAATTGCCATTATGCTTGACCAGATGAGTGGCATTATGGTTCGATCGGGGCATCATTGCGTAAATTCATGGTTTAATGCGAGAGGCGTTAAAAGTTCAGTGAGGGCATCATTGTATTTTTATAATAACATGGAGGAAGCCAAGGTTTTCGTTGATGCTGTAAATAAAATTGTAAAACTACTATAAACAAATGATTTGTATTATTGCACTAATTGTATTTTCGTTTCTTGGAATTTTCAGTGCAACGCACAGGGCGCTTGCGCGGGAGGCTTTTGATTGTGTTTTGAGGCGTCTGACTTTCAGACCTTGCAATGCAAGCTTCAAAGAAAAAATGAAAGGCAGGATTATCGGAAAGATCATGAATAAGTCTGTTTTTGCCGCCAAGATTTTCAACAAATATCTTGAAGTTTTTTCATGGATATTTTTTATCCTGATGGTTGCTAGCACGTATTGGTCGGTTCGGGGCGCTTATAATTTTTATCAATATGGGAGTTGCAATGGTCTGAATCAAGACGGTTTCTGCGTCTTTGATCCGACAGGAGCAAATAATAAAATTTCCGCAATTGATAGCAGCAGCGGTGAGTGTTCTTTGCACAAGCCAACGGAAGAAAATTTAAGCCTGGAAGGAGTTACTCTGACAGGATTTCCTGAAATAAAAGGCAATCAAAAAAACAGCGTAGTATTTATTGGATGCTATAATTGTGATTACTCTAGGAAGGCTTATCCTGATATAATGAAGCTGGTCGAAAACAGTTCCAGTGATTTCACTTTTATGCATTTCCCAGTCAAAGACCAATCCGATTATCTATCTGAATATTCATATTGTGCCTATAATCAAGATAGGGAAAAATTTTGGAATCTGAACAGCGCGCTTTTCGAAAGCAAAAAAGAAGATTTGCAGGATATCGGGTATCTTGGATTATTGGCGGAGAAAAATGGATTTGATGCAGCCAAAATAAATAATTGCACCGAAAGCGAAGAAACAAAAAAGATATTAAATGAACAGTTTGAAAAAGTTAAAGACATGAAGATTTACGGAACACCTACGGTTTTTATCAATGGTAAAGCATTGGTTGGTCCGAAACCATATCGGGTATATAAGGGACAACTGAAGTAATCAATAAATATAAATCTATGGAATGTTGCAATAGTGGTGCCTGCGAAAGCAAGCAAGAAACAAAATCAGAAAGCATTTTCAAAGACAAGAAATTCTTTTGGCTGTTGGTCAGTTTAGCTGTAATCGTGCCATTTGAGATTGCTTCACTGCTGTCAGTTAATTTGCCACTCTGGCTGGAGCTGCCTGTATTTGCAGTAATTGTGTACATATTTGGAAAAGATGTTTTTATAAGTGGACTGAAAAGTCTTTGGAGGCTGAATTTTTCTAACATCAATCTCCTGATGACTATCGCGATTTTTGGAGCTATGTATCTTCGGCAATTCGAAGAAGCGGCCATTATTGTCGTCCTTTTTGCGCTGGGCGAAACGCTCGAAGATTTCGGCATCAGAAAAAGCAAGGGTGCGCTTAAGGAACTTGTTGATAAATCACCGAAGACTGCCCAAGTAAAGGGATCGCAGGAGAAAACTCCGATTGAAAAAATCAAGCAAGGAGACATTGTTATCATAAAGCCAGGCGATCAAATCCCACTGGACGGAGTTATTGTCTCAGGTAATTCGCTTGTGGATGAAGCTGTTATTACTGGCGAACCGCTTTCAAAAAGTAAATACATTGGCGACTCCGTGTTTGCTGGCACATCAAATGGAAATGGGTACTTGGAAATAAGGGTGGAAAAGGAAGCTAAGGATAGCACGCTTGCTAAAATCATCAAACTTACCTATGAATCGGCAGAGCAAAAATCTCAATCTCAAAAATTCATTGAAAGTTTCGCCAAATATTATACCCCATCCATCATCGTGATTGCCACATTGTTGGTTGTTATTCCGGTATTTTTATTGGGCAAATCTTTTGATGTTTGGTTTGTGCGTGCTTTGACATTACTTCTTATTTCTTGTCCCTGCGCTTTGGTAATTTCAACTCCCGTGGCAGTGTTTTCCGCTATTGGTAATGCCACGAAAAAGGGAGCGCTCATAAAAGGAGGCAGATTTTTGGAGGATTTGGGCAGAATTAAATTGATTGCTTTCGATAAGACACGAACTCTCACCAAGGGAGAACCTTATGTATCTGATATTATCCCATATAACGGATTTACCGAGGACGAACTGCTGGCATGTGCAGCAGGCATGGAAGTTTTTTCCGAGCATCCCATTGCAAAGAGTATTATTGATAGGGCGAATGAAAACAAGGTTGATGTTCACGCATTCGATAACTTCAAGGCCGTGCATGGCAAAGGATTAACGGGAGAATGTTTGGTTTGTATTGATTCGAAACATTGCTTGGGAAATCTAAGTTTTATTTTGGAAGAAAATGGAAATAATATTGAAGTTGAGCAATATATAATCGAAAAAGTTGGAGAGCTCGAAAAGCAAGGAAAGACAGCGATAATTATAAGTGATGATAAACAAATCAAGGGAATAATTGCAGTAAGTGATGAAATGAGAGGTGAAAGTTACGACGCTGTGAATCAAGTGAAAAATCTAGGCATTAAAACAGCCATGCTGACTGGCGACAACATGAATGCTGCCAATTTTATTGCCCAACAACTGGGTATTGACGATGTAAAGGCAGCACTACTTCCAGAGGATAAAATAGCAAAAATAGAAGACTATTTGAAAGAGTATGGCTGTGTGGCAATGATTGGCGATGGCGTGAATGACGCTCCAGCACTTGCAAAATCATCCGTGGGAATCACACTGGGAGCAGTTGGCTCAGATCTTGCTATTGAAAATGCGGATATCGCTTTGATGAATAATAATCTCAAACTCGTTCCGTATCTTATACAATTAGGCAGGAAATGCTCATTAAAAATACGTTTCAACGTTGCACTTGCTGTAGGAGTGAAAGCGGTTTTTATTTTGCTGGCTGTCACTGGCACAAGCAGTCTCGCTATGGCTATCTTTGCAGATGTGGGAGTGACAGTAATTGTAGTGGTTAATAGTTTGAGCTTGTTTAGGTTTAATGTTGATCAAGAATAGTAAATGAAAAAAGTAATTGCAATATATCTAATAACAGCATTCATTTTCAATTTCATTTGGGAAATGGGTCAAGTTGCATTTTATAAACCTCATTTCGATGGTGTTTTGGATTTGATTATTGTCCATCTTAGAGCAACAATCGGAGATGCTATTATTTTTCTTTTCATTTATGCGCTAGCTTCTCTGATTTTGAGAGATACTCGCTGGATTTTGAAAAACAAAACCGAATCATTATATTTAGCATTAACTC
>CAYVME010000041.1:0-5517 GCA_964452415.1 uncultured Bdellovibrionales bacterium
CTCTAGCCTATCATATTATACTGATAACTTCAAATATGTCAATCTATGCGTTTTCTCCCTCATGTGACACAACCACATTGTTCTTGAGAATCTTTCGCACTGCCAAAATCAATCTTTCGTGATTCACTGTCTCTTGAGTTCCACTAACCATATCTTTCACGATAACGGTTTCATCAAGGGCCTCCTTTTGACCAATAATTAAAGTTATTTCCACTCCAAGTTTGTCAGCCACACGAAGTTGAGATTTGAGTGCTCCGCGACCAAAACTTTCCGCAGTTAAAATTCCATTTTTTTGAAGTTCAGCAAAAACATTCAAACTTTTCTTTTTTGCCAAATCTCCAAGTTGAGCCAAGAAAACTCGCGGTTTCGGTTCGATATACATTTTGGCATGCACTCTTTTCATTTCTTGCACCAAACGATCCATTCCGAGCCCAAAACCAATCGCTGGAGTGTGCTCACCACCAAGTTCCTCAATCAAATAGTCATATCGTCCTCCACCACCAAGTGAGTGCTTCTTGCCCTCTTCATCACCTGACCAAATTTCAAAAACTGTTTTCGTGTAATAGCTGAGACCTCTAACCAAGCGAGGATTGATCACATATGGCAAATCAAGCTCGTCAAGATATTCGAGCAAACTTTTGAAATGCACGCGACAATCTCCACAAAGCCTATCAATTGATTGAGGCGCGGTCATTGCAACTTGAATACATTTATCCTCTTTACAATCCAAAATTCGAAGTGGATTTATTTCTAATCTTTTTTTGCAATTAAGACACAGCTTTTGCTTTTTTGATTCAAAATAGGCAGTCAAAAGATCCTGATATTCTTTTCGGCATTTCGGACAACCAATTGAATTTATCTGAAATTGAATATTTTTGATTCCAAGACTTGTCACCACGCGATGTGCCAACTGAATAAGTTGAGCATCCAAAATTGGATCTTGTTCTCCAAATGCATCGAAATTTGCTTGGAAATGTTCGCGATATCGTCCTTCTTGCGGACGATCATAGCGATACACCGGTCCAGTTGAAAAAAGTTTCACTGGCTTTGAAAGCACAGTCATTCCATGTTGAATGTATGCGCGACCAATTCCTGCAGTAAGCTCTGGTCTCAGTGCGACCTTGTCCCCACCTTTAGTATTGAAGATATACATCTCCTTATCAACAATATCAGTTCCCTTTCCAATTGAACGCACAAAAAGATTTGCATATTCAACTGCAGGAGTGTCTATTCGCTGAAAGCCATAGTCGAGAGAAACACGAGAAAGAACTCTTCTGAGCTGATTCCAATATGGCTGGTCACCAGGCAAAAGATCTCTCATTCCACGAGGAGGTTGCATCAAGATCTCTTCTTCAACAACCTTAGCCTTGCTTGAAGATGAAACTGTTCTTGGCGCTTTTTTTACCTGACTTGCAGATTTGGCAGATTTGGCAATTGCAGTTTTTTTATCCATTTTTTTGGTTCCGCCGACTGGCGAATTCTTTTTTATAATTTTACCTTTTGCTTGAGCCATAACAGTTATTTAAATAGTTATAATATCTCAACTTTTGAAAGTGGCCACGCGCGAATCAAAACCTTTCCCACCACATCCTCTTTTGGAAGTGGTCCCCATGCCCTGGAATCATGCGAAAACTGTCTATTATCTCCAAGTACAAAATATTCATCATCGCCAAGTTCAGTCATTACCGAAGAAGTTGTGATCAAGCCTGCTGGCAAGAAAGATTTTTCATCCAACATCAAACCTTCAGGGTTTTGCTCATTGAAAATCGTGACTCTGCCATTTTCAATTTTCACCTTTTCACCAGGAAGTCCAATAATTCGCTTAATGAAAAATTGCTTCGGATCACGCGGATATCGAAAAACCGCAACATCATTTCGATTAAAATCCTTGAAAGAACCGATCGTGAAAAGATGAGGAAAACCAAAATCGTCCAGAATATTCGTCATCTTGTAACCAAATTCATTAATAATGAGATAATCCCCGTCTTTGAAGTTTGGCTCCATGCTGGCGCCTTGCACAAAAAAAGGCTGAAATAGAAACACCCTGATTGGAACAATAATAACAAGCGCCCAGAAAAAAACTTTGATAACCTCCCAGAGGAAACTACCAACACCATAATATACTTCTTCATCAGTCTCAAACATGTTGCTGTTTTGTTTCTCCATTTTTATTTTATTATTCATCAAAAATATCTTTTCTTGATGAAATTAATCACGAATTAAGCTCGAATATTTTTAGTTTTAACAAGGCAATGATACCATGTCTGGACCCCAATTGCAAGGGTTTACTTTTCGCTCAGATTCGCTATTTTTTTGACATTTTGGTCGATTTTAAGGTAATATTCAAGCATGGATGGAATCAGAAGAAGACAACCCAAATATCCCGAGCAGCGTCCAGAGAAAATTGAGACGCCCAATCAGGCACCTCTCCCGAACCCTTTATATCAAAAAAGGGAAGAACTTTTCATTCCCAAGGAAGAAACATTTGAAAAACCCAAACAAACAAAACCCAAGAGAAAGAAAGGTGTTTTTGGCAAGATAATCCTGGGTCTTGTTTCGTTTCTGATATTGCTAGCAATTGCCTATGTAATTTTTTTTGCATGGAAAGCAAGGGCTTCATTTAAAAAAATGAACACTGGTTCCTCTGAGTCCACCATGATGCAAGACATGAAGTCCATAATGTCACCAATAATACCATCCAAAAGTACCAAACCACTGAAAGGACAAGAAAATGGACGCGTCAACATCTTATTGCTTGGAGCGGCTGGCGAAAAAAAACCTGGAGGAAATTTGACGGACACAGTTATGATTCTCAGTATTGACACAAAAAACAAAAAGGTTGCCATGCTTTCCCTGCCAAGAGATTTCTATGTGCAAATTCCGAATTCCAATTCATTCACCAAAATAAACAGTTTATACAAAATAGGAATAAACCAAGACGATGGCGCGGACCTCATTAAAGAAGCTGTTGAAAAAATAACCGACCTCAAAATAAACTATTTTTTAGCAGTTGATTTCGAGGCCTTTGAAAAAATCATAAACAACATTGGCGGTGTCAACATTGTCTCAGAAAGAGATATCTACGATCCGAAATATCCCGGACCAAATTATAGCTATGAAACTTTTTCATTAACAAAAGGTCACCACCTTCTTGATGGCGCAACAGCCTTGAAATATGTTCGAGAAAGGCGCGATGACTCTGAAGGTGATTTCGGCAGAGCCAAAAGACAGCAACAAGTCATTCAATCAACAAAAAACAAACTCTTTTCGATGCAAACACTTTTCAATGTGGTTGGATTGAGCAACATCCTGACAACTCTAAGCGACAACATAAAAACCGACATCGGACTTGAGGATATTGATAAATTCATCGAGCTGAGCAAGACCGTCGACACTCAAAATATCAACAATGCAGTTATTGATGCCTGGAAGCCCGACAGCTTGCTGAAAGTTTCCCATGTGATGCTTGAAAATGACAGAGCCTTCATTTTGGTTCCTCGAGTTGGAAACTATAGTGAAATTCAAGACTTGGCCCAAAATATTTTCGACCAAACTGAAATCAAAAAAAGAAAAGCCATGATCGAAACAGAGTCTGCCAACATTTCAATCATCAACCAAAGCTCAGACAACCAACTGGCAGACAAAATAAAAAAACTTCTCAGTGAGAAACTAAAAATGAAAAATGTGCGAACAATTCAAAACGAATCCGGAGAAATTTCAAGCATCTCAATCATCCAAACAAATTCCTCTGGCAACGAAAAGATTTTCACCCTTGATGAATTAATCAAAAAACTTCCAGCTGTGCTTGATCCGCAAAAAAATGAATCAGAAGATGAGATATTGATCAGACTTGGGAATGATTTGATTGAAACATACAAATATGAAGAAGACAGTATTGATGATTTCAACAAAGCTCAGGATTCTCAAGAGCTTATTGATTTCACGAAACAAAATAATTAAACAATAAAAAATATGAAATTAATAATCGGTCTCGGCAATCCAGGGAAGCAATATGAAAACACAAGACATAATGCCGGTTTTATTGTGCTGGACGAAATAACCGGATCTTTTTCATTTCCAGAATTTGAATCAAACAAAAAATTCAACGCTCAAATCAGTGAGGGCACCATTGGCAATGAAAAAATAATTTTGGCCAAACCAGAAACTTTCATGAACCTTTCCGGGAAAAGTGTCCAAGCAATTATGCAATTTTTCAAAATTCCAATTGAAAACTTGATAGTTATTCATGATGATCTTGACATCGAACTTGGAGCATTCAAAATTTCAACTGATTCCTCAGCTGCTGGACACAATGGAGTGACTTCAATTTTTGAAACTCTTGGCACTCAAAAAATAACTCGCATTCGAGTTGGCATCGAAGGAGCTGAAAAGAAAAAAGATCGAATCATTCCTGGAGATGTTTTTGTGCTTCAACCTTTTTCAACTGAAGAACTTGAAATCATAAAAAAGCTTTCGGAAGAAATCCTCAAAACAATTTAAAAAACAACAAAATTAAAAGCGCTAATCTTTTGCTTATCCATTTGGATAAATTCAAAAGTTAGCGCTTGCTGATCTCAACCGCGAATGTTGCGATGAGATGGGTCGCTCCTCCTGCGAGCGATAAGGGGGATTCCTTCATTGTTTCGCCTCCTTTCTTTACTTGGATTGTTTGGCGTCATTGCCCCTTCGATATTTTCGGCAAAATTCAAATGTGTCCATTTGAACAGCTCAGAAATTTTGCCCAACATTGGACTCGCCTCCCCCTTTTGTTAATTTCAAGGTGCCAAGATTGGCCCCTTTTTAACTTGAAGAAATAACTCACTATATTTTTATTATACACCTTTTTCAGGTTTTAGTCAATATGGGAGTTGTTTTTGGCTGCGCAAAGCCCCAGAATAAGACAAGAATTTTTGATAATTGTCAAACAATGATAATTGAGCTATTCTTGAAATACTAACTACATTTAAAAATACATTTAAATTTGGGTCTTCTTTCAAGCTATGCAACATCTCAATGCTTTGAATAAAATTGAAGGACTTGGTCGCAAGAAGTTGTATCAATTGATGGAATATTTCAATTCGGCTAAAAAAATCTGGACTGCTTCCCTTTCGGAGTTGAAAATGGCTGGAGCAGATGAAAAAATTGCACAAGCAATAATTGATGCCAGACCAAACATTGACCCTGAAGCTGAATGGCAAAAACTTGAAGAAGAAAACATTCTGGCAATTTCAGTTGAAGATTCAAGATATCCAATTCTCCTGCGAGAAATTCCAGACCATCCGTATCTTATATATATGAAGGGAAATTTGAAATGTCTCGAGCTTCCCTTGGTGGCAATTGTTGGTTCTCGCAAACTAACAACCTATGGTTCCCAAGTTGCCAGGGGTTTTGCTCGAGATTTGGCGGGAAACGGAATTTGCATTGTTAGTGGGCTGGCTTTTGGAGTCGATGCCACAGCGCACCGTGGAGCCTTGGATGCCAAAGGAAAGACAATTGCAGTGCTTGGCAACAGCTTGG
>CAYVME010000042.1:0-5449 GCA_964452415.1 uncultured Bdellovibrionales bacterium
GCGAGTCGAGGCGGGTCATCAAAAACATGTCCGAGATGTGACTGACACCTGGCACAGCGAACCTCCTGGCGATGCATCCCAAAAGAATCATCATTCACCTCTTCAATGTTCTCAGAATTAACAGGCTCAAAATAGCTTGGCCAACCCGTGCCAGATTCGAACTTTGTCTGACTAGAAAATAAAGGCAAGTCACAAGCCGCGCAATGGAAAATACCTGCTCCCAAATCTTTTTTGCTCCAAGCACATGAATTTGGAGCCTCTGTTCCCTTTTCCCTCAGCACATGAAATTGCTCGGGGGTCAAAATTTTTCTCCATTCATCCTCGGTTTTGATGATTTTTTCGATCATATTGATGTTTTATCTATTAAAAAACACACGAACTGCAATTGTAACCATTAATACTATTTCAAGAGATTATTCTTGCATTCATGCAAATAAATACAAGCCCTGGGAGTATAATATATTTAGACTCATAAACAATAATCCAAACCTCATGAAAAAAGCTCTCATCATAGTAATATTAGCAATAGGTTCTTTTTTTTCACTTTTCTTCTTTTTCTCCAAAGATGAGAAGACGCCTGAGAATAACTCCCTGCCAGCGCTTGAAAATGAAACCCCACAATTTAAACTTGAGGAGAAAAAACCTTCCTTGACAAAAGATTCAATTCCGGTCATGTCAGAAAAAGAATTTCAAGGATCTGATCTTAAGTTGGTGAAAGTTTTGGATCAGAATGAATTTTATACTCGCCATTCAATCACTTATAAAAGTGAAGGCTTCACAATTTCAGGAATTATGAATGTTCCAGCCGGCAAAGGTCCATTCCCTGTTCTTTTTCTTAATCATGGATTCATCGATCCCAAATACTATACCAACGGCCAAGGTCTGAAACGAGAGCAAGATTTTTTTGCCAGAAATGGTTATGTTGTTTTGCACAGTGATTATCGAAACCATGCCCAGTCGGATTTTGATCCGGAAAATGATGTGCGTCCCCGCTCAGGCTATGTTGAAGATGTGCTCAACGCAATCAGCGCGGTGAAAAATTCAGAACTCACTTTTTTTGACAAGGAAAATATCGGCATGCTCGGTCATTCGATGGGCGGAGGCATCACCATCAATGTCATGGTGACAAAACCTGAAATCGCCAAAGCCTTCGTGCTTCTAGCGCCAATCAATGCCAACTACAAAGAAAATTTCGACAGATGGGTCGTGCCAGATGAAGAATTTTCAGGTGTTGCCGAAGAATTCTACAAGCAATATGGCTCACAAGAAGAAAATCCAGAATTTTGGAAAAGTATTTCGGCCATAAATTATTTGGATAAAATAACATCTCCGATCATGCTTCATCAAGGAGCCCTGGACAAAGATGTACCAGTGGAGTGGTCGCGAGATCTTTTTCAATCACTGAAAGATGCAGGAAAAGATATCACCTATTACGAATATCCCAACGGTCCGCACACATTCATAAATGAACAACCAATTGTAATGCAACGAACTTTGGAATTTTTCAACAAGATTCTCAAAAACAAAAGTTGATTAACTTGTTTTTTGCTAGGAAATCTTGAGAATCTCTGATTCCAACTTTTTAATGCTATTCTCAAGAAGATCGAAATCTTTCCAATCGCCTTTTTGCAGACAATTCGATTGGAAAGCTATTAGATATTCCAGTTTTTTAATCATTTCAAATTTTGACATACATATTTTTTCCCTACTAAATCCTCTTGGAATGACTATCTAGCTTGGGTTATTAAAATGAATTACCATGCAAATCACCCTCAAATACAGCTAAAAACACGATTTTGAAAACAAAAAAAATACCTTAATTGAAAATTAAAATATTTCACGATCCGCTCCAGGTTTTTGCGGACATACTAAAACATTAAACTTCTTGATTTTTGTTTTTAGCTTTTTTCGAATTTGCACACCAAATCAGTATACAGCAAATTAATGGAAAAGTCAACCCTAAAATTTTAGTTTCAATATATAAAAGAGTATTAATACCACAGCGGCCCGCACACACCTATCAATAAACAGCTGACTGTCATGCGACGCTCACTAGTTTTTTTGACAAGATTCTCAGGAAATAAAAAGAGTCGTTCATCATGAACGACTCTAATAAAAAAAGATTTTATTTTTCAATACCTGTTAAGGTGATGCGCCTAAACTCAACAGCAATATCATACAATATATTTTCTTTTCCGTTAATACTTTTGCCTTTGAGTGTTTCCAAGAACGCTTCGTGCTCTGGACTTCTGAGGTATTCTTGCATAATTTCATTTCTTAAAACTACCCAATCTTTTGGATCTTTTACCCAGCGCTGCTCTTCGGGAATTCCCAGGGAATCATACATTTTGACAGGATCGATTACGCCATGCATAGTGTCATGTTCACTGAAAGCTTCTGGATCCTTTCGGACATCTCTCGTAAGAAAATTATGATATTTATCAAAATCACTTGTTCCAACAATCGGTGTCCATGAGTTGATCCTATAAGCTGCCTGCGGATGAGCCTTCATATGCGAGAGCGTCCTTTCTTTGATCTCGTCTCTGGAAAAATTGTAGTGATCTTCAAGCCCCATAATAAGTAATAGTCTAACGAGAATCTTTTCACGAGCTGAATCAGTCACCTCGATCGCTCTTTCAAGATCTGCACCCTTGCCTTGCTTAGATCTGTCTCCAACAACATCCTCCATCCCAAATGCCAACATCACACATCCACTTTGGGACATTGCCTCAAACTGTCTCGCCATTTTTCCTAATCTCATTGCCTTTTTATCACAACCTGCTTCAGCATCTTCTTCCTTTTCTACGCTCGTAAAGGCATACCATACTGCTTTATATTCATTGCTTGCATTTTCTCTAGTCATCAAACTAACAATGGCTTCAAGATGCTCATCTGAAGTGTTAATCATCCCATCTGCAAAATATATAAGTATGTCCTGCTTTAACTGCTGTGCTCTTTTTAGTCCTTTTTTAATTTCAGATTCTGATGTTTCTAATGTCGATTCACAATTTGTTCCATACATCCTAAGATTGGTGCAGAATTTACATGGATGTTTACATCCTGAATTAGACTCTGTCACTATGCTTTCTGGATAAATTTTTGCTAATTCTGGGACAACAGTGTGCGACCATTCAATTGAAATTTCCCTCGCTGCGACAGGTCGCATAAGCTCCGAAGCAATGACAGCCTGCTCAGTCAGGCGAGGATAATTTGCATTTCTTTTAATTATAGTCGCTTCAGAAGTTTCATCCAGATATGCCATATTTCCAATTTGATTGTCGGGAACACCATATGCCAGGGCGGTTAAAGCGATCTCTCCTTGCCCAATTACGCACGCATCTATATTGGTCTCGTCCTTGTGGGAAACAATGTGTTCATAATCTAACGCATGTTGCGCACCAAGTACGGTTTTCAATTTAGGATTGAGCTCCTTAAATTGCTTAAGTGCAGAAAACACACCGCCAATACTAGGCGAGAGCGAACTCACCGCTACAATATCAGCCTCGATGACAAGTTTCAAAATATCTTTCTCCTTTGTAGAATTATCCAAATCTTGCAGTCTAACCATTGAACAAGGAACTTTATGCTTGTCCAAATATCCTGCGATTCTTGCCAGACCCAATGGTATGAAGCCCGAAGATTCTTCCTCATCATCCCCAAAGCGATATGCAATGTCTTTAGCATAACATCTGTTGCCATCAATCAAGATAACTTTTTTTGGCTTAATATTATATTTCTCATGCTCCAAAATAGCTTGCTCGACAACTTTCACCATGGCGATAGATTCTCCCGATTCTAAGCTGGATTCACCATTTTCTTCCAAGTCTTCTGCTGAAATTTGTTTCCTCTTATCAAAAGGGGAAAGTTCAACAGTTTTTGCTTTTTTCATTTCATCCTCCTTCTCCTTGGAAGTTTCACCATTTGGAATTATTGTTGATGGCCATTCAGACATATGTCTTTTACGAAAAAAATTATATTTTACACATAAATATTATGTAGCACTTCTTGATAAGATTTATTTTTTTATAAACTCGGGTTTTTTGATCAGGGTTCTTCTTCCTCTTTTCTCGGCCTGTGCATTATTCCTGTCCTTCTTGGCTTGAAAAAGATCAAGGCTTCCAGACAGCTTAATGAAGCGATTGTATCTTTCCTGGTCAATTTTACCCTCTTGCAGGGCCTTCAGGACTGCGCATCCTGGGCTCTGTGTGTGGTCACAATCGTTGAATTTGCAAAGTTGGGCAAATGCCTCGATGTCTTCAAAAGTCTCTCTCAGGGCCTCTTGAGAAGCCCAGAGACCCAATTCTCGCATGCCCGGAGTGTCGATCAAGAGTCCGCCAGAAGGGAGAAAAATGAGTTCTCTTTTGGTGGTTGTGTGCCTTCCTCGACTGTCGTCCAAGCGCACTTCCTGAGTTTTTTGCAAATCCAATCCAAGCAAAGCATTCACTAGGGTTGATTTCCCCACTCCGGAAGAACCAACAAAAACAACCGTCTCATTTTTTCCGATCAGCGCTCGCACCTGGTCAATCCCAGTTCCATTTATTGCGCTAACCAAGAATATTTTCATACCAGGCATCGCAGATTGAACTTGCTTCATCTTATCCTCGGCATCTGGCGCAAGGTCACTTTTGTTTAGCAAAATCACAGGCTCACATTCTCCCTCCTTGGCCATGGCCACATATCGCTCCAATCTTCCAATATTAAAATCCCCATCCATTCCCTGAACAATAAAAGCGATGTCGATGTTTGTTGCGATAATTTGTTCAACAATGTCTTCGCCAGCCCGTTTGCGACTGATTTTTGAACGGCGAGGCAAAATTTCTTTAATGATGGCCTTGTTTTCTCCTTGAAGTTTTTCAATTGAAACCCAGTCTCCCACTTTTGGATATGCAGTTTCGTCTTTGGCACTTCGTATGAATTTTCCTTGCACGATTCCTTCCAACTCTCCAATTTTTGCATACAACAAATATCCGCCCCTGTTTTCCACAGCCACGCGCGCCACATTTTCTTCTTCAGTATTTTCCTGTAAAGATTGAGAATACAAATCCCAACCGAGTGTTTTTAATTCCATATTTTAAATAATTTTCAATTCACAATTTTCAATTTTCATTGAATTTTCAATGGATCAATTTTTCAATAAAAAACAATACGACTATGAATTTTTTGCTTTGCCTGTTTACTCTCGAGGCAATAGCGAGCGACAGCGAGGTCTTAGCGATTTGACCTTAACTCCTGGTCAAGAGCGTGTCGAGAGAGGAAATAGGCAAAGCAAAAATAATCCTTTTAACTCATTTAAAGCATAACACACTTTAGCAAAACAAAAACCCTCCGAGGAGGGTTTTTGCAAAATATCTAAATACGAAGTATTAGTTGATTTTTGAAACGTTAACAGCGTTAGGTCCTTTTGGGCTTTCGCTTACTTCGAACTCAACTTTGTCACCTTCTTGCAATT
>CAYVME010000043.1:0-5070 GCA_964452415.1 uncultured Bdellovibrionales bacterium
TCGGGAAAACCTGGGTTTTCCTGTGGCGGAAGTTTTGAAACCGATGGGTTTCAATGAGCGAAGCGACATGAGATTTTCCTGCTGGGGACACATTGCAAAAATATGATTCGTAAAATCCCAAAACCCGTCGTTGAGGTTTTGAGAAAAATTCAAGGCAATGGTTTTGAAGCGTACATTGTCGGAGGATGTGTGCGCGATTTGATCTTGGATAAAAATCCAAAAGACTGGGACATCACGACCAGCGCAAAACCAAATGAGGTGATGGAAATTTTTCCGGATAGTTTTTACGAGAATGATTTCGGAACAGTTGGGGTTAAAGTTGAAAAATTTATTAATGATAGTAATGGTTTTTTAAGAAAGGAAAGGGAGCATGATGTTGTTGAAGTTACGACATATAGAATTGAAACAACATATAGTGATCGAAGACGACCAGATGAAATTAAATTTGCTCAGACCCTGGAGGAGGATTTGAGTCGCAGAGATTTTGCAATGAATGCAATTGCACTTAAGTTGAAGGGTGACGATGATTTTGAAATTGTTGATTTGTTTGAAGGGCAACTTGACATCAAAAATAAAATCATTAGAACTGTTGGCGATGCAGATGAAAGATTCAATGAAGACGCACTCCGCATGATGAGAGCTATTCGTTTTCATGCGCAACTTGGTTTCGAGATTGAAGAAAAAACTTTTGAAGCGATCAAGAAAAATTCTGCACTGATTGATTATGTAGCATTGGAAAGAGTTAAGGACGAATTGGTCGGACTGATGCTTTCTGAAAATCCAGCAGAGGGGATTGAGATGTTTCATGCAACAGGACTTCTTGCGCATATTATTCCAGAACTGGAAAGTGGTGTGGGTGTGGCGCAAAACAGGCATCATATTCATACGATATATAAGCATTTGATTTTGGCTTTGAAATTTTGTCCCTCAAGAAAGCTTGAGGTGCGTTTGGCTGCGCTTTTTCATGACATTGCGAAACCTCAAACTAAAAGAGGTGAGGGATTGTATGCAACATTTTATAATCATGATCATGTCGGTGCGCGGACGGCAAAAAAAATTCTTACTCGGCTTCGATTTTCAAATGAAGTGATTGAAAAAGTTACGATGCTGGTTGATAATCATATGTTCTATTACAATCCTGATGAAGTTGGAGATGCGAGCGTGCGAAGATTGATCAAGAAAGTCGGATTGGAAAACATGAAGGATTTGATGGATCTTCGAATTGCTGATCGATTGGGGAGTGGAACACCAAAGGCCAAGCCATACAAGCTTCGTCATTTGGAATATGTGATCGAAAAAGTTTCAAAGGATGCAGTTTCTGTGAAGATGTTGAAAATCAACGGAAATGATTTGATGAAAGATTTGAATGTTGTGCCTGGTCCAAAAATAGGAGCAATTTTGGATGTGCTTCTCGCTGAAGTCATTGAGGATAGTGAGAAAAATGCGCGCGAATATTTGTTGAATCGTGCCAAGGAATTGGATGGGGAAGACCTGAAGAAGCTTCGAGAAATGGCCAAGGAGAAAATTGAAGAAAAAAAAGAAGAGGACGATCAAGAAATAAAAAGCAAGCATTGGGTTAAGTAGGAATTATCATTATGAATTTTTAGATTGAATTCAGGAAAAGCATTCCAGCATAGAAAAACAATACTAGAAAAATATACTTTTCTCGGTATTGTTTTTTTGTAAAAAGATATGTTGAGAAGAGGGAACAAAGTAATGAGAAAAAAAGCATTGACGGAGTATGTGTCAATAAAGGGATAGAGATAAAAATTATTGAATATAAAAATGCCATAATCTTCTTTGAATTTTCGAGTCCAAAAAATACAGGCATTGTCTGAATTCCTTCTTGCTTGTCGCCTTCATAATCCTTGATATCTTTCATGTTGGAAAGTATTGCAAAAGAAATTGCAATAATAAAAATTGCCTCAACTGGAAAAACTGAGATGCGCTGGTTTATTGAGGTGAAAAAGAATCCTGCCATTGCCATGGAAGCTGAAGCAAGTCCAATAATTATTGATGAGGATATAAAATTACGCTTCAATCGCAGTGGGCGAGCAGAATAGAGATAGTAAGTCATCTGAGTAAAAATAAGAAAGAAGGTAGTAGTAGTGTTCATTGTCGCCAATCCGAATATTATTAAGATAACAAGCACCAACATGAATTTGTTAATTTCATTTTCAGTAATGGTGCCTTTTGCGAGTGGTCTGTTTGGATTGGAAACCCTATCAATCCCGATGTCCTCTTTGTCATTTATGCAAATAGCCACAAGCGTATTCAGAACTCCTAATAAAAAAATAACACAAAAAGAGGAGAGGGTGGTGATGTTTTTAAAATCGATGCTGGTATAGTTCTTTTGACTTATATAGATTCCAATAAGTGAAATTATGCTCCAGTAGATAATTCTGGTGAGTGGAAAGTTCTCCAGAAATGCTTTTCGATATTTTAAATTTGGAAGTATGAAAATAAGAAACAACTGAATAACAACAAGCAGCCAAAAGATCTGAGACATAAATATGGATTGAAAAAAGTCCTGCTGTGAGGTTGTTATTAACGAAAGGGGCAGTGCTTGTCTTGTGGTGCTTATTAGTCCGTGGCTAAGAGTCGAACTGTAAATTTCAGTTGGTGACTCTGATGCGCCGGATAGAATATAAGGTAAGCTTACGATACTGGGTATTATTGAATAGAAGAAAAGTATCAAATATGAAAGCAACAATCCCAGCACTGATCTGAGAAGGCTTTTGGTGTTCTTGAATATAAAAAAAGATAAGAGAAATAAAATTAAAAAAACAATTATTTTTGTGTTAAGAGTTATGCCAAGCTCCGAGGAGAAATATAAGAACTTTAAAAAGGTGGGGAGAATATTTTGTGGTTCAGTGACAATGTGCGTGATGGTAACACTCCCATCATTATTAACCAAAAGGCTAATTATTTGAGGGAGAATTGTGAGGAAGGAAAGTGGCAATAAAAAATTCCAAATTCGAAAAAGTGTTTTTTTGGTAAGTGTCCATAATAATATTGAAAAAGATAAAAATATAGAAAAATAAAACAGAGGGATATGCAAATATGTTGTTTCCCATGCGGGAACGATGGTTTGTTGATCCGTGGCTGAAAACAGGCTCAAAAAGATAATAATTAAAAACAATGAAAAAAGAGATGCTACCACTTTTCCCAAGGAGAGAGGTGTGTCATTTGCAAATATTTTTTTGAAGAAAAGCGACATATGGCTAGTAGTGTTATTGAAGATTTCTAATCAATTGAGGGCGGTTAAAATGGTTTCTCCCCCGGATATGATATTTTGCGTAAAATTTTTTCAGACTATGAAATTCTTTTTTTCCTGTGCGATGCCTGAATTATTATTGAGATTATTGTGACAAATAATCCAATAGTTGTGATTGCTTTAATGGGGAAAGCAAAAATGCGTTGATCAGGGGAAGCTAAAAAGAATCCACTCATTGAAATAAGAATTGAAATAACCCCAAATATAAGAGGTTTAATGATTGGGATTTCCCAATCTCTAGATAGATGGGTTGTGTATAAGTAATATCCAGATTGGATTACAATAAAAAGAATTACCACAGTTCTATTTAGTGTTAATGCTCCGAAGATTATCAATAGGGAAGACACGATATTGATAGCGGTGATTTCCTTTTTTGAAAAATTTTCATCAAATACTTTGGCATTTATCATGAGCATATTTTTCCAGAAACAAAGAGCTATAACAGCAATAAAGACTGACAGGGTTGTATAATTGATTGGATTGTGCAATGATATGTTGCCAAAAAGCTCCTGATTAATTACAGTACCTGAAAGAGCGACAATAACCAAGAGAAGAATTTTTTTGGAGTCAAGGAATTTCTTTAACAAGTTAAGCTTGGTTTTGTTTGCCAGTAAGAGGATAATGATTATTTGGAGTGTTGCCATCAGCCAAAAAAATCTAGACATAAAGATTTCATGCATTGAATTTAGTTGTATGAAAACTTTGTTCAAGAGTTCGACACCCGTTGTTGTGTTTGATAGCCAGCTCTGCTGCAGCAATTTATTGTAGGCATCAACTGTCCCTATTCCTTGAATACTACCGTCAAAACTTAGCATAACTATAATGCTTGGAATTATTGCATAAGCAAAAATTATTACATAACTAAAAAAAGGCAAAAGAAAAACTTTTAGCAGGCTGTCACTATTTTTGAATACAAAGAACGCCATAAAAAGCATCATGAAGAAAAAGATGATATGCTGTCCAATGGTGATTCCTTGTCCGCTTAGCGGATCTATTAATTTTAAAAAAACAGCAAAAAGCTCATTTGTGCTAACGGGCACATATTTTAACGCATCAGTGGCTTTGCCACTCAAAGTAAGATCAATGAGGGGAATAAGTAGGATAAGAGAAAATGGCTTAAGTAGAAAATTAAAAACAGAAGAAAAAGATTTTTTAGTTAAAAAATAAAGCAATAAAGACAATGATAAAAAAACTGAAAAAAAATACAAATAAAAATGTACAAATCGTTCTGTTGGAAAAAATGTGTTGTCGGTATTGGGGTAGGCAAAATTATCCAAAAATGTTCTAATTGAAATTATACTAAATAGTGTTAGTATAAGAGTAAGTATGTTCGAATGTTTATTTTCTGAAATTGTATTTTTCTTAATCGATAGCATAGAGAAGCTTCAGTTTCAGCGCGAATTATAATCTTTTATGTATTTGTATTATGCGACTAAAAATCGAAAATATCAAGGAAAACCCGGTAAATTTACTGAGAAGGGCTGGGTATACTTTTCAACGAAATGAACAGGATGAAATGAGTTTCATTCGTCCAATGGCCAGAAGTGGCTACCCAAGGTTTCACATGTATGCCCATGTCGAAGGTTTGTCTTTATTGATCAATTTCCATCTGGATCAGAAAAAGGAAACCTATGGGCAGGGAACCAGGCATCACGGGGAATATGAGGAGGAAGGAGCACTTCAAGCAGAAGCAATCAGAATAAGGCAAATCCTGGGATAGCTATGGGGTTGCTTTTTCTTGAAAATGCGTTAAAATGATTGAGTTAGATGCCCAGGTGGTGGAATTGGTATAC
>CAYVME010000044.1:0-4920 GCA_964452415.1 uncultured Bdellovibrionales bacterium
TTTCTTTTGCGGAAAAAGAAATGTGGAAAATATTATTTCACCAAGTCAAAGTTTAGTTCTTCCCATTTTGGCATTGCGCCTCTCATGACAAATGGGGAAGCAAGAAGCATGTCATATATTTGGACAGAGGCTTGAAACTCTTGAAGCTCATTTATTCCCACAACCACAATTCTTTTTTCTTTGATTTCTGAGCGTCTTTTTTCAAGATCATTCATGGGAATGTTGATTGCTCCAACGATATGACCTTGAGCGAATTCACCAGCATTTCTTACATCAATAACATATACTGGGACATCTTTTCTGATCGCGTCATTCAATTCAGTTGCGTCAAGATAGGAAACTTTAGATTGATCCACGAATGATTTAGGATCTCCATAGGTCACCGTTGCGCCAACCAATTGTTTCCAGGATTCCATTCCGCCAGCCAGCACTCTGATATTTTCGAATTTTTCTTTCTTTAATTCTTCAACTGCTTCGTTTATATTTTCATCCTCGTTATCACTCCCAATAACGATAATTGCGCTGTGGCTGTCTATTCGTGAACCAACAGGGAATTCATCAAGCGAGATGTTGATGGCATCAAGAATATGTTCAGCTATGTATAAGTCAAAGGGTCTGACATCGAGCAGGACCACTGGTTCCTTTTGGAGGGTTATTTTTTTGTTTAGCTCGGTTGCGCTGAGAGTTTCATATTTCGGAAGGTTGGATTCTTTTGAAGTTGGCATGATTGAATTTCGAGAGTCATTTGACTCGGAAAAAATTTTTCCACGAAACAGCGTGAAGATAATGACCAGAATAATCAAAACAAAACCTGCTATTATGATTTGATTTTCGTTGAATTTCTTTTGGTGCATAGGATGTTATGCTAATCTACGAATAGATGCCAATCCGCAAATTGCTAATAAATAAACTTATTTTGTTTTTATTGTAAAATGCTTCCGATAAAATTTTTGTGACCATTAATGAAAGATTTCAAGTCAGAAGATTTTTTGCCTTCTTTTTGAATTTCTCGCAAAATGATGGCGCCTTCTCCAGTTTGAACTGCAACTTCATTGCCAATCTGAAAAACTTCTCCCATTTGATGATCCTTGTTTGAGTCTGTTTTTGAAATTGAATTTAGTTTCAGTCTGACAAGTTTTGAGCCGTTTTTCCAAAAAGTGAAAACACCCGGCCAAGGTGTCATGGCTCTGAATTGATTTTGAATTTTTTCGGCACTGTCTGTCCAGGAAATTTTTCCATCCTCGCGTGAAATTAATTTGCAAAAAGTTGCCAGCTCGTGGTCTTGCTTTTTTGCATCAATGCCTCCTTCAATCCAATTGGGAAGTGTTTTGATTAGGAGATTTGCTCCAACCCCAGCCATTCTCGCCATCAATGATTCGGTTGTGTCCTGGTCTTCAATTGGAGTAATTTCTTGAGCCAAAATATCGCCTGTGTCGATTCCTTGGTCCATGAGCATGATGGTGACTCCAGTTTCTTTTTCTCCAGCAAGGAGGGCGTTTTGAATTGGAGAAGCGCCACGATATTTTGGCAAAATCGAAACATGCACATTAATAAATCCAAATTTTGGAATTTCAAGAGCGACCTCGGGAATAATTTTTCCATAGGCTGCCACAATCACGAGATCTGGCGCAAGTTCTTTCAATGCCTGGGTCCCTTCATCTTTAAATTTTGCTGGTTGAAAAACAGGAATGTTTTTTGCTTTGGCCATTTTTTTGACCAATGGTTCAACAATTTCTTGTTTTCTCCCAACTTTAGTGTCTGGCTTGGTGAAAACTCCGACCAGATTGTATTCATTGTTAATGAGAGATTCAAGAATGGCTTCAGACAAATCTGAAGTTCCCATGAAGACAACTCTTAAGTTTTTTTTATCAAATGTGGTCAAACTTTTTCAAACCTGTCATCCTGAACTTGATTCAGGATCTACGCAGATTCCGGATCAAGCCCGGAATGACATGGTGACTTTATTTTATTTTTTTATCCGTAGTTTTTATAGTCGAAGTTTTCTTTATTGTTGGTTTTCGTGTTTTTTTAATTCTGTCAATAATCAAAACGCCATCAAGATGATCCAATTCATGTTGAATGGCTCTGGCAAAAAGATCTTTTCCTTTGGCTTTTGAAGGCTTTCCATTTTCATCCAAATATCTGACCTGAACTTCGCCGTAGCGTGAGATGGGGAAGAACTCTCCCGGAAAACTCAGACATCCTTCTTCGCAGATGACTTTCTTGGAAGACCGCGAAGTGATTTGCGGATTGATCATAACATAGCATTTGTCTTCGGGTTGGATCACGCAAAGTCGCAAGTCTGAGCCGACTTGAGTGGAAGCAAGCCCAACACCATTGTTGGCCTTCATGGTTTCGATCATGCTCAAAATGAGGTCCTGAACTTCTTTGCTCGAAGGATCTTTGATTTTGATTGTTTTTTGACGAAGCACTGGATCGCCATTTTTTCTTATGTTCAATTTCATAAATTTATAGTGGGCTTTTGATGTTTTTTAGCATCGGGTTTGTCACTTTGGTATATATCTGCGTTGTTCTTATATTAGCATGCCCAAGCAGTTCCTGTACATATCTCACATCGACACCGTTTTCCAAAAGGTGAGTGGCAAAAGAGTGGCGGAGAGAATGAAAAGTGGCCTCTTTTTTTATGCCAGTTTTTGTCAAAGCCTTCTCGAAAATTATTTGAGCTGTTCTGGTGGTGAGTTTTCCTCCGCGCTCACTGGCAAAAACAAAATCGAACAAGTCGCGGTTTGAAATGAGGTTATTGATGTCGGCAATCAGTTTTTCAGGCAAAACCGTGATTCTATCCTTGTTGCACTTGGCTCCCTTGATGTGAATTGTCAGTTCGGCCAGATTCAAGTCCTTAACTTTCAAGTCAATAACCTCACTCACTCGCAGGCCTCCTGCATAGGCAAGCGAAATCATCAATTTGTGTTTTGCATTTGAAATTGAATCGATAATCTTTTCAATCTCATCTCGAGAAAGAACCACTGGCAATTTGCTTGGGGTTTTGGCAAATCGGATGTTGATTTTCCCATGATGCTTCAAAACATTCCAGCAGAAAAAATTGATGGCCTGCAAACTTTGATTGACGCTTTGCGATGACATTTTTCGATCAATTTTGGCCAACAGGAATTTCTTGATGTGATTAACATCAACGCAGTCAAAATCAGTTTGTTTGCATCTCAAATACTCAGCCACGCATCCAGAATAGCTCTTGACCGTCTTTGGACTGTATCTTCGCAATCTCAGCTCATCTTCAAGTTTTTTCAAATAGACTTCCATTCGTATTTTTGCTATAATTAATCTATAAGAATATTATACTTAATATTCGTTAATTGTGCAATATATTGCACAGTATGTGAAAACACTTCACATACAAAGGAGTTAAGTGAAATAGCTACCATTTTTTCCTTTATTTTTTTAGAATTTTTTTGGCAATTCATTTTTTAGGTCAGTATAAATTTATAAATAATTAATCATAAACAACAAAGCTATGAGTTTTGAAAATCCAACAACGCCATCACTAACGCCTGATCAGAAATATAATTTTGAGAAAAATAATAGACCAGAAGGTTCTGAGAAACAAAGCCAGTTTGCAAGTTTTGAGGAACTTAAGTCTGTAATCGCTGAAGTTAAGAAGAATGCTGGTGCAAAAATATTACCAATGGAATTGACGCAAGCTGACATGAAGATTCAAATGGCGTTCTTGGCCGTCACTGAAAGAATGGGATCTGATATTGATAAGTTAGCTAATGCTTTGCAGTTTATTGTTGATTCTATTGAAAAAAAATAAATTGCCAAAAAATACCTTATAAGGAAGGAAAAAATTGTAGCTACATCACTTAACAAAGAATATCTGGCTCAAAAGTTTCGCATTTATTATACTTGAATTAATGAGTGCGAAACTTTCTCGACCCAAATTCATCTCCGCTACGCTACAATGAACTTCAGATATTCTTAACGTTCAACGAAATAAATTTTTTATCTTTGTGGAAATTGAAATGCTTGTGATTTAAATGGGGACAGAAAATTTGTTTTTTTATTTATTAAGGGAGGGGGATAAGGAGTTTTTCTGCTTTTTGGGAAGCAGAAAAAATTAATTCATTTTGTAATTTATTTTTAATTAATAATAGTATGAACAAAAAAATTGGCTTAGGAATCATTTTGATCCTAGCGATTGTGCTTGTTGGGTTAGTTTGGTTAATATTAAATAAAACGCCGAAAATAACACCTGCATCAAAACAAACCAATACTAATAATTCAGTTGTGACTAACAAACAAGTGTCTCCACAACAGGCTAATCAAAAACAAACTATTGCAGTTAATATTTCGCCTAAAGATTTAATAAATAAGGAAATTGAAAAATATCCATTGCTAAAGAAATCGTTTCTAGATGATTCCCCTGGTCTTTGTTGGAAGAACAACGCTGGTGTATCATATTGCTTCACGAGTAATTCTGAGCCAAGTGGTAATGTATACGGAAATTATTTTGCAGAGATAAAAAGTAAAGTTGTCGTAGATGAATTAATAAAAGAAGTTGTGACAGACCTGAGGCAATACGGTTTTGTAGATAACGTAAAAAACAGTGAGGTGTCTGTGAAAAAAGAAATAGATTCTGAGATTATAGCGATTGAAAAAGACATCCTTAAGTGTTCAATTACAAAAAAACAATATAGCGTGGGAATAACAGATCCAAGTGAAACAACATACGATCTTATTTTCAGTTGTGCTGAAATTAAAAATAGTGATATGAATTAACGCCAAGGAGTTTTGAAAAATGAAATTCACCCCGACCCTCTTTCATTTTTCAAAACAAAAATCAAATTTTCTTGGATGCAAAATAAGAGTATGGTTATATTAACAACGAGATAAAAAATTGACATCGTTGAACAACTCATATCTGGCTCAAGAAATTGACAC
>CAYVME010000045.1:0-4571 GCA_964452415.1 uncultured Bdellovibrionales bacterium
GAAATTGAGTATTTTTCCAAAAGCGTGCCAAAAAGAGAAATGGTCGAGCAATTGCGTAAGTCCTAATTTTATAATTTTTCAACAATATCTTCAAAAACTTTTTCAACGCTCTGATTTCCATCAACTTCAATCAAAAGTCCTCGTTCTCGATATTGATCAATAACCGGCACAGTCACTTCATAGAAAGTTTTGAGTCTTTTAGCTACACCGTCTGGAGTGTCATCGCTTCTTTGCATTATAGGACCCCCGCAAGTTGGACAAGGTTGCTCATTATCTTCAATGTGCTTTCCGAGCACAAAATGACGGTGGCAAACAGTGCAGGCATAGCGTTTTGTAATGCGCGCGACAGATTCATCATATGGCAAAGTAATATATATTGCTTTATCTATTGTCCTGCCAAGCACTCCCAACATTTTTTCCACTGGCTCAATCTGACCTATTGTCCTAGGAGCACTATCCAAAATCACACCCTTATCAGCAGGAATTTTTTCCAAATAATGCTTAATAATATCAGCAGTCAAATTATCCGGTATTAGTTCCTTCTTAATACTAATAATATCAAGAACCTTTTTCCCTAGTTCGGAACCTCCTCTTCCAATTTCACGAAAAATTTGCCCTGTTTCAATATGTGAAAGATTATATTTTTCAGCCAACAAATTTGCCTGAGTTCCCTTGCCTGATCCTTGCGGACCGAAGATGATTAGATTCATATATTAGCTTTCGGCTGTCAGCTTGAAGCTTTCAGCTTTTTTAGTTTCTTGTATATAAATTTAAATGTAAGCTGTGAGCTGTTTCCTGCAAACCGCCAATTAAAATCCTTCGTAATCTCGCATGACGAGCTGGCTTTCAATTTGCTTGATTGTTTCAATTACGACTGAAACAACAATAAGAATACTGGTTCCGCCTATTTGCATTGATTGATTGCCAGTAAGTCCCTGAACAATAAATGGAAGCACTGCGATTGTCCCAAGAAAGATTGAGCCGGTAAGAGTGATGCGATTCATGATTTTATACAAAAAATCAGCAGTTGTTGTTCCAGGTCGAATTCCAGGAATGTATCCTCCTTGTTTTTGAAGATTCTCAGAAATCTTAACCGGATCAAAAACCACAGCAGTATAGAAATATGTAAACATCACAATCAAAACAAAATACATTGAACTGTAGAAAACTTGATTCTGAAAAAGGGTGTTGACTACTGTTGCCCAGTGCGCAACAAATGGACTGCTGGCCTTCGTAAGGAAAGTTGCAATCATTCCAGGGAAAAGCATGATCGACATCGCAAAAATGATTGGGATCACGCCAGCTTGATTCACTCGCAGTGGCAAATGAGAAGATGATCCTCCGAATGTCTGTCCTCCCCTGATTCTTTTGGCATATGAAACTGGAATATTTCGCTGACCTTCTGTCACCAAAACCACACCACCAATAGTAACCAGCGTGACCAAAAAGAGTCCGATGTACATGAAAATTTGGGTTGAGTCAAAAGTCAAAAATAATTGCGACACACTTGAAGGCAGACTGCTAACAATACCAGCAAAGATTATCAATGAAACACCGTTTCCAATTCCTTTTTCCGTGATCAATTCACCCAACCACATCAAGAAAATAGTTCCCGCTGTTGCAATAACAACCACAACTGAAACATCAAAAATTGAAGATGCTGAAAGAACTCCTTGCGAACGAAGCAATGTCACCATCGAGAAAGTCTGAATCACAGCCAAAGGCACCGTGAGCCATCTGGTGATCATGTTGAACTTTTGTCTTCCCGCCTCACCTTCTTCCTTGTACATCTGCTCCACGCGAGGAATAATCATGGTCAAAAGCTGCATAATGATCGAAGCAGTGATGTATGGTCCAACACCAAGCATTACAATCGAAATATTTGAAAGACCGCCACCAGAAAAAACATTGAGCATTCCCAAGAGTTGATTCCCCTCAAAAAGTCTTCTGAGTTGTTCCACATTAACCCCTGGAAGAGGCACATTGGCAGCTATCCTGAAAACAATAAGAATCCCCAAGATGAAGAGGATTTTATTGCGAAGTTCTCGTATTTTGAAGATTTGTGTTATTTTTTCAAGCATTGGTATTAGTTATATGGTTATGTAGTTTCCTGGTTAACTAAATATGAAAACTAATCAACCAATAAACTATGCACCTAATTCAAGAATTTTTCCTCCTGCTTTGATTATAGCATCCTTAGCAGCTCCAGAGCAAAGAAGCTCTGCTGAAATTGTAAGTTTTTTTGAGATTTCTCCAGAAGCCAAGATTTTGATTCCTTTCTTCACATCTGCATTGTCAATGATTTTTGAAGCAAGCAATGTTTCAATTGAAATAACATCTCCGTCTTTGAAAGTTTTTTCAAGTGTTTCCAATTTCAAGACTGCTTTTTTTGCAGCAAGAGATTTGAAACCACGAACTTTTTTCAAGCGTTCAACAAGTGAAGATCGTCCTCCTTCAAACAATGGATCGATTGATGCTCCAGATCGAGCCTTCTGACCCTTGTTTCCGCGACCAGAATAAGTTCCTCGTTTTCCACCACGGCCAACGGTCTTCTTTTCTTTGCGCTTTTTTACTGTAAGTTGATGAATTTGCATATTATTTTACCTCTTTAATTTCCTTAACTTCTTTAACCTCAGCATCTTTGGTCATCTTGATGCGTGGAGCTTTCAAAGCTTTCAAAGCTTCGATTGTTACTCTCGCCACATTAAGCTTATTTGCTGTTCCCAATGATTTTGAAACGATATCCCTGATTCCAACAAGGTCAACAACCGCTCGGACAGCTCCACCAGCAATAACTCCTCGTCCTTCTGAAGCAGGTTTTAGCAAAACTTTTGCACTTCCCAATTTCATGTGAATATCATGAGGAATTGTATTATCAGACAACTTCACGGTGATCATGTTCTTCTTGGCGTCATTGTAAGCTTTTCCAATTGCATCAGAAACATCAGATCCCTTGGAAACTCCAACTCCAACTCGTCCCTTTCGGTCACCAATAACCAATGTTGCTCGGAAACGAAATCTTCGTCCTCCCTTAACCACACGAGTAACGCGAGCCAAATCCAAAAGCTTCTGTTCGAATTCTGGTTTTTCTCTGCGTGTATTTTTTTTGCCGTGTCTTTTTTCCATAAAATAATATAAGTATTAATTCAAAACCTTAAAATTTGAGTCCGCCTTCTCTTGCTCCTTCAGCCAAAGCTTTCACTTTTCCATGATATCTATATCCAGCTCTGTCATAAGTAACATTTTCAATCTTGAGAGCTATGCATTTCTCAGCCACAAGCTTTCCAACTTCCTTTGCTCCTTCAACAGTGTTCTTGGCCTTTTTTATATCTGCAAGTTTTGCGCTAGCAAGAGTCTTTCCTGCAATGTCATCAACAACTTGAGCATAAATTCCTTTCAAACTCTTAAATACTGCCAAGCGTGGTCGCTCAGATGTTCCAGAGATTTTTGCGCGAACTCTTTTCTTTCGCATCAAACGGCTACTATTGCTACTTATTTTTTTCATACTGGTTATATACTTTTATTACTTGCTTGAATGACTATTATTTAGAAGACTTCTTTCCTTCTTTTCTTCGAACATGTTCTCCAACATATTTGAATCCTTTTCCTTTGTATGGTTCGACTGGCTTAAGCGCTCTGATGTTTGCAGAGAACTGTCCAACAGCGTGTTTGTCAATTCCAGAGACTGTCATCACATTTCCCTCAATGATAACTTCGAGTCCCGCTGGCACTTCAACAACAACCGGATGTGAAAATCCAAGCGCAAGAGTGATTGTTTTTCCGGCAATGTTCATTCTGAAACCAACTCCGTTAAGTTCAAGTTGTTTCTTGAAACCACTGACCACTCCTTCAATCATATTTTCAATTCTGCGAGCTGTTGTTCCCCAGATTGCTGGTGCATTTTTTCCTTTTCCATCTTTTTCAACCGTAAATTCATTCTCACCAAACTTAATCGAAACATCATCATGATGCTCAAATGTCATTGTTCCTTTTGGACCGACAACGGTAACAAGGTTTTTATCCACAGTTACAGTTACTCCCGAAGGAATGGCTACTGATTTTTTTCCAATTCTACTCATATATTTTATAATACTATGCTAATAATGCGAATAAATGCCAATCTGCTAATTGCTAATGGGAACTTATTTTGAATGTATTCGCGATTCGTGGATTAGTGTTTATTAGTGGATTAGCATCACATCTCTACCAAACTTCACAAATTATTTCTCCTCCAAGGCCCATTTTAACTGCCTTATCTCCAGTCATCATGCCTTTTGATGTTGAAACAATCGAAATTCCATATCCATTCTTAACTCGCTTGATGTCAGTCTTTTTCACATAGATTCTTTGTCCTTGACGACTCACGCGTTTGATTTCACGAATTGCAGGATTTTTTTCAGTATTCGAAACCACATCATACTTAAGCACAATCTTAAGCACTGGAAACTTTTCACCCATTTCTTTTCGAACTGATTCAATGAAGTTTCTTTGCTCTAAAATTTTAGCAATAGACAACTTCAATTTCGAAAAAGGCACTGACACTTCCTTGTGTTTTACCATCTGCGCATTTC
>CAYVME010000046.1:0-3855 GCA_964452415.1 uncultured Bdellovibrionales bacterium
CTTTTTGGCACGCTTTTGGATAAATGCTCAATATCCAAAAGCTCCGATTCACTCTCGTTGCATATGGACCAGAAAGTAAAATAGTCTCACATTGCTAACTAAATGCGCAAGTATCGAAAATATAAGAATATAAATTTTTTAAACAAAAATATGATGGAAGAAATAAGAAGATTCAGAAGAAGTCTCAAGCATGCATTCGATGGCATTGGATATGCGCTTAAGCATGAAAAAAATTTTAGAATTGAAATTCTGTTTGCTTTCTTGGTGGTGGGGCTTATTTTTGTTTTAAAGGTTAAAAACTGGGAAGCGATCATTTTGATTCTGATGGTAATGTGGGTTTTGATTTCTGAGCTCACAAATACCGTGCTTGAAAGAGTTGTGGATATTCTGAAGCCCAGGATTCATCCATATGCAAGACTTATTAAGGATTTGATGGCAGCGGTCGTTTTGATTTCAGCTGTCAGCAGTGTGGTTGTGGGTTTGATTATTTTTTATCCATACATCATGGGGTTGGTGGCAATGTTGTAGTTCTATTGATGAGATAAAGATATTTCTTTGCCCAAAAGGAGAAATTTGTGTATAATATATCAGAAGTAGAGAAGGTCTAAATCAGGGAAAAATATTAGCAAATTCCTTCTATGACTTTTTATTTTAAAAAAAACTAAAAGTGGTTTAACACCAATTAATATTTTGTATGGCAAAAGAAAATGGTTCAATAATAGTGGGTGTGGATGTCGGATCCTCAAATGTGCGTGCCGTGGTGGCTCAGCATTTTCGAGATGAAAATCAGTTGAGAGTTATTGGGGTTGGAAGCTCACCTTCTTTTGGAATTAGGCGTGGAGCAATCATTGATATTGATGATGTAACCAATGCAATTAATGATTCAGTTCAGCAAGCTGAACACATGGCAGGAATAAATGTGAAAGAAGCAATCTTCAATATTGGAGGATGCGATGCTGAATTTCAAAGTTCAAAAGGTGTGATTGCTATTGGCAGAGCAGATGGTGAAGTTGCTGAAGATGATATCAATCGAGTTATCAATGAAGCCCAGATCATTTCTTTGCCCATGAACAAGGAAATCGTGCACATTATTGCCAGAAAATACAGACTCGATGATCAGGACAACATAAAAGATCCCATTGGGATGAAGGGTGTTCGCTTGGAAGTCGATGCTCTTGTTATTGAGAGTTCAAGTGCACATGTCAAAAACATCAGCAAATGCGCCTATCAAGCAAACATCGAAATTGGCGATCTTGTTTTTGAACCACTAGCCAGTGCAAAATCAGTTTTGACTAAAAAACAGAAAGAACTCGGAGTTGTTCTGATTGATATTGGTGGGGGAACAACTTCAATCGTTGTGTATGAGGAGGGTGATCTTGTTCATGCTGCGATAATTCCAGTCGGGGCAGGGCACATCACTAATGACATCGCAATCGGCCTGCGAACTTCAGTGGATGTGGCAGAGAAAATAAAATTGGAATACGGATGTGCCATTTCAAGGGATGTTGATAAAAAAGAAGGGATTTCTCTTGCTCAATTTGATTCAAGTGAAGATGATGTTGTTTCCAGACATCATGTTTCTGAAATTATTGAGGCAAGATTTGAGGAAATTTTCGCACTCGTGCAAAAAGAATTGAAAATGATTGGAAAAGCTGGATTGCTTCCTTCGGGTGCGGTTTTGGTTGGTGGTGGAGCAAAAATGACAAACGCGACAGACCTTGCCAAAGAAGTTCTTGGGCTGCCGGCTCAAATTGGCTTCCCGTTGGGATTTGGTGGGGTTCTGGATAAGCTTGATGACCCATCTTTTGCAGTTGTGAGTGGACTTATTCTTTGGGGACAAGAAAAAGGTGGAGCTTCAAGCATTAGCTCTGTGAAGTCTAGGGCTACGAATATTTTAGCAAAAGGAACAGGGGAAACATTATCAAAATTCAAGACTCTGTTTGATAGGTTTATGCCTTAAATTGGCCAAAATGTCAACTTTTTGTTGAGTTGACATGATAAAAGTAAGTGTGATAGATTTAAGTACTAGGTAAAATAGAAAAAAACAGAAATAAAAACAGAAATAAACGGGTGTAATTTCAAGAATAACTAATTTTCTATTATTTAATTTTGGCCAAGTGGCTGTGATTATCCAAAAAGTATGGCAGAAATAAAACCTGACATTGAAACATTTGCTCGAATTAAAGTTGTTGGAGTTGGTGGTGCTGGAAACAATGCAATCAGTCGCATGATCGACGCCAAAATAAAAGGCGTTGAATTTGTGGCGATCAATACTGATGCGCAAGCACTTCATCATTCAAAAGCTGGCGAAAAAGTTCATATCGGGAAAAATCTGTCAAAGGGATTGGGTGCAGGAATGAATCCTGAAGTTGGGCGACAAGCAGCTGAAGAAAATAGAGATGAAATTCAGGATGTTTTGAAGGGATCAGATATGGTTTTTGTTTGTGCTGGAATGGGTGGAGGAACTGGAACTGGAGCAGCTCCAATCATTGCTGAAACTGCCAAGGAACTTGGGGCATTAACCATAGCTGTCATCACTAAACCTTTTTCATTTGAGGGTGCTCAACGGCGTTCAATTGGAGAAGAGGGATTGCAAAACCTCAAAGACCGAGTTGATTCATTGATCACAATTCCAAATGACAAACTTCTTTCAATTATCGATCGCAAAACAACCCTAATTAACGCCTTCAGAATCGTGGATGATGTTCTGAGACAAGGCGTGCAAGGAATTTCCGATTTGATCACCAAGCCTGGTATTGTTAATGTCGACTTTGCTGATGTTCGAGCAATCATGCAAGATTCTGGATCTGCCTTGATGGGAATTGGAATTGCTAGTGGTGAAAACAGAGCTGCTGAAGCTGCCAAAGCTGCAATTAACAGTCCTCTTTTGGAACTTTCTATTGATGGAGCCAAGGGTGTGCTTTTCAATATCTCTGGTTCTAGCGATTTGGGAATGTTGGAAATCAATGAAGCTGCTAACATCATCACAGAAAGTATTGATCCCAATGCGAAGGTTATTTTCGGAGCGGTGGTTGATGACCAAGTGAAAAAAGGTGAAATCATCATTACCGTTGTGGCAACTGGTTTTGATGCTGAAAAAACCACTGAAAATCCAATGGTTAACAGATCTTCTGTGATAAGAACTCAGACGATTGAGGCGATTGCTGAAAAAGAAGAACAGAAGGAAGAACAAGAATTCGCTGAATCGATCACTTTTCCCATGAAAAAAATTCTTGAGCCAAAAATGATTATTGAAGAAAAGATTCAACCAAGAATCGTTAATCATGCCATGGAGGTGAAAGAGAAAGAGGAAGATGATGAACTTGAAATTCCAGCTTTTATCCGAAGGAAAATGGAGAAATAGCTAGAACCTTTATAATGTATCTCACATAAAAAAACAGCCCTGCAGGGCTGTTTTTTTATGTGTTTATGATTGTGGTAATAATTTATGAGTTTATATGTGATGCGCGATTCATCTTCCTGTGGATAACTCCAAAAAATGGCTTACTCCGGAGGATTTGCAGGACACACTACTTGTGGTATAATGGACTAACGGTACACAACATGTTGTGTAAAAACTCATAAAAGTTTCAAAAAGTCAAGTTTTGAAAGAGTGAAAAATATTTCTTGTCAAGTTTTTTTGAAAAATTGCTGAATGGTCAAAATGCTAAATCGTCAAAATGCCAATTCTTATTGTGTTTTTAGCAATATGACAACTTAACAATAAAACAATACAAAAATATGATTTGTCCATTCTGTGGTCACAGCGAAACAAAAGTCGTTGATTCGCGAGACACCAATGATTCAAAAGCTATTCGCAGAAGAAGAGAATGTGAAAAGTGCCAAGCGCGCTTC
>CAYVME010000047.1:0-3017 GCA_964452415.1 uncultured Bdellovibrionales bacterium
AGGCGGGCGGTCCACCGCCGACAGGCAAGCGGTATTGCATTAATTCTGTTTCGCTTAAGTTTAAACCAAATGAAAAATGACAAAAAAATTGAATCGATCGTTTTGGGAGGCGGATGCTTTTGGTGTTTGGAAGCTGTTTTTTTGCATGTAAAGGGAGTGCAAGAAGTTATTTCCGGATATGCGGGAGGGCAAATTGCAGATCCGACATACGAAAAAGTCGCAAGTGGAAAAACTGGGCACGCCGAAGTTGTTCAGGTGAAGTTTGATTCAGCAGAAATCTCATTGGAAGACATTTTGCATATTTTTTTCACCGTGCATGACCCAACAACCATTAACAGGCAGGGAAATGATGTTGGCACGCAGTATCGTTCAATTGTTTTGTGCTCATTAAAAGATCAATGCTTGATTGTTGAAAAAGTTTTGCAAGAAGTTGCCAGTGAAAAAGTTTGGGAAAATTCAATCGTGACTGAAGTTGCTCAATTGAAAAATTTTTATCCCGCAGAAGAATATCATCAAAAATATTTTGAAAAAAATCCCGAGCAAGCATATTGCCAGATCATCATTGCGCCCAAAGTTGGAAAACTCAGGGAAAAATACAGCAAATTTTATAGATAAGATTATCGCGAAAAAGATATTCCCAACATTTTTGTTTTCATGTTAGTATTTAAATACCCATTTAAATGCTAACATGAATGATCTGTATGAATGATCTGATAATTTTTGGAGCGAGATATTTGACGGCGGTGATGGCCGTGATTGCTTTTGGTTTTTTCTTGAGGCTATCGCGCGAAAAGAAAATGGAAATTGCAATTTTTGCGATCATAACTTTGCCAGCAATTTATTTGACTGCTAAGATCGCTTCTCTTTTGTATTTTAATCCCAGGCCATTCGTGGTGGGCAATTTCACTCCCTTGATTGAGCATGCCAATAATAATGGTTTCCCATCAGATCACACACTTCTCAGTGGAGCAATTGCCATGGTGGTGTACTTTTTCAGCAAGAAAATCGGAGTTTTTCTTTTAATCTTGGCTTTCCTGGTTGGATTTGCTCGCGTGCTGGCGGGAGTGCATCATTTTGTTGATATTATGGGGAGCATTGTAATTGCGGGAGTGGTTTCTTTTGTGATGTACAAATATGTTTTGCCAAAGTTGCCAATCGGTAAAGTAATCAAAAAAGCATAAAATCTTCAAACAAATTAGCAACAAGAAATATCAAAAGCACTCTTTACGGGGTGCTTTTTTTGAGATTTTTATTTGAAATTGGCGTATTACAAGGCGAGGATAATTAATTTTAATAATATGACTAAAATAGAGGAAAAAATGAAGGAGGTGGATGACATATGATGGGAAGATACGGAGATTGGGGATATGGTCAAATGATGGGCTATGGTTTTGGTTCTGGTTGGATTTTAACTTTGCTCTTTTGGGCTCTTATTATTTGGGCAATTTATGCTCTTATTAAACATGTAATTGGCAAAAATGACATTGGATTAAGTTCAAAAAATCAAGAGGATTCTGCCATCAAAATTCTAAAAGATCGCTATGCCAAAGGAGAAATCAACAAAGAAGAATTTGATCAGAAAAAGAAAGACCTTGAGAATAAGGAATAATGGGTTATACTTGGTTCATGACAAAAGAAAGTTCAAATCAATTTGCACCGTTGGCTGACAGAATGCGACCTCAAAATCTTGAGGAATTTTTTGGTCAGCATGAATTGATGGGTGAGCAGTCTTTTCTTCGAAAAGCCATTCAAGCTGATCAGGTTCCATCAATGATTCTGTGGGGACCTCCAGGTTCTGGAAAGACAACGCTTGCGCAAGTAATCGCCAATGCCACCAATGCTGATTTCATTCAAATCAGTGCAGTCACCAGTGGAATCAAGGAACTTCGAAAAACAATTACCAAGGCTCAAGAAAATGAATGGCAAAAGAAAAAAACAATTTTGTTTGTGGATGAAATTCATCGTTGGAACAAAGCGCAACAAGATGCACTTTTGCCGCATGTGGAAAAAGGTTTGATGACTTTGATTGGTGCCACCACCGAAAATCCAAGTTTCGAGGTCAATTCGGCGCTTGTTTCAAGAACGCGAGTTTTTGTTTTGAATAAATTGGAAGTTGCTGACTTGGAAAAAATAATCAGCAAAGCTCTTGTTGATGAAGAAAGAGGATTGGGAAAATTGAAAATCGAAATAACTCCAGAATTGATCAAGGAAATTGCAATGTTGGCCAATGGCGACGCTCGCATGGCACTCAACACACTTGAAGCCACAGCTGGTCAAAACAAGAAAATCACCAGAGAACTTTTGAAACAAGTCATCCAAAAATCGCATTTGTATTATGACAAAGGAGGTGAAGAACATTACAATATAATTTCCGCGCTTCACAAATCGATGCGCGGAGGAGACGCAGATGCATCGGTGTATTGGCTAGCTCGAATGCTGGAAGGTGGAGAGCAACCAACATATGTGGCTCGAAGACTGCTTCGTTTTGCTTCAGAGGACATTGGTCTTGCAGACAACTTTGCTTTGGTTTTGGCCAACAATGTTTTTGATGCTTGTCACAAATTGGGAATGCCCGAGTGCAGTGTGCATCTTTCTCAATTGGTTGTCTACATGTCCAATGCTCCCAAAAGTGTGAGTTCATATTTTGCATATAACAAAGCCAAGAAAGATGTGGAAGAATTCGGCAATCTTCCAGTGCCAATGCACATTCGAAATGCTCCCACAAAATTGATGGAAAAATTGGGCTATGGCAAAGGATATAAGTATACGCCAGTTGAAGGAAGTGAAGGACAAGAATACTTTCCCAAAGAAATTAAGAATAGAAAATATTTGTAAGTGCGAGAGTTATTTTTGGCTTAAATCGGCACCCTTTGTGTTTTTTGTTGGAATTTTGAGCTTGTTGCGGGAAAGAATTGACTAAATGAGCAAAATTGTTTAAGATGGATATTAGTTGAGAAAATTTGAGTTGTCCACGGGGCGTGGTGTCAACGGCTAGCACGAGTGCTTTGGGAGCATTT
>CAYVME010000048.1:0-2769 GCA_964452415.1 uncultured Bdellovibrionales bacterium
AGTCTTAGGAACTGGTAGAGCAATCTGTGGAGGTTCGAGTCCTCTCCTGGGCACATGGAAAAAATAATAATCACAGAAAAAGACGCCGGAGAGCGCATTGATAGATTCCTTGCAAGGGAGTTTTTTTTGTATTCCCGGGCTGATATTATAAAGCGCATCAAAAAAGGTGATGTTTTGGTGAATAATAAAGAAATTAAGCCAAGTTACAGCCTGGAAGAGGGAAACGCTGTGATGCTTGAAAATTTCTCCAGAGAAGAGGAGGACAAGAGTCTTTTTGTCAATAATGATATTCTCTTGGAAGTTGTTTTTGAAAATGATGACATGGTCGTCATCAACAAACAAGCTGGATTGCAGGTGCATCCAAGCTTTAACGAAAAGAAGGATACCTTGGTCAATGCGCTTTTGGCAAAATATCCCGAAATTCTTGATGTGCATGATGAAAGTGTGGGGGCCGAAAATCGTCCCGGAATTGTTCATCGCCTAGACAAAGATACATCTGGACTTATTGTGGTGGCCAGGAATGGAAAAGCTTTCAATGCATTGAAAGCAAATTTCAAAAACAGGGAAGTTGAAAAGAAATATTTGGCTATTACAAAAGGAATTTTCAAGGAGAAAGAGGGAGTCATTGAAAAGGCAATTGCTAAATCATCAAGTTACAGAAAACAGGTGATTGCCCGAAATAATACAAAAACAATAATCAGGGAGGCTGTGACAAATTTCAGGGTCGTTGAAGAATGTGGAGATTATTCGATGGTTGAAGTTTTGCCCAAGACTGGCAGAACTCATCAAATCAGGATTCATCTTGCTTCAATAGGACATCCAATTGTTGGGGATGTTGTTTATGGGGATAATGAAAAAACAGGAATAAGCAAAGAAAATATTGGAAGGCAATTATTGCATGCTCAAAAATTGAATTTTGAATTGTTTGGCAAGAAATATGAGTTTTTTGCTCCAATGCCTGCAGATTTTGAAAGATTCGTAATCGAGAAATTTAAAAGGTAGGCAGTCAAAAAATCTTTTGCATTAGCTATAGTTCTCGTTTTTCAAGATATTGAATCAGTCCCGAGAGCACTTTTTTCGTTTGCTTAGATAGAGAAGATTCAGTAATTTTTTTCTTGCCTTCATTTAAGTGGTCCCGAGATATTTTTTTCGCATATTCCAGTGCTCCTGTTTCAGTTAAAATCTTTCTAAATCTTGAAATTTCTTTTTGTGAGAGATTTTTTTTGCCAAAAATAGTACGGAGCATCTTTTTTTGCTCAGGAGATGAAAGTTCAAGTGCTTTTACGAAAATCAAAGTATTCTTCCCTTCTTCGATGTCGGACACTGTTGATTTGCCGAGTCGCTCTTCATTGCCAAATATTCCAAGAATATCATCTTGAATTTGAAATGAAATGCCTATGGGTATGGCATATTCAGTAACCTCATCAAGCGTCTTTTTGTCAGTGCATCCGGCAAGAATCATTCCAATTCGAAGAGGACCCTCAAAAGTATATTTGGCAGTTTTGTTTTCGTACATTGCAAGCACTTCCTTGGAAGATACTGTGGCTTTGTTTCCAATTGAAATGTCTTGTATCTGCCCTATGGCTGTTGTTATGGATACTTTATGTAATTGAATAAGGCCTAAAATTGTTGAGTTTTGATCAAATTTTGCTTCCAGAATAATTTTGTTCATTATTGCATAGATCATGTCGCCAACAATGAGTGCCATTGAATTTCCGAAGTGAATTGGATTCACTTTAGAATATTTTGGATCAGCATACTTTTTGTTTAAGGTTTCAACATTGTGACGCAATGTGCCATGATCCACGATGTCATCATGCATAAGCACAAAAAGATGCCCAATTTCAGCCGCCGCCGCTGCCTTCAAAACACTTTTTTTGTCTTTCCCGCCTGCGCCGATATACCCATAATATAAAAGAGCGCCACGAAGCCTTTTTCCACCAGAGAGTATTAAATGTTTTGAATATTCCAAAGATTCAGCTACCAGGGGGTTTTCATCCTTATTTTCATTGACAATAATGTCGAATTGTTTCCTTATTTCAGAATCAACCTTAACCTTAAAGTCCTTGAGAATTTTTTTGAAATGAAGGTCTTCGGATGGCATAATTGAGCAATATTTAGCTTGAGATTTTTTGATTGTAACATCAATAAGGCAAGATGCAAACAAGGGGTTGACTTAAAAGTGGTTTGCTAGTATGATGGAAAAGCTTTTTAATTAGATTATTGAGGCCCTCCCATACCCGACAGAGTGCTGCTAAGCCGTCTGAATGTGTAGAGATGGGATTTTAATGTTATGAACAACAAACTATTAGCTTTTAACGATTCACAAAAAGAAACAGAAATGCCAGCTTTCCGAGCAGGGGATGTGGTTAAGGTTTTTCGAAAAATTATCGAAGGAGGAAAAGAAAGAATTCAGATCTTTGAAGGAATGGTTATTGCCGTGAAAGGAAAACAAAGTTCTTCAACAATGATTACTGTTAGAAAAGTTTCAAACGGAACTGGAGTTGAGATCGTTGTGCCAATTCAATCACCAACTATTGAAAAAATTGAAGTGGTCAAAAGAGCGAAGGTTCGTCAATCAAAACTATATTTTGTTCGCGAACGAAGTGCGAAATCACTTAAGATGAAATATAGCGCGCTTGCAGCATTTGCAAAGGTTGATGAAAAAAAAGTTGAAGCTCCTGCTGAAAAAGTTGAAGAAGTGAAAGAAGAAGTTGGGCAAGAAGCGAAGGCTGAATAATGAACTTCGCGAGGTAGGGCGGATGGCGG
>CAYVME010000049.1:0-2527 GCA_964452415.1 uncultured Bdellovibrionales bacterium
GCTGGAGCACAGAAAATCAATGTTATTAAAGCTGTTCGCGAAATCACTGGTCTTGGACTTAAGGAAGCAAAAGACTTGGTTGATGCAGCTCCAAAAGTAATCAAAGAGAAGGCTGCCAAAGCACAAGCTGAAGAAATGAAGAAGAAGCTTGAAGAAGCAGGAGCAACTGTAGAATTGAAATAATTTTCTTTAGGAAATCTTTCAAATAACAAAAACCCGGCAGTAATGTCGGGTTTTTGTTTGGGTAAAATGCACAAGGATATTAGGTTGTAATCCTTTAATGTTCCACGGTGATCTTTTTTACTGCTCTTCAAATTTAGATTTTATCATGCGTATTAGGTCAAAGGGACTTTCTTTTGTATATTCACCCCAGAACCGTAAAAGCACTTTTTCTTTGTCTGATTTATTGAGGCCCTTCAATAATCGATTGCTTACATATTTGGGACTAAAAATGTATAAATCTTTTATTTCATATTGATTAATTAGTTCATTGGTAGTCTGGATAACTTTCTGGGCAAATTTTAGCTTTAGATCATTGTCGTACTTTCCTTCATGTGAAACTGCGGATAGACTTCTCATGCCACTTTTGTGACCAACGAATGCTTGTTTTTCCTTTGCCTCTTCCCTGGGTGCCATTCTTATTTTTTCTTTGAGTAGTATATTACCCTTGAAGGCAAAATAAAAAAGAGCTTCATAATCCCCACTAACAATAAAGAGTGAGGGAGATGTTTCGAATTGTGGAAGATTTTTGGATATTATCATAAGACATTCATTAATTATGATTGTGTATTTTAAGTCTGCAATAAGTACTACATCTTGATCTATCAATTTATTCAACAATAAAAAAAGCTTGCCAAATCGGAAGCTTCTCTATGGATAACTATTTTTTTTGTGTCCTGTTTATTTTTGTTGCTGTGCTGTTGATTGTGAAGGGAAAAAGTTTTGAAGAAAAGTTGTTCGCTCTGGAAAGTATATTGCATGAAGAGAATTTTGTCCCTGGTCATCTTTTTCGGTGTAATAGAGTTTGCTGTCGGTGAAATTATTAACCAGAAGGGAACTGGTATCGTTCAATGAAAGAATATCCATCATGTTGCGATTATCGCGGTTGTCGAGCTCAATCAACTTCACCTTTTTATTGTTGGTGAAAAGGACATGCTCATAGTCTCGAGCCCATTGAACATTCCCAATGTTATCTGAGAATTTTGTAATCTGCATCATTTCATTTTCATTTCGAACAGGTTGAACTTCCCAATCCAGCACAAAGTATGCAGAAATCTCGCTATCATTCCAAAATAGCAATTTTTTTCCATCATCAGAAAATTGCGAGCCGGTTGCATTGTTTGAAAGTTGCCTGAAATAGGTGTCTTTTTCTCCCTTGTTGTAAATATAAAGAGAATTGCTCTTATTTAAGAATACAATTCTATCCTCGTCATAGACGATGATTTGATATGAATTGTCGTTCATGTCGGCTGGTCCAGAAGTTGTGATTTGGGTTGGGGTGTCACTCCCATCGAAACTTGTTTGGTATACGATTCCTTCTGGAAGTTGAAAATAGAACAAGCTTTTTGGGCTGAGATCATAGCTTGAAATGTTTTCAGCTACAATCTGCTTGCTTTCGATGTTGTTCAAATCAAGACGAAACAGCTTGTTTTCAGACATGTAGAACAAAACATCTTTATTTTTTGGATCCCAACGCACATGCGAAAGATTTTCTTGCTGAGCAAAATCTCTGAGACTGACTGTTTCTTGTGTTTCTATTTCTGTGATAAAGTAATTTTTTTCACCGCTGTTTTTGATGGCAGGAATGATTAGGCGATGAGCCTCGGGTGACCATTCAATGTTTTCTTTGCTGTCAGTGGTGAAAATGTGATCATCTGCACGAAAAACCTGATTCATCTCAAGTGTGCCTGGATCGAAAATTTTGACAAAAAATTCATTTTCAATTTGCTGGGAAAAAGCTGCCAAATTTTTGCGAGGCGAAATGAAGAATTTTTGAATTCCTGGTGAGCTGTAGTCTTCGCGAGCATATGAATTTTGCGCCAACACCACATTCCAGAATTCAGTTGAAATTCCGCTGTGAACTGAGATTTTCTTTGACCAAGATTGATATCCGGGGGCTTTGATCTCCAAAAGGTAATTGCCAGGCTTGATTCCTCCTATGTGATAAGAATTGTTGAGACGATTGAATGATTTTGAGGGCATCAAGATTCCATCAATATATACATCGACAACTTGAGGGGTCGTTTTGACTGTGATGGAGCCAGCATAAATAAAAATTCCTTTTTCGGCATTGAAACGATAACCAAAGGCATAGCCGATGATTATGCTTGCAGTAAGCCAAAAAAGGACAACTAGTGTCCAAAAAAAGATTTCCTTAGGTATTTGTGATTCTTCCATATAAGACATATTGTAAGGTAAAAAGGCTCCCTTGTCCACACAGGATAATTGTTATGTTTAAGGCTTACGCAATTGCTCGACTATTTTCCTTTTTGGCACGCTTTTGGATAATACTCAATATCCAAAAGCT
>CAYVME010000050.1:0-2245 GCA_964452415.1 uncultured Bdellovibrionales bacterium
CTGAGTGATAGAAGCGGCAACACTATAACCAATGACAACCTAAAAGGAAAAAAAGTCCTATTGTTCTTCAATGAAGGATTGGCTTGTTATCCAGCCTGTTGGAATCAGATGCTTGAATTTAACAAGGATGAGCGTTTGAAGCAGGACGACACTGTAATTCTCTCGGTTGTAACTGACACAGTAAACAGTTGGCAGCAAGCAACAGAAAAAATGTCAGATTTGGCAACTATCAATGTTGCATTTGATAAGGGCGGTGCATCAAAAGATTTCGGCGCTACAACTGTGCCATCAACCATGCATGAAGGTGTCCCTGGCCATTCATATGTGATTATTGATAAAGATGGAGTTGTGCGCTGGGTTTTGGACGATCCAAAAATGGCTATCAATAATGGAGAAATATACGCACAACTTTCAAAATTGCAATAGTAAATCATAAGTCTAATATCTTATTTAATTCATATGAAAAAAAGAAAGCATAAAAAGAATCACGGCAGTTGGAATCAAAGTGGTGTGAAAAATATTCCCCATATTCAGCATGAGGAAAAAATTGAAAAAGATCATGAGAGTGATTTGGTGGATACTATAAACAAAATGGAGGCATTGATAGCTACCGCTGGCTTAACAGAAGAAGATTTGAAAATTTTCAATTCAAGATTGGAAGCTGCCAAAGAAAAACTAGCAAGTTCTCGGCAAGCAAAAATTGAAGAGGAGGAAAATACAAAAGCATATTTGAGGCTAATTTCGGAAACGGAAAGAAGAGTTTCAGAATTTGAAGTTTTGGCAAACGGCAACTTGTCGTCGCAAGATTCAATAGATGTGGCGAATGCATTGAAGGCAAAAGTAGATTTATCAGGACTGAGAGATGGCGATTCAGATGGATTCAAAATAAGGCTGGGTATCGCCAGTGAAAGTTTGGAAGAAGCTCAGAGAAAAATCAATGATGTGGCATCATATGCAGCACTCAAGTCCGAAATTGAAAGCAAGGTATCAGAGTTTGAATCATTGGCGAGTGATGAACCGCTAGCTGAAGAAAAAAAGATCGATATGAAACACGAATATGTGTCAAATAATGCAATTCATGATGAGAAAAAAGCAATTCATGCCCGTTCAGAAAATTCTAAAAAATGGGTAAGTAAGTTTGCATTTGCACTATTTATAATTTTGGTTTTGGGGAGTTACGGTTTTTCATATGCAAAGAAGGCAGCTGCAAATAATGAGGCTGCTCTCAAGGATAAAACTGAAAAGTATATCAAGGATAATCTGGTCAAGTCTGGGACTGATTTGAAAATAACTGATTTTGCTAAAGAAGGCAATTTATATAAGTTCACTGTATCAGTAGGAGGACAAAATGTCGTGTCTTATCTTACTGGGGATGGAAAAAAATTGCTTTTGAATCCTATTGATTTGGATCAGCAATCTGGCGGTAGTCCATCTTCAGCTCCTGCAAGTGCTACTCCTGCACCAGTAGCAGAGGTTTCCCAGAAAAATGATAAGCCAGAAGTCGAGTTGTTTGTTATGAGTCTATGTCCATATGGAGTTCAAGCTGAAAAAGGCATTTTGCCAGTAATCCAAAAATTGGGATCTAAAATAAATTTCTCCTTGAAGTTTGTTGATTATACCTTACATGGCAAAAAAGAATTTGATGAAAATTTGAATCAATATTGCATACAGAAAGAAGAGCCTGCTAAATTCAACGATTATCTGGCTTCCTATGTGAAGGGAGGAGATGCAGCTGCCTCTGCGACAAGCGCCAAGATTGATAGCGCAAAAAATACAGCATGTATTGCTGCTACTGACAAGCAATTCAAATTGACGGATAATTTTGTCGCAAGTGGCTCATCTCCATTTAATATCTACAAGGATTTGAATGATAAATATGGCGTGCAAGGTTCTCCAAGTTTGGTTGTTAATGGGCAGCTGGTGGATTCTGGACGTGACAGCGCAAGTTTGCTGAAAACTATCTGCAGTGGATTTAGTAATCAACCTGAAGAATGTAAGGCTGCTCTATCATCAGCTTCGCCAACGCCTGGATTTGGCAATTAATCGTTAAAATGAAAATTTATGCAAAACAATAATAACAATGGACATGGTGGACATGATTCTAAAATGATGTGGCTAATGATGCTGCCATGCTTGCTTCTGCCCATAATTTTTGTTGTTATTTCCGGCAGGGGTTTGAGCGCGATATTTGGTAATTGGCAATGGATCACTTCAATTGCATTCATGATTGGTATTCATGTAGTAA
>CAYVME010000051.1:0-1872 GCA_964452415.1 uncultured Bdellovibrionales bacterium
ACATGGAACATGCGGGGCATGACATGTCAAAGATGAGCCACATGGATCACGAAGCCGCCATGACCAACCCTCTGATGGCCAAAGCGATGGAGTCTGACATGCGCCGAAGATTTTTCATTTCGCTTCTGCTTTCCATCCCAATCTTCCTATATTCACCAGTTGGTATTAATTTTTTCGGATTAAATCTGCCTGCGCCGATTCCGGTCAATTGGATTTTGTTCATTCTGACGACTCCGATTGTTTTTTGGGCTGGTTCAATTTTCATTACGGGCACTTATTATTCCCTGAAAGCGAAAAAGCTGAACATGTCAGTGCTTATTTCAACAGGCGTGCTGAGTGCATATTTGTTCAGTGTGTTGCTGACATTCATGGGCGGAGAAGAAACATTTTACGAGGCAGCCGCATTGCTAGTGACATTTGTTTTGTTTGGACACTGGATGGAAATGCGTTCTCGCAAAGGAACCTCTGATGCGCTACGCGCTCTTTTCGATTTGGTTCCTCCACAGGCCAAAGTTATTCGAGATGGAAAAGAAATTTCCATTCCAAGCGCTGAAATAGTATTGGGGGATATTGTGCTTGTTTTTCCTGGGGATAAAATTCCAGTAGACGGCGAAGTGACTAATGGTGAAACATCGATTGACGAAGCATTGATTACGGGTGAGTCGCTACCAGTCGTCAAAAAAATTGGCGACAAGGTGGTGGCTGGTTCGGTCAACCAAACTGGTTCTATTCAATTCAAAGCCACTAAAGTCGGATCAGACACAGTGCTAGCTCAGATAATCAAACTTGTCGAAACGGCGCAGAACTCCAAGGCTCCAGGGCAACGCATTGCAGATAAAGCTGCTGCCTGGCTGGTGGTGCTGGCGGTCAGCAGTGGAATCATAACCTTTTTGTCTTGGTATTTTTTTGGAGGAGCAACAGCGATGATGGCACTGACTTTCGCAATTTCTGCAGTTGTGATTGCATGTCCTGATGCGTTGGGTCTTGCGACTCCGACAGCGGTGGCAGTTGGAACGGGAATTGGGGCAAGGAAAAATATTCTCATCAAAGACGCGTTGACACTGGAAAACGCATCAAAAATTACTGCAATTGTGATGGATAAAACAGGGACTCTTACGGAGGGAAAGCCCGTGGTGACAGATGTGGCTGCCTTTAATAATTTTACTGAAGCTCAGGTGCTTGGGTATACTGCTAGTCTTGAAGCAAAATCAAATCATCCTATTGCGAAAGCCATTTTGCAGGAAACAGAAAAAAGAAACATCGCTCTTCAGAATATTGAAAACTTTGAATCAATCGCTGGATATGGTCTTAAAGCTAAAATTGAAAACAAAGTTGTTTTGGTCGGAAAAGAGCAATTATTAAAAAACGAATCAGTTGATAGTGGTCTTGCTCAAGAAATGATTCAAAAATATGCTTCAGAAGGGAAAACACTCAGCCTTATTGCGATTGATGGAATGGTTGCAGGTATTGTTGCTGTTGCAGACACTATAAAATTAACTTCGCAAAAAGCAATCACTGAGCTTACTAATTTAGGTATAGAGGTAGCTATGATCACAGGAGATAATAAGAAAGTTGCTGAGGCGGTCGGCAAGGAGCTTGGCATCACGAGAATATTTTCCGAAGTTCTTCCTGAAGACAAGGCTAGCTATGTGAAAAGACTTCAAGATGAGGGTAAGTTTGTGGCCATGGTTGGCGACGGTGTGAACGACGCGCCGGCTCTTGCGCAATCAAACATTGGAATTGCAATCGGTGCTGGCACTGACGTTGCAATTGAAACAGCAAGTATCGTGCTGATGAAATCTGACCCATATGATATCGTGCGTGCAATCACACTCAGCAAAGCTACAGTTTCTAAGATGAAGCAGAATCTTT
>CAYVME010000052.1:0-1634 GCA_964452415.1 uncultured Bdellovibrionales bacterium
AGTTGAGGATGCACGGAAAATGGCAATGAAAATCCGTTATTCGTAAGCACCATCATTCCCAGAATTGCCATGAAGGATCCACCTAGGAAATAAACCATGCCATGATAATCCTTAAAAAACTGCGCCAGATATGCAAATCCCAAACCAATTGGCAAAAACACTGTCAGCACTCCCAAAAAATAAATAAATGTCATTGCAACCACCTTGTACCGCTCCCGAAAAATTGAGCCGAGATAAGATGGTAAAAGCACAGAAATACAGCAGGGAGCAAACAATGCTGCCACACCTGCAATAAATGCTGTAATTAATGATGCAAGAATGAATACACTCACAATTTTGCATGACCATCATTAGAAAATAATGACTTAGCCATAGATTTATTTTTTATCTTGGAGGTGGAAACAAATCCACCTCCAAGTGACCGCCATCTACTCAACTATCAACTTCCCATTACCCATTCCATTAGCACAATACATTTTGAATGTTCCAGTTTTGTCTGCAACAAATTCCACTATATTGTCCCCGGGAGCAATTACTTTGCGAACATTGTAACCGTCAATGATTACCGTATCCATTCCACCAGTAAGGGTTTCAGTATCTGCCTCAATTTTTACTTTTGTTCCAGCTTTAACCCTTATCTCCTTTGGCGTATAAGCACCGCTTGGCGCCGAGGAAAGCTTAATGCTTTCCCCTTGATTTAACTGAGTTTTTACAGAAGATTTTGAGTTAGTATCACCACTCTTGCCGAAAACATACCAACCTCCAATCGCCAATGCAACAACAACCGCCAACACGAACAATGATTTTTTATCATTCATATTTTTGATAATTTATTGATTATTTTTTAATTTGAAAGTCAGCTCCCACAAAATGAAAATTGTCGAGAATTGTTTTTGTTTCAGGCAAGATTCCAACAACAATCACATTGTTTCCAAAGAAATTATCGATGCGATCTCCCTCTTTTTGAAACAGTTTTTCAGCAATCATCACCTTGGCTTCAGCAGATCCGATGTAAATCGGCTGATATTTCTTTGCTCCAAGCGTGATTATTCCAAATGAATCACTAGCAATATTATTTTGCAATTTTTCTGGAATATTTTCTCCAGATACCATATAGAAAAGCTTAGCTTCTTTTCCATTAAGTGCAGCTCTTACATCGGCTGAAGTTGTCAGATTTGCAAAGGTATTTTTGTTTACAACATGCAATTCATCAAGCTCTGTTCCAGTTGCTTCCGCTATTCCAGCAACTTTCATAGTAGGAATTCCAAAGAAATCTTTCAAAACATCCCCTGGTTTTTGAATAAGTTTCTCTTCTTTCATCATAGCTGCCTCTTTTGATCCTATGATCATTGAGTTATCTGAAAGTGTTGAACTTCCATCAACTTTTGCCAATGTCGGATCGATTGAGTTTGCAACTAAGAATACTTTTGGATTTCCTTCGTCAAAATTAATTTTAAGCGCTCCTTGAGCAATGAAAGCACTAGCCTTTTGCATGACTTGCTGACTTACTGGTTTTCCTGCTGCTTCAGCTTCCATACCGCTGCTAAATTTTGCAAACTCATAAAATCCAAAGGTAAACACTGCCATCATAACAATTGGCGCAACCAAAGAAACATAGTTTCTCTTGCCAGGTT
>CAYVME010000053.1:0-1547 GCA_964452415.1 uncultured Bdellovibrionales bacterium
TTGGATATTGGGCATTCATCCAAAAGCGTGCCAAAAAGGAAAATGGTCAAGCAATTGCGTAAGCGTAAACCCGAGTCTACACTTTTTGCTTTAGATATCCTTGTCGCTTCTTCTCATCGAATCTCTCAATGGCATAGCGAAGAGTTGTACGGGACATTTTGCCAAGATTTTTTTGCAAAAATTCCTCCTCTTTGGCTTCACTGCACCTTTTCCCGGCTTCTCTAAGCATCCAGCCAACTGCCTTGTGCATCAAATCTTCCTTATCACCAAGCAACTCTTGAGCAATCAAAAGAGCAGTTTCACATTTACCCTGCTTGATTTCAAAGAATGTTGCCAACATTGCGATTCTTCTTTCCCAAAGCAAATTTGATTTTGCAAGTTCAAATAAAATCTTTTTTGATTTATTGCTCAAATGTGCTCCGACAATGTGATCAGCACTGAGATCAACCAAGTCCCAACTGTTAATTTTTTTTGTGTTTGCAAGATATGTCTTGAAAATCCGAGTTTTTTCTTTTTCATTTCCTGCCTTATATTGAGCAACCATTATTAACAAAGCAGACAATCTTTCCTCGTGAAATTCTGATTGCAAAAGCTCAACAATTTCAGAAAGCGACATTTCAGAAAATTTCCTGATCAATGTTCTCACCTGAGGCACTGTCACACCCAAAAATTTGTCACCTTCTCCATATTGCCCCTTGCCAGTTTTGAAAAATCCAGCCAAAACCTTGGCTTTTTTTGGATTTTTCGATTTCCTAATTTCTTTTTGAAAATCCTTACAACTTAATTTTTCTGGTAAAGTATTTTCTATCATCCTCATTTTCTCAATTCTGGATAATTTTTTAATCCTGGCTTCTTCCCTGGAAGCTCCTGAGCGATTTTTGAATTCTTTTGAAAACACAATTTTCACCGGGCGACGAGCTGAAGTATATTTTGCGCCTTTAGTGGAGTAATTATGCTCGTTTTCTCGTCTTTTCAGGTCGGTCGTAATCCCTGCATATAAAGTTCCGTCAGCACATTTGAGAATATACAAATAATACATATTAAAAATCTTTTTTAATTTTTCGCTACTTAATAGCACCTTCTTTTCTAAGCATCTCCTTCTTTAATTCACTTCCGCGATTGTATCCACCAATTTTTCCATCACTCCTAATGACTCGATGACATGGAATTTTTGGGTTATTGTTTTTGCTAAGCGCAGTTCCCACGGCGCGACAGGCCAATGGGTTGCCAATTTTTTCAGCCACTTGTTTATATGTCAATGTTTTTCCTTTTGGAATTTTTGCCACCACAGCAAACACCTTTCCCATGAAAGAAGCTTGGGTTCGATATCCTGGCCTTCCCTCTTTGCCTCCAGTTTTTGCATAATCTCGCATAGGATTATAATTAAATCAAAAGAATAAAATCAATCGCATAGCTTACACACATAGATTAACAATGTGAGACCATTTTTCTTTTTGGCCCAATGCGTCGTGCTCCGCACTCTTTCAAACCCCTCGGTTTGAATAATTCCGCCACGGGAAAACCCAGGTTTTCCCGACCCCTTTCCT